>JBCBDZ010000107.1:0-10755 GCA_038529225.1 Pseudomonadota bacterium | reverse complement strand
CTGGAATATCCGTCGCGCAAAAATCCGAAAACAGTATCGGGCAAGGGATAGTCGTAACTGTCGCGCAACTGGTGGCGCACAACGCCCGCAAGGTCCAGAACCAGCAAATCGGCGCTGCGTCGTCCGACCTTGAGCCCAAGGGAAAACACGCCATCCGGGTTCAGCGCGAACGGGACCGAGGGCTTTCCGACGCGGCCTTTGAGCGGGTCTCCTTTGCGCAGCAATCCGTCCTGTTCCAGCTTGCGCAGGATCACAGAAGCCGTTTGTGGAGACAGGCCCGTACGGCGCGCCAACTCGCTCCCGGGCAAGGCCCCGTTGCGCTGCAATATCGACAGCAACAGTCGCTCGTTATAGGCGCGCACGCCGGTCTGGTTGATCCCACCGGACAGGCTGCGCACGTGATCCAAGGTCATCGCAGGTCGTCTCCCTGCACAATATTCAGACTCATTCCAATTATTAAATCAAGTTTATTTATTAATTGACATGTGACGAGAATCGCGCTTCCCTTGGGTCAGTCAATGCCGGGCGGACACCCGGCGTGACCAATCATCTGGGAGGATATCATGAAAAAACTTCTACTCGGCACAGCCTGTGCCTTCACCGCGATGGCGGGTGCCGCCTTTGCTGACGGCCACGGCGTATCTGCTTGCCTCATTACCAAGACGGACACCAACCCGTTCTTCGTCAAAATGCGCGAAGGCGCGACGGCCAAGGCCGAAGAGCTTGGCATCACGCTGAATTCCTATGCCGGCAAAGTGGACGGCGACCACGAAACACAAGTGCAGGCGATTGAAACCTGTATCGCGAACGGTGCCGACGGGATTCTGCTGACGGCATCCGACACATCCTCGATCACCCCAGTTGTTCAGCAAGCGCGCGACGCAGGCCTGCTGGTCATCGCGCTCGACACGCCACTTGAGCCCATCGATGCGGCTGACATGACCTTTGCGACGGACAACTTCCTTGCAGGTGAACTGATCGGCGCATGGGCAGCGGCCACCCTCGGCGATGCCGCGGCAGACGCCAAGATCGCCATGCTCGATCTGGCCATCAGCCAGCCAACGGTCGGAGTGCTGCGCGATCAAGGCTTCCTGACCGGCTTTGGTATCGACGTTAAAGACCCGAACAAATGGGGTGACGAAGATGATCCGCGCATCGTCGGCAACGACGTAACCTCGGGCAACGAAGAAGGTGGCCGTCGCGCGATGGAGAACCTCTTGGCCAAGGATCCGTTCATCAACGTGGTCTACACCATCAACGAACCCGCCGCGGCTGGGGCCTATGAGGCGCTCAAGGCGATCGGTCGTGAAAACGACGTGCTGATCGTGTCCGTCGACGGCGGCTGCCCCGGCGTGCAGAACGTGGCCGACGGTGTGATCGGTGCCACATCGCAGCAGTACCCGCTGCTCATGGCCTCCCTCGGTATCGAAGCGATTGCCGCATGGGCCAAGGACGGAACCAAGCCTGAAGCGACCGAAGGCAAGGCGTTCTTTGACACTGGCGTTTCGCTGGTCACAGACCAACCTGTCGATGGCGTTGAAAGCATCTCGGTTGCCGAAGGCACCGACCGCTGCTGGGGGTAAAATACTGCACTCGGGGCCAATGGCCCCGGGCAAACGCTCCCGTGGAGCGTTTGAGTATTTTACGGGCGATGCCCCGAAGGTCCTACTCTGAAGCGCAAAACAAGCGCCAGACACTACGAAAGGAGCAGGCCTTGCGCCTGCTCCCACTTCTAACCCACCCAGCGCAAAGGCAAAGCGATGTCACATTCTGACAATCACGAAGCAGCCGTCAGCGGCGCAGACGAAACCATCGCCCAATTCGAAGACACCCGAACCGGCCTGGTGGGTCGCGTGCAAAACAGGCTCCACCAGACGCCGTCGCTCGTGCCGCTCATTGTGCTTCTCTTTTCGGTGATCCTGTTCGGGATACTTCTCGGGTCCCGGTTTTTCTCGCCATTCGCTCTGACGCTGATCCTGCAACAGGTGCAGATCGTCGGCGTTCTGGCCGCTGCCCAAA
Organism: Pseudomonadota bacterium; assembly: GCA_038529225.1. Lineage (GTDB taxonomy): Bacteria > Pseudomonadota > Alphaproteobacteria > Rhodobacterales > Rhodobacteraceae > Tateyamaria. The sequence continues at coordinate 8,736 of JBCBDZ010000107.1, read as the reverse complement.
CACTCATCATCCTGACCGCAGGCATCGATCTGAGCGTCGGGGCCATCGCGGTCCTGTGCACCGTCGTCATGGGCAAGGCCACGTTCAGCTACGGGATACCGCCTGCGGTCTCTGTCGCCATCGGCATCACCGTAGGCACCGCTCTGGGGGCCATCAGCGGCTGGTTGGTCAGCCGGATGAAGCTGCCGCCCTTCATCGTCACACTTGGCATGTGGCAGATCGTGCTGGCAGCAAACTACCTCTACTCTTCCAACGAAACGATCCGATCTCAGGACATAGAGGCCGAGGCCTCATTCCTCCAATTCCTTGGAACCAAGCTGCAATTCGGAGGGGCAACCTTTACCCTAGGCGTCCTGCTGATGATCGTGCTGTTCATCGGGCTGGCCTATGTATTGCGCTCGACCGCCTGGGGGCGGCACGTCTATGCCGTCGGAGACGACCCGGAGGCCGCGCAACTTTCAGGTGTCGATGTGCACAAGACCTATATGTCCGTCTACATGGCCGCCGGATGCATCTGCGGTCTGGCGGGCTGGGTGATGATCGGGCGGTTCGGCTCAATCTCTCCGTCCGCGACAACGGGTGTGATCGGGAACATTCAGGCCATCACCGCCGTGGTGATCGGGGGCATCTCGCTCTTTGGCGGGCGCGGTTCGATTGCCGGGGCACTGTTCGGCGCACTCATCGTGGGTGTGTTCGAACTGGGCCTGCGCATGGCGGGCGCTGACCCGCAATGGACGTTTATGCTGATCGGGTTGCTGATCATCGCTGCTGTCGCCGTGGACCAATGGATCAGAGAGGTCGCAGCATGACTGACGCGCATTTTGAACTGCAACACGCAAATACAACGCATCAATGCCGTGTCGGTGCTGCAAGCATCACCTGCCGGGTGCGCGGCAAAGCCGCTGAGATCAGAGAGGTCGCAGCATAATGGAACCCATTCTCAAAGCACGCGGATTGGTCAAACGCTACGGCAAAGTCACCGCACTTGATCATGCAGACTTTGACCTGATGCCCGGCGAAATCCTCGCCGTGATCGGGGACAACGGGGCGGGCAAGTCCTCGATGATCAAGGCGGTGTCGGGGGCGACCATCCCGGACGAGGGCCAGGTCTGGCTCGAAGGGCGCGAGATCAACTTTCGCTCGCCCATTGAAGCACGCGAGAAGGGCATCGAGACGGTCTACCAGCAACTGGCCATGTCCCCGGCCCTGTCGATCGCCGACAACATGTTCATGGGACGCGAATTGCGCAAACCGGGGATCATGGGATCGCTGTTTCGCCAGCTCGACAAGCCAGCTATGGAAAAGTTCGCCCGCGAAAAGCTGTCTGAACTGGGGCTAGCAACGATCCAGAACATCAATCAGGCCGTCGAATCCCTGTCGGGCGGCCAGCGTCAAGGCGTGGCGGTGGCCCGTGCAGCCGCCTTTGGCTCCAAGGTGGTGATCCTTGACGAACCCACCGCCGCGCTGGGGGTCAAGGAAAGCCGCAAGGTGCTCGAACTCATTCAGGACGTGCGCGCGCGCGGCATTCCGATCATCCTGATCAGCCACAACATGCCCCACGTCTTCGAGATCGCAGACCGCATCCACGTACACCGTCTGGGGCGCAGGCTTTGCGTGATCGATCCCAAGGAACATTCGATGTCCGATGCCGTGGCCTACATGACCGGTGCCGCCGTTCCCGAGATTGCTGCCTGAGATGACGCTGGACGAGGTTTGCGCACAGGTTCTTGCGCGCGCACCCTCCCCACATCGGCGTCTCGTTGCAGTCGCCGGCCCGCCCGCAAGTGGCAAGAGCACTGTGGCGCAGGCGCTGTCCGCGCGCCTGACGGCACAGGGCGAAGAAAACGCCGTCGTCCCGATGGACGGCTTCCACCTAGATGACCGGCTCCTGCACATCGACGGGACGCAAAACCGCAAGGGCGCGCCCCATACTTTCGATGCATACGGCTTCGTACGGATGATCAGGGCCTTGCAATCGCCTGATCCGGTCATCTACCCGATTTTTGACCGCAGCCTCGAAATCGCGATTGCGGGTGCCGGTCGGGTGCCTGCCTCTTGCAAAACCGTGGTCGTGGAAGGCAACTACCTGCTGCTGCAACAGCCGCCGTGGACCCAGCTGCACGACTTCTGGACGCTGTCCATCGCGTTGAACCCTCCGATGGATCGGCTGATCGAAAGACTAAAAACCCGCTGGGTCGAACACGAAAAACCAGATGCGCAAGCCTGGATTGACACCAACGACGTACCGAATATCACGACAGTCATGACCAAGTCGGCCCCGGCTGACATTATCTGGACGGAGACCACCACATGATCCTCTGCTGCGGCGAAGCCCTGATCGACATGATCCCGAACGAGTCCGGGGCCTATGTGCCCCATGTGGGAGGGGCCGTTCTGAATACGGCCGTGGCGTTGGGGCGGTTGGGGGTGACGACGGGGCTGATCACGGGCCTCTCGTCCGACCCTTTCGGCGCGATGATTGCCGAACACATGTCGGCCAGCCATGTCTCGACCGCCTATGCGGTGCGCAGCGCGCGCAACACGACGCTGGCCTTTGTGCATCTGGACGAGGGCCAGGCCACCTACACCTTCTATGACGAAGACACGGCAACCCGCGAAATCCAGCCAGACGACATAGACCCGGTGCCGTCGGACATCGAAGCGATGTTTTTTGGCGGCATATCCCTGTGCAACCCGCCCGTGGCCGACAGTCTGCTCACCCTCGCACTGGCCCAGCCCGAGCGGCGGCTTGTGATGGCAGACCCGAACATCCGCCCCAGCTTTGTCTCTGATCACGAAGGCTACCGTGCGCGCCTGAACGCGCTGATCGCACGGGCCGACATCATCAAACTGTCAGACGACGATTTGAATTGGGTGATCCCGGGTGAGGCGTCACTGGAAGACAAGGCCAAAGAGATCCTGGCGCGCGGGCCGAAAATGTTCCTATTGACCGAAGGGGGTGACGGGGCCACCGCCTATCTGCAAAGCGGACGGCACCTGCACGTTCCTGCACAAAAGGCGACCGTTGTGGACACGGTTGGTGCTGGCGACACGTTCAATGCCGGATGCCTTGCCGCGCTGCGCGGCGAAGGCGCGCTGCACCCCGGTGCCATTGCCGATCTGTCAGACTCCACCCTGCACCACATGCTGACCACCGCAGCGCGCGCCGCCGCGATCACCGTGTCACGCGCAGGGGCCAATCCACCCTGGACAATGGAACTGGACGACGTCTGAGCCTCCGTTGCCGTCGGCCCCCGACCGGCGCCCGATCCGTTAACCCGTCCCGCTCGGCGCATGTCCGGTGCACAGGTTGTGCACGCGTTGTGTACAGGCTGTGGCACCGCATTCGGCGCGTAAACCTTTATGAATACGGGCTTAATCGCACCGAATTCGCCAGATCAGACGAATGGCAAATAAAAGTCGCGCACCTCGTCGACGGATTTGTCCCGCAACCGCTTCCATTCGTCCTGTTTCAGGAAGATGACCGCATCACAGATCTCCTCTCCCACAGCCATCCGCAATGGCTTGTCCGCATCCAGAGCCTCAAGCGCGCGATCCAAAGCGGACGGCACATGGCGCGTCGCCCGCACGTTTTCCAACCCATCCAGATCCTCGGCGTCAGGCACGGCATACCCATTCTCTACCCCCAACAACGAGGCCTGCAAAACCGCAGCAACGGCGATATAGGGATTGGTCGCACAGTCCGCCATCCGATGCTCGAGCCGCGCCGATTTGGGCGACGCCACGCAAGACCGCACGGTCACAAGCCGGTGGTCGTCCGCCCAGTTCGCCCAGTAGCCGGCCATAGACGCAGGCCCCAACCGGTCATAACTGTTCACCGTCATCGCAAGCAGCCCGGCAAGGCCCTCATGATGGTGGATCATGCCCGCGATGCAGCTCTTTGCCACGTCGGACAACGCCCCATCCGGCGCGATCACATTGGCCCCGCTTTCATCCGAGAAGCTGAAGTTGATATGCATCCCCGAGCCACCCCGATCCGGGATCGGCTTGGGCAGGAAGGTCAAGAGCAGACCCAGACCCGCAGCAACTTCGCGCGCCATGGTCTTGAACAGAAATGCCGCATCACAGGCCGCCACCGCATCATCAAACTGCAGCGTCAATTCGAACTGCCCGTTGTCATATTCACCATTCATTGAATCGATACGCAGGCCCGTCTCTGCGGCAGTGCTCCACAGCGCATTCATCAACCCGGCCGGATCGTTCTGCGGCCCGGTGCCATAGACAAACGCGCCCGGCGTATCATAGGGCGACCACACACCATCTGCGTCCTGCTGAAAGACGTAAGCTTCTAACTCCAAACCAATTTTTGGCGTCAGTCCGCGCGCTTGCCATGCCGCCACGGCCGCCTGCAAACGCCCGCGCGCGCACAAGCCAAAGGGGGCATCATGGGCATGCAAGGTGCCCAGCGCAATCTCGGTATCAGCCTGCCAATCCGGGTGGCGTGCACCGTCCAGCACCAGTTCCATATCCGGCAAACCGTCAAACACCCCTGCCCCCGGAACCGGGATCAGATCGCGGTCGAACGTGGTGCCAAACACGCCGCGGGCAAAGCCAACCTTGCCCCCAGATGCCACGTCGGACGGGATGTACTTGCCACGCGGCAGGTTCAAAAGATCACAAAACAGAACACGGGTGCGATGGGTCATGGGCGTCACTTCAAAGTTGGGCGCAGGGTCAGCGATTTGACCCCGCAGATGAAATTCGAACGGGTCCAGGTGGGGGCAGTGGTCGCCTCCAGCCCGGTGATGCGTTGGCAAAGTTCCTGCAAGACGACTTTCAGTTCCAGCTTGGCCAGCCACATGCCCAAGCAGACATGCGGCCCACCCTGACCAAAGGCCATATGGCGGTTCGGGCTGCGATCCAATTGGGCGGCGTGCGGATTGTCGAACATGCTCTCGTCCCGGTTGCCCGAGACAAACCACGTTAGAACCTTGTCGCCTGCCCTGATGGTCTCTCCGTGCATCTCGACGTCGCGCGTGGCGGTGCGACGAAAGTGCAAGGTGGGCGAGGCAAGGCGAATGAATTCATCCGCGCAAGTGTCCCATACGGCACCCGACTGAAGCTGGCCCAGAAGGTCCTTTTGCTGCGTCAGCAACCACAGGGCCATGGCAATGGAATAGCGTGTGGTGTCATTGCCCGCGGCCACCAAAAGGCAGAAAAAGTTCTTGAAATCCTGCCCCTGCACCGCGCCGCCTTCGGCGCGCAGCACGCGGGCCAGTATACCGTCCTCATCAACGCTGCGCGCGCCATTTAGGATCTCTTCGGCATAGTCATACAACTCTACGCCCGCTGGCGAGCGGAAGGGCATCATCGCATACGCATCCGTGTTGACCTTGTCGATCACGGTTTCCGTAAAATCCGGGTCCGTGTTGCCGATCAATGCATCGCCCCTCTCGACCAGCCAGTCGAGGTCGGCATCTGGCACACCAAGGATGCGGCCCAGCATCAACATCGGCAGACGTTTGGCGATCAGGTCGATCCCGTCAAATTCTGTGTGTTGCAGCGCCTCATCCACAATAGCGCTGGCAAGCTCTCGGATAAGGGGCTCGAACCCGGCCATCACCGGCTTGGCAAAAGCCGGGTTGACCACGCGCCGCGTGGTCGAATGCTCCGGCGGGTCGGTCTCCTGAAAAGTACGGCGCGCCATGTATTCCGCATGGCTCTGGTCTTCGATCCGGATGCCTTGGGCGCTGGAAAAGGTGGTCGGTTCCTTTTGCGCAGCCATGATGTCAGCATACCGGGTCAGCGACCAAAAGCCCTTGTCAGCCCCAAACTCCGGCGTCCAATGGACCGGAGCCTCGGAGCGCATCTGCGCAAAGGTGTCATGGGGCACCCCGTCGACAAAGCTGTCGTGGCTGGCCAGATTTTTCATGGTGTCCCTCCGAAAAAGCGGGTCGCCCATTGGCCAAAGACCGGGCCATCGTTGCGCTTGTCCAGCGTGGCCTCAGTCTCGGCGATCTCGGTCGGGGGCAGGATCGGGCGGGTGTAGCCCAGCACGCACCGCATGAACGGGTCGGTGAATTCCGGGTGCGCTTGGGTGGTAAAGATGTGGCTGCCTTTGGTAAATCCGGCAATAGCGCACTTGGCCGAGCGGGCATATGGGACCGTGTTCTCAGGCAGTTGCGTCACGGCATCATGATGAAACTGATAGAGGTTCAGCATGGGCGCATCCGGCATCATCCAAGGCAGCGTTTGTGTGATGTCGACCTGATCAATCCCGATATTCCAGTCCTGTCGCGACACCTGCCCGCCCAGAGCGACGGCAATGGCCTGATGGCCAAAGCACGCCCCAAGCAGCGGTTTTTTTGCGGCATCACAGGCGCGAATGAAGTCGTAAAGCGCCGGCAAGAACGGCAGATCATCCAGCACGCTGAGGGGAGAGCCGGTGATCAGATAGGCATCCTGTTCGTCCACATCGCGGGGTACCTCGCCCCCGATGGTCATGTAGACCCGGTAGGCAAAGCGTTGATCTTGTGCATCAAACAGGTCGCGGAAGCGGTGCGCATCATCGGGGAACGCATCGCCCACCTCGACCGAACGGTCGTGGTTCACTTGCAGGATGCCGAGTTTGAGGCGGTGGGTCACTGTGTATATCTTATCCCCGAGGACAGGCCCTGAATACGAAGGGCAGTCCCCGGCCGCGGGTGGGGGTGAAGCCCCCGCCCGGGGGGGCGGTCGGGGGCTGCCCGGCTATGCAGCCGGGCGGGTTCTTGGTTCAGAGCGCGGTTAGCGACCCAGAATCTCGTTGATCTCTGCCGACTTGGCGCGATCCGCTTCGATCCGGGCCTGTGCCTGTTCCTGACCCTGCCAGTAAACGGCAGCGCCGGTTTCAGCCATCAACGTCTGAGCTGCTTCGGAAGCCATCGTCTTGGCCGCCACCTCGGCGATGGTGTCAATCACCTCTTGTGGCGTGCCTTTGGTCACGAACAGGCCGTTCCACAACTCGACATCGTTGACGCCGGACTGGGCTGCGATGGTCTCGACCCCGTCCAGCTTGGCAATCGGGTTTTCACCGATGTTACCCAACACGTTGATCTCATCCAGACAGGGTTCGATCAGTGCAAGCGTGGTGTTGATCACATCCGCGTCGCCCGAAGACAGCGTGTTGCAGTCCAGAAGGTCAAAGGCACTGTCATCAGCGAACTCGAAATCCATCTTGACTGCCGCCGCCATGGACACGGCCGTGGGCGTCAGGCCTGCACCAAAATGGCCCAGCACGACGTCATTGTCCCGCGCGTATTCCGCTAGTTCCGCCATGTTGGAATAGGGTGCATCCCCGGAGGCCGCTAGAACAAACGGGTAGGTCAGAAAAATACCAACGGGGACAAAGCTGTCTTCTTCAATGCCGATGTCGATCTTGGGGCCGACCACAGGCACACCGATCACAAAGGACCCGATGACAGAGCCATCGCTCGGGGCCTCCAGCACCTCAAGCGCACCAGGAAACGGGCCATCACCGCCACCGGGGCGGTTCACGACAGAGGCCGGTTGCCCAGTCGCTTCAGCCATGTCCGCAGCAATCATGCGCGTCAGGATGTCCTCAAAATCACCGGGAGGCCACGGCACAATGAACTGCACGGGTCCGGTCGGGTATTCGGCCAACGCGGGGCCGGTGAGGGCAGCAAGCGCAAAGGCCGCTGAAGTCAAAAGCTTTTTCATAATCACTCTCCCTGAGTTTGTTTTGCTTTTGGTTAGTGTTCGAACCTTCGGGTGCGAAGGCTGGTGAAAATCGTGACACTGATGACGATCAGGATGACGACAAAAAGGGTGCCCGATACAGGACGGTTGACCAGATCCACCACGGTTTTGATCTGACCAGACCCGGCTGTCAGTTTTTCGATCATGATTGATCCCAAAACGAGCCCAAGAACGATCGGCACCAGCGGCCAGTCCAGACGACGCAGGATGAAACCGAGAAATCCGAACCCGGCGGCAAACATGCAATCGGTGAACGAATTGCGGATCGAAAAGACACCCACAAAGGCGAGGATCAGGATAAACGCACCCAGCAGGCGGTTCGGGATATAGATGATCCGCGCAATGTGCCGGGTCGAGATCAGCAGCGTGATCACCACCAGCACGTTGATGATCAAGAGCGCAAAGAACAGCGAGAACAGGAAATCCGGGTTGTTGTCAAAGATATCCGGCCCCGGTTTGATACCGGCATCAAAAAAGACGACCATCATCATCGCCGTCAGCGCCTCACCCGGCACTCCCAGCGCCAGCAAGGGCACCATGGCAGCAGCAGGCACAGCGTTGTTGGACGCCTCCGAAGCGATCAGGCCGTCCGGAGCGCCCCGCCCGAACTTGCCCGGTTCCCGCGACATGGCCCGCGCCGTTGAGTAGCTGAAGAACTGCGCCACGAACTCGCCCACGCCGGGGATGATCCCCATGATGGTGCCATAGCCCGCGCTGATCAGGGCCACAGGTTTGAATTGGTTGAGTTCCCCAAACCCGCGCAGCAAGCCGCCCTTCAAGCGGGCTTGGGGCGGGTCGGCGTCTTTGCCGGTCAGCAGGAACAGCGCCTGAGAGATCGCAAAGATACCGACAATCACCACGATCAGATTGAAGCCGGGGTAGAGGTATTCGATGTCAAAGGTATACCGGTCGATCTGGCGCGTCGTCTGCCGTCCGACGATCGCAATGAGAAAGCCAAGACCAAAGAGGAGCGCTGCAATCCCCATGGTCTTGCGGTGCGCAGCCAGGTGGCTGCGC
>JBCBDZ010000106.1:0-10830 GCA_038529225.1 Pseudomonadota bacterium | reverse complement strand
GCCCTCCTCGCATGGCGCCACTTGGGCCGATGACCATGCCCAAAGCCAGCCTTGCCGTGCGAGGAGGGCAAAAGCAGGTCATGTAGGCTCCGTAAATGCGGAAGTCGGATCGTTCGTCAAAAGAGCGGGTTGCCAAAACACCAGCGCGTCAAAACACCCTAACAGATAACATTCCATGCGGGGGATTTATTCACCGTGCGGCGTCGGACACAAGTGGGATTGGGTCTCCGGCGTCGGTGGGCACCGCGAACACTTCGACGAGGCGGGTACACCTGTCAGGGTCCGTTCTCCCACCGGGAGCGCGTCAAAACTGCCTTCAAGGACTGTAGAGGCGCGCGTTTTTGATGGCCATGACAGCATGTGTGACAAGGTCAGGGGCATCGGTATCGCGCACCGCGACAAGCTGTACGCATGCATCGCTTGCCTGTGTCGGGCCGTCAGCGCCCCCCGTGCCTGTCACCGCGCCGTGCGAAATTGGAGTTTCTGCGCGTACAGGCAAAGCAGACGACACAAGGACGGCCAGCCGCTTTGACAAACGGGTGTCAGGGCGGCGCTGGCGGTGTCAGCCGCCGTACTTTTCCAGAAAGGCTTCTGCCTTCATCGCACGAAAATCGTCCAGCGCGCTGCGCAAGGCCGCGTGATCCCAGTCCCACCACGCGAGCGCGATCAGGCGTTCCGCGATGGCCACAGGCTGGCGTTCGCGCAGGGGCATGGCCGGGGTGCCGGCCACGATGGTGTACGGGGCCACATCGCGGGTCACCACGGCGCCGGCGGCCACCACCGCTCCGTCGCCGACAGTGACCTCTGGCTTGATCATGCAGCCGTGGCCCAGCCACGTGTCGTGGCCGATATGGGCACGGCGCGACAGACGATGGGCGAAAAAGGCCGGGTCATTCTCGGCATCGTCCCAGTAATCGGCCGACCGGTAGAGGAAATGATGGCAACTGGCCGTATCCAGCGGATGGTCCGTTGCCCCGATGCGCGTGAAACTCGCGATGTTGGAAAACTTGCCAATGGTCGCGTTGGCGATGTCGGCATAGCGGTCGCAATAGGAATAATCGCCAAAGGTGGAATGCGATATCCGCGACCCCTTCCCGATCTCTACATACCGCCCGAACGTGACCTCGGTCAGGTCAACGTCGGGGTGCAGGAACACATCCTCAGTCAGCCGTGCCATCAGTGCTTGTCTTCGCTCCGCCCGATCAGCTTGCCGCGCAGCCAGCCCGAGAACCAGTCCATCGCGATAACCATCAGGACGACCAGCAGGATGTAATAGCTGACTTCTTCCCAGTCCTTCTGGGTGATTATGGCCTGGGTCAACAGCAACCCGATCCCGCCACCCGTGATCGCGCCGATGATGGTGGCAGAGCGGGTGTTAGATTCAAGGAAGTAGAGAATCTGGGAAATCAGCACCGGCGTAATCTGAGGGATCACACCGAACCGATAGCGCTGGATCGGCTTGGCTCCGGTCGACTGGATGCCTTCGATCTGCTTCTTGTCCACGTTTTCGAGCGCTTCGGAGAACAGCTTGCCGAACGTGCCCGCGTCGGTGATGAGGATGGCCAACGCCCCCGTGAGCGGACCCAGACCAAAGGCGCGCGAAAGTATGATCGTCCAGATCAGCGCATCCACTCCGCGGATAAAGTCAAACAGCCGCCGTGTGGCCATGCGCACCGCCACAAAGGGCGTAAAGTTGCGTGCCGCCATGAAAGCCAGCGGCAGGGCGACAATCGCGCCGCCCATGGTGCCAAGGAACGCCATCAGGATCGTCTCGAAAATGGCCCAGGCCACATCGCCGTGCCGCCACATCTTGTTGTTCCAGAAATCATGGGCGATGGCGCTCGCCTCGCCGCCAAAGGCACGGCCCACAACCTCGCCAAACCCCATCCCGTGATAAGGGCTGTCGAGGGTGAAAAAGAACAACTCCCACCCGACGAAATAGCGGAACGTCTCGGTGCGATTGCGCGTGATGGACAAGCGCCCCGCATCCGTCGTGATGGCCACACGGTTCTTGGAGGCATTGATCCACTCGGGGATCTCTTCGGTGGGATAGGACTGGATCACACCCTGACTGCGCGACACCTCGAACGACATCAGGCCATAGCCCGGCACGTCATAGGTCACGCCATTGTTCTCAGGCAGGTAGGTCACCACGTGACCATCGCCGAGATCGATAACCGTGGTTTCTCCCAAGGCCACCCAGTCGGGGCTCTCGCCTTCGGGATAGGTGCCCTTGTTCTCGCCTTCGATGGCGACCTCGACCGCGCCCGAGCGGTTGTCGCGCGCCACATGGACCTTGTGGCTGTAGATGTCGGCCACCAGCGTGCGGGCGTTGGCTGCACTGGCCTTCTGGATCAGTTCAGGCACGCCGAAAGCGAAAAAGACATAAGTAAGATAGGCCAGAATGGCGACCGGGATCGAAAAAGCGACCAGCCGCTTGCGGGACATCATCGCATCGGCGTCCGCCTTCAGCGTATCAAGCGCAACCATGCTCATGTCTCAGCCCTCCGCCCGGAGGCACTGCCGTGGGTCAGGCGATCCCTGTAATGGCTCGACGTTTGGTCGATGATGACGATGGTGACGAACAGCAACAGGAAGATGGCCGCGGCCTCGTCATAACGCCCCTGCCCCCAGGAAATCGCGTTCTTGAGCTCATAGCCAAGACCGCCCGCCCCCACAAAGCCAAGGATGGCCGAGGCACGCACGTTGATTTCAAAGCGCAGCAGCGCATATGACAGCCAGTTGGGCGCCACCTGCGGCACTACACCAATGGCCATCTGCTGACCCCACGTGCCACCGACCGAGGCAAGACCATCGACAGGTTTCAGATCAGCGTTCTCGTTCACCTCGGAAAACAGCTTGCCCAGCGCACCCGCGGTGTGGATGGCAATGGCGATCATCGCGGGCACCGGCCCACCGCCAAGGATAAAGATCAGAACCAGTGCCACCACGATCTCGGGGATGGCGCGGCTGATATCCATGATGCGGCGAAAAACCGGGATCAGACGGGGATAGCGGGCCAGCCCCCGCGTGGACAAAAGCGACAGGAAAATCGCAGCCACTGCACCGATCAGCGTGGCGGCAGCAGCGATGTTCACCGTCTCGATCAGGGCCGGGAAAAAGGTCACGAAATGGCCGGGCAACTCGGTCAGCTTCTGGCTGGCCTCCAGCACCAGTTCGGACGGGTAGTCAAAGAAGTTATCAAGACCACCCCAGAACGATCCCGCATTGCGATCCCCGGCCAGGGTAAAGCCCGCAACCATCAGGGCGACAAAGATGATCATCAGGATGAAGGAATAGAGACGCTTCTGACGCGTCAGCGCCATGTACTCGCTCTGGATGGTGTCGACCGTGTCGCCCACCTGTCCTGCCGTCGTCTCAGCCATATGTCATCCCCGGAAAAAACAGAGCCCGATCCGCGCCGGGCTCAAAGAATTACCGGGCCCCAGAAGGGACCCGGCAGATCGTATTGAAATCTTAGTTGGACTTGGCTTTGCGCGCCTCGATAACCGAGATGTATGTCTCATGTGTGACAGGCTGGAAGCCGAGCGTTTCACCGGCCGCGACGTTGTAGGCGCAGTCCTGATCTTTCTCGTGCAGGCCGTCGACCAGTTCGGTCATTGTCGCTTTGACATCATCAGGCAGGGCCTTGCGCAGAACGATGGGGCCTTCCGGGATCACGTTAGATTTCCAGATCTGGACAAGGTCGTTCATGTCAACGAGGCCAGCGTCAACCGCCTTACGCAGCGCGCCGGAGTTATAGCCGTCTTCCCAGTTGCCCTGACCGTCGGCCCATGTCACGCCGCCGTCAATGTCGCCGTTGTTCACAGCAACGATTGTCTGCTCGTGGCCACCTGTGAATTTGACTTCGCCAAAGTAGTCACCGGATTCCATGGTGATGCCGTCTTTGTACTGGGGAATCTCGATGGAGGGGATCAGGTAGCCGGATGTGGAGTTTGGATCGCCAAAGCCAAAGACCTTGCCTTCCATGTCATCGATGGAACCGATCCCGGCATCCTTGCGGGCAAAACCGATGGAGTGATAGCCGATGGAACCGTCAAGGTTCACCTTGACCAGAACAGGCTCAACCGCGTCGGGGTTTTGCAGATAAGTTGCGGCATAAGACGACGCACCCAGCCACGCCATGTCCAGCGTGCCGCCAACAAGGCCCTGGATCACACCGGCATAGTCCGCAGGGGCGAACAGTTTGACGTCAACGCCCAGCGCTTCTGCGGTGTAGTCCTGCAGGCAGCCATAGGCCGTCAGACGGTCCTGCGCGTTCTCACCGCCAAGGATGCCGATGCGGAATTCGCTGATCTCCTGGGCGAACGCGGCGCTGCTCAGCGCGGTTGTTGCGGCCAAAGCCAAGGCAAGAGTCTTTTTCATGAGGTTATCTCCGTAGGTTTGGTTTTTTGGTTGGTTGGGTTGAGGGGCTCAGATATACGCCTCAGCCGCACGCACTTCGGGGCGGTCCAGGGTATCGATCTCGGTCGAGGTCGCAGCCTCGGAAAAATCAGCGCCTGCGCCGTAGATGTCGCGCGCCGCGCCCGTGGTCAGCTGGTCAGGCACCCCGTCAAATACGATGCGCCCGTCACGCATCCCGATCACCCGGTCGCAATAGCGGCGGGCGGTGTCGAGGGTGTGCAGGTTGCAGATGACGGTGCGACCGTCCTCGTCATGAATGCGGCGCAGGGCCTCCATCACGATCTGGGCGTTCATTGGGTCAAGCGAGGCGATGGGTTCATCCGCCAGAATGATGTCGGGGTCCTGCATCAGGGCGCGCGCGATGGCGACGCGCTGTTGCTGGCCGCCTGACAAGGCCTCGGCACGCTTCGGGGCCTGCTCGGCAATGCCCAGACGGTCAAGGATTTCGATGGCGCGGTGGATGTCCACTTGCGGGTAAAGGTTGAACATCGTGGTCACCGTCGAACGGCGGTTGAGCGTGCCGTGCAGCACGTTGCTGACCACGTCCATGCGCGGGACAAGGTTGAACTGCTGGAAAATCATCGCACAGCGGGACTGCCAAGCACGCTTGGCCGCACCCTTCAGGTGGGTGACGTCCTCGCCCTTGTAAGTGATCGAGCCCTCGGAGGCTTCGGCAAGGCGATTCATCATCCGCAACAGCGTGGACTTGCCCGCACCAGACCGGCCAATGATGCCGATCATGGCAGGTTTTTCCGCAACAAAGCTTGCTTTGTCTACGGCCGTCTTGTCCCCAAAACGCTTCGTCAGCTGCTCGATTGCCAGCATGTCATACCCCCGGTTCTTGCCGCCGGGCTAAGGCCCTCGCATGTCCAGCGTGTGACAGTTTTGAAACGGAACTGTTACGGTCACGCGAATGTTTTGTGACAGTCTGGGGATATCCCTGAAACGCAAAACGGCGCCCGAAGGCGCCGCTTTTGGATGTGTCCTGGCAGGGTTCCTAGCCTTTGCCTTTCCATGGAACCAGAAGGCTTTCGGCATATCGCATCAGCATGTCGATACCAAACCCGATAATGCCAATCAGGATGATGCCCATGATCACGATGTCCGTGTTCTGGAACTTGGACGCGACCATGATCATCATGCCGGCGCCCTGTTCGGCGGCGACCAGTTCGGCGGCCACAACCGTGCCCCAGCAGACCCCCATGGCCACACGGGCGCCGGTGAAAATCTCGGGCAATGAGTTTGGCACGATCACATAGCGCATGATCTGCGCCTTGCTGGCGCCAAGGGAATAGGCGGCATGGACCTTGGAAATCTTCACACCACTCACACCCGACCGGGCCGCGATGGCCATGATCCACAAGGCGGCAAGGAACAGCAGGATGATCTTGCCGGTTTCGCCAATGCCCGCCCAGATGATGACCAGCGGGATCAATGCCAGCGGTGGAACAGGGCGCATGAATTCGACGATGGGGTCAAACCAGCCGCGGAACCAGTTGCTCAGGCCCATGGCATAGCCCAGCGGAATACCCACCAGCGCACCAAAGAAAAAGCCAACGATGACGCGGAACAGGGAATAGCCCAGATGCTCCCACAGGGTTGACCCGCGGAAGCCCTCGTTTGCAATCTCGCCAATGCGGACGACCACAGCTTCGGGAGAGGGCAGCCAGATCGGCTCCATCTGCCAGCCCTTGTCGGGAAGGATGTTGGGGGTGCCCTTGTCAGAGATGGTGACGGTGCCCCACCCGACATCGACAGTGCCGCCGGGCGAGATCGGTTCGCCGTTGATTTCGACCACCTCGGCGCCCTCGTCGCGGCCCAATTCGTCGTTGCGGTCCACCCGCAAAAGGCCGGAGCGCCACATGCCAATGGCAACCGAGTCGTTCTTGGCCCACCCGTCGCCGGCATCCACCTCGGGGGCATCGGTCGGCGTGTCGATGGGGTGCACCAGAACGGTGACTGTCGCGGTGTCGCGCTCTTCTCCGGCCTGCACAGTATATTCAAACGTGCCCTCGCCCTCGAACGGGCCCGGGGCGTGCAGAAAACCCGGCAGCAAGGACGAGCCGGTGAACATCCCCCACAACAAGAAGATCGTCAGAATGGAAATGACGCTGGCCGCCCGGTTCGGGGTCACCGCGCTTTCATCACCGAAGGTCACCGTCTTGAGCGACCCGTAATCCGAAATGGCAGTGCGTTGGGCGATGGCTTTGACTGCGAAAAAGGCAACGACGAAGATCGCAACATAAATCAGGAACGGAATCATGCGCTTTCCTCCGTGCGACCCATAATCTCTTCTTCCATATCCCAGATCATGCCGAGGATCTCCTCGCGGCGCTCGGCGAATTCGGGATGCTTTTTGACTTCACGCAGATCGGCGTTCACGCCCAACTCGGCAAAGGGCAGACGGTATTCCTTGTGAATGCGTCCCGGGCGCGGGGCCATCACGATCAGTCGCTCACCCAGCAACAACGCCTCTTCGACCGAGTGGGTGATGAGGATGATGGTCTTGCCCGTCTCTTTCCAGAGCTTGAGGACAAGGGACTGCATCTTTTCGCGGGTCAGGGCGTCCAGGGCGCCCAGCGGTTCGTCCATCAGAATGACGTCCGGATCATTGGCAAGGCAGCGGGCCAGGGCCACACGCTGCTGCATGCCGCCGGACAATTCGTAAACGGCCTTCTCCTTGAAGTCCTGCAGACCGACAACGTCCAGCAGATGATCCACGATCTCGTGCTTGTCGGTCTTGGGCATGCCCTTCATCGAGGGGCCAAAGCCGACATTCTCGCGCACGGACATCCATTCAAACAAGGCACCCTGCTGGAACACCATGCCGCGTTCGGCATCGGGGCCGATGATCTCGTGACCGTTCAGGATCATCTTGCCATCCGTGGGGGCCAGAAACCCGGCGACGATGTTGAGCAAAGTGGTCTTGCCGCATCCCGAGGGGCCCAGCACGCTCATCAGCTCACCCGCCTTGAGGTCAAGCGACACGTCCTGCAACGCCTGAACCGCCCCGCCCCCGGGAAGGTCAAAGCGCATCGAAATACTCTGAATTGAAAGTCCGGACATGGGAACCCACCTGTCGCTTTGGGGGTGACCCATGCGGGGCGGACGACACGTCCGCCTTACGGCCAGCCCTTGCGGTAAGGCGGACGTGTCGTCCGCCATCGTTCAAAAAAGGGCGCGCGCAATTCGCACGCGCGCCCTTCACATCAGCTTAGTTGATGGCGGAAAGAGGCGCTGTATTCACAGTCCCCTCATAGCTGTCCAGCGCACCGTCGATCGAACCGGACGACACGAACACATCCGCAACACCCTTCATGAAGGACGCAGCCGTCCCACCCAGCCATGCTTCGCTCAGCTGCTCTTCAACCGTGGGGAAGGTGAAACCGGCCAGCGTTTCAGCGGTCGCATCTTCGTCCATACCGGCATCCTTGGCGATGACAGGCAGCATCTTGGCCTGGTTCGCCTCATCGGCCCACATCGCGTTGGCTTGGGCTGTCACGGCAAGGAACTGGCTCAGCATCTCGCCTTCTTCAGCGATGAAGCTTGCAGGGGCTGTTGTGGCGTCAAACACCAGAATGCCCAGCGCTTCCTTTTCGGCACCGGTCAGCAGGATGTTCCCGGATTCCTTCATGCGACGCAACGCGCCACCCCAACCACAGGCCATGTCGACCGCACCCTGTGCAAGGGCGGCCGCACCTTCGGCAGGGGCCATATCGACAACATCAAGTCCACCGACATCAATGCCGAAATGCGCCATCTGGCTGAGGAAGCCGTAATGGGCCGCCGTGCCCAGTGGAACAGCCACTTTCTTGCCGGCCAGTTCGCTTGCGGAGTCCTTGTCGATCTCAAGAGCGGACGCCACAACGCAGTTGTCGTTTTCGGAATAGGACACAGCCACGTCAACGATCTGGATGTCCTGTCCGGCAGACGCCGCAACCACGAAAGGCGGCACACCCTGGCTTACAGAAATCTGGACGTCACCGGACGCCATGGCCGCGGACATCGCGGTACCGGTGTCAAAGCTGACCCAGTTGATGTCGACACCCATCGCCTCTTCGTACATGCCTGTTTCCTTGGCAAACTGGAACGGCATCGGCCATTCGAGGAAATAGGCAACCGTGATCTCTTCGGCAACGGCGGCTTGGGCGCCAGCCATCATTGCAGTGGCTGCAACAGCCCCCATCAGCTTCGATTTGAAGGTCATATGATTAACTCCCGTGTTTCATGCAGCCCTCTGGCGGCATGTTGGATTAGATTTCGGACGGTGGTTCCGCCTCTGGTCGCACGCAACTGTTGCGGCGCTGGCGTGATCCGAGCCGATAATGCACGGAGGATCAATGTTTATTCAAAGAAACCGTGACAATGCGGACGCTTTGATTTGCGCCTTTGATATTTCGAAATTGGCGGCATTTGCCTGAAAATAGGGCGATTTCCGCCATATCGCCCCAAAAGCGGGTCGCCTTTGCGGCCTATCTGGCTTTATTTACGCCCCTAAACTGGCCCTATTGCTATGACTAGATTCTCAGCGATTATCACCACACGCCCGGGCCGATCTGCCTTTGAAACAATGGCCCCGCGTCTCATCGAAAGGTTCTTGAGCTCATGGACGGCACGTTCAACGAAAACGACATCAGCCGTGTGATCGAAGCGGATCGCGCGAATGTCTGGCACCACCTGATCCAGCATCAGCCGTTCTTTAGCGGCGCGGACCCCAAGATCATTGTCGAGGGAAAGGGGATCAAGGTCTGGGACCAAAAGGGAATCGAACACATCGACGCCGTCTCGGGGGGTGTGTGGACGGTGAACGTGGGATACGGCCGCGAAACCATTGGCGATGCGGTGCGCGACGCCATTGTGAAAATGAACTTCTTTGGCGGCACTGTCGGCTCGGTCCCCGGTGCGCTGTTCGCGGAAAAGCTGCTGACCAAGATGCCCGGCCTCGACCGCGTCTACTACTGCAACTCCGGCTCCGAGGCGAACGAGAAAGCCTTCAAGATGGTCCGCCAGATCGCGCACAAGCGCTATGGCGGCAAAAAGCACAAGATCCTCTACCGCGACCGCGACTATCATGGGACAACCATCGGGTGCCTGTCCGCGGGCGGTCAGGACGAACGCAACGCGCAGTATGGCCCCTACACTCCCGGCTTTGTGCGCGTGCCCCATTGTCTTGAGTACCGCAAACACGAACAGGACGGCGCGCCGGATGAGAATTACGGCGAATGGGCCGCCAACCAGATCGAAGAGGTCATCCTGCGAGAAGGCCCCGACACCGTAGGTGCACTGTGTCTTGAACCCGTCACAGCAGGCGGCGGCGTGATCGAGGCCCCTGATGGCTATTGGCCGCGCGTGCAGGAGATTTGCAAGAAATATGACGTTCTGCTGCACATCGACGAAGTGGTGTGCGGCGTGGGCCGGACCGGCGAATGGTTTGGCTATCAGCACTACGGGATCAAACCCGATTTCGTGACCATGGCCAAAGGCGTGGCATCTGGCTACGCCGCTATTGCGTGCATGGTCACCACCAACGAAGTGTTCGACATGTTCAAGGACGACACCTCGGACCACCTCAACTACTTCCGCGACATCTCGACCTTTGGCGGCTGCACGGCAGGGCCCGCAGCGGCCATCGAAAACATGCGGATCATCGAAGACGAAGACCTGCTGGGCAACACGGTCGCGATGGGGGATTACATGCTCGACCAGTTGCGCGCGCTCAAAGACAAGCACAAGGTGATCGGCGACGTGCGCGGCAAGGGGCTGTTCCTTGGCGCCGAACTGGTGGCGGATCGCGACACACGCGCACCCGCACAAGAAGCGATGGTGCAGGCGGTGGTCAAACACTGCATGGCGCAGGCGGTGATCATCGGAGCGACAAACCGGTCCCTGCCGGGGCGCAACAACACGCTGTGCTTTTCACCCGCGCTGATCGTGACCAAGGACAATATCGACCATATCCTCGGCGCCGTGGACACCGCGCTGACGGACGTGTTTGGATAAAGATCCGACCGCCAAAACACGCAAAGATCACAGAGTCAGAGCGCGCCACAAAACCCGGCGCGCTCTGATCGTTTGTGCTGTAAGTTGCACCACTTTCGAACACTTTTCGCCATTCCCACGCCACCATCTGTTGAGAAAAACGCCGGAACAAACAAAAACGGACACAGCGGGGCGTCGGCAGAATGCAACGGACAGCGGCACTTGTATCATTGCTTTTGGTGTGGGCAACCGGCGCCACGGCAGATGGCTTTCGCTCACTCAAGGCAGAGGCGTGGGTCAACACCGCAGACATCGCGCGCGCGGGCACACCCGCGACTTTCAAGGACAACACCCAAACCTCCGCCCACGGCGTCTATGACCTAGGCGCCTGGACCATTTTCGGGGGGCTCGAAACACAGCGCACTG
>JBCBDZ010000105.1:0-10869 GCA_038529225.1 Pseudomonadota bacterium | reverse complement strand
CATCAGCCGAACCGCGAATTTTGTGGGCATGGAGCGATCGGCCCTGCACCGCAAGCTGAAGTCGCTGGGCGTGGTCACATCGTCCAAGACAGGCGCGCGCGTGGCGCATCTGGACGCCGAAGAGCAAAACGCCGAAGCCAGCTGAGCCGGAAACCGACACGGTTTCCGGCCCGTTTTCTGGGTCAGAAAACGCCGTCTAGCGGGCCCGAACCGCAAGCTGCGCCAGCACGTCCAGCCCCTGCATGTTCAGAAAATGCAGCATGTCGATGAATATCCAGTTTTCGGCGAGCTTGTCCCCCTCCCGCCGATAGATGTCGACCACCCGCATATCCGCAAGTTTGCCCGAAGGTGGCAGGCCCATATAGGGCCCCGTGCAGTCCATCGTCAGGTTCGCCCAGCCGAAAAAGCCGCCATAGGTCCCTTCGGCCATCCGGCAGATATGCCCGTTGAACTGGCGTGCCCCCAGTTGGGTGCGAAAGGGTTGCTGATGCTGTTCTATGTAGCGGTCGATCGTATAGGTCGCCCCAATTCCAGTCGGCCCCCACCAGACCATGTCTTCCAGCCAGTCCTGGGCCAGTTCCTGCTGAGGGGTGGGCGGGTTTTCGGCCTTGTTGGCATGATCAATCGCACTGATCATCCGTTCGATCAGGGCGAGGGTCCTGGCGCTCTCGCCTGCGTCCTGCGCCTCGCGCAACAGCCCGTCATGGGTCATCGGGCCCGGCTGGACCAGTTGGGCGGCCGTCATGTCAGGCAGCGGGTACTGACCAACCTGCGCCATGAGATGCAGCAAGTCGACAAACAGGGCCTGTTCGACGATCTGATCGCCTTCAATCCGCGAAAATTCGGCATAGCGCACCATGACGATCTTGCCCGTGGGCTGAATGCCCAGGAACGGCGCATCAAACAGCGCCATGAAATGGCCCATGGAGGCGACCCATCTGCCACCCGCTTCCAAGTGATTGTCACCTGCAAAAAACACATCCTCGCGCCGTTGCACCCGTGACATGGCCTGCAGAAACGGGCTCCAGAATGTGTCTGCCACCGCCTGTGGGCCGGTTTGAACGTGAAACGGATGCATGCCGCGCCATGTTGCGTCTGGCGCCATGTGCTGGCTGAGCGCGGCGGCGACGGTGTCAGCGGTCGCGCCGCTCATGGCGGCGTGATGGGCCTGCACGCAGGCCTTTGCACGGGAAAAGTCGGTCATTGGTTATCCTTGGGTCACGATCCGCAGGCCACCGTCTGTCTTGATGGCGCAGCTGTTTGGGTTGAGGCGGGGGAGGACGGGCGACGGGCCGGGCGGAGCGGCCTCGGCCACGCCACGCGGGCATGCGGGCAGTTCCACCGGGGCATAGCCGCGATCGCTCATGCACAGCCCTTTGACGCGGGCGCGCAAATCGGCGTTTACGTCCACCGTGTATATTTCGCCCGGCACCCAGTATCCGCCATGGCTGTAGCAGTTTCCCGCGGCGTCACAGGTGCGCCGTGGAATGTAGCGCGGCGCGGACTGCCGGGTCTGGTTGGCCACAGGAGCCTCGCGCAGAGCCTGCACGTCGCAGTTGGTGTCATCGCGCGCAAACTGGGCGGCTGTCACCCCTTCTGCATAGTAGGTCGACACCGGCAGACAGCCGGACAAACACAGGGCAGCGATGGCGGGTAACGGGGCACGCATGCGCGTGACACTGACCCAACCCTTCATCGTTTACAATCGTGATTCGGGCATTTTTGCACACGTTTGCAACCGTTGACCGGAAACGCCCGCTCTGTCATGCAAATGGGATGAAAAGGGGCCGCAGGCAGGCCCAAACGCCGAGGACATGCATGAAGGTCATTATCTGCGGGGCAGGCCAGGTCGGCTGGCAAATTGCGCGCCATTTGTCGGGCGAGCGCAACGATGTCACCGTGGTCGACAGTGATCCGGACCTTGTGCGCCGTGCCACAGACACGCTGGATGTGCAGGGGATTGCAGGCTTTGCCAGTTATCCGGACGTGCTGGATCGGGCCGGGGCGCGGGATGCCGACATGATCATCGCGGCCACCTATTCGGACGAGGTCAACATGGTCACCTGTCAGGTGGCCCACTCGGTCTTCGGCATCAACCGCAAGATTGCGCGCCTGCGCTCTCAGGCTTACCTCACCGCGATTTATTCTGATCTGTTCCGGCGTGACCACATGCCCATCGACGTCGTGATCAGCCCCGAACGCGAAGTGGCGGCCGCCGCCCTGCAACGCCTGAGCGCGCCTGCGGCCTTTGACACGGAGATGTTCATAGACGGGCAGGCCCAGTTGCTGGGTATATCACTGGATCAGGATTGTCCGGTGGTGAACACGCCCCTGCGTCAGTTGACGGACCTGTTTTCAACGTTGCGCGTGGTTGTGGTCGGGGTGCGCCGCGAGGGGACGCTGTTTGCGCCAGAGGCCGGAGACCATCTGTTGCCGGGGGATGACGCCTATATCTTTTCCCATGTGGACGATGTGCCGCGCACCATGGAAGTGTTTGGCAAGACGATGACCAAACAGGAGCGCCTTGTGGTGGTGGGCGGGGGCAATGTGGGCCTCGCAGTGGCCCGCGCCCTTGAAAAACGCACCAACCGGGTGCGCACCAAGATGATCGAACGCAACCGTCATTGTGCAGAACTGGCGGCAGAGGCGCTTGAGCGCACGATCGTGTTGCATGGCGACGGGCTGGATGTGGCCTTGCTGGCCGAGGCGGGCGTGGCACGGGCGGATGCGATGCTGGCCGTGACGGATGACGACAAGACAAACATGCTGGCCGCCGTGCGCGCCAAGGCCGAAGGCTGCCCTTATGCCATTGCGCTGATCAACGATCCCACCCTCGTGCCGATGATGGGACCGCTGGGGATTGACGCTTACATCAATCCGCGCGCCACCACGGTCAGTTCGATCCTGCGCCATATCCGTCATGGGCGGGTGCGATCGGTTTATTCCATCGGCGATGCCGACGCCGAAGTGATCGAGGCCGAAGTCCTGTCGACCTCGCCCATGGCGGGACAGAAGATCAACGAGATCGACTTTCCCGAAGGCGTTCTTGTCGGCTCCATCCGCAAAGGCGACAAGGTCATGCGCCCGGTCGGATCCACCCGCATTGATGAGGGCGACGTGATCGCCCTGTTTGCGCTGGCCAAGGATGTGCCCGAGGTGGAGCGCCTGATGCAGGTCTCTATCGACTTTTTCTGATGCAACTGCCCGCGCGACAGCCATCACGTTTTGGGGCAAATGTGCTGCGCCTGCCGCTGTTCCTGCTGCTGATTGGCGTGTTTTCGGCGTCGATGATGGTACCGGCAATCTATGGGGGCGTGGCGCGCGATCTCGAGGCGGCGCGGGCCTTTCTTTACACGGCCATCCTTGGCGTCAGTGCCTTTGCGATGATCGGGCTGGCCCATGCGGGGCGCGATCCGCGTCATGGGGCGCTGGGGCCGCTGATGTCGCTGCTCTGTGCCTTCGTGTTCCTGCCCTTGTTGCTGGCCGTGCCTTTTTACGAGGGCTTGGGCACAACCACCTTTCTCAACGCCTACGTGGAAATGGTCAGTGCGATCACCACCACTGGCGCGACGATGTTCGATGACCCTGAGCGGTTGAATGGCACGCTGCATTTGTGGCGTGCGCAGGTGGCGTGGATGGGGGGCTTGCTGATGTGGATTGCGGCCTCTGCCATATTGGCACCTCTGAACCTTGGAGGGTTCGAGGTGACGGCCCGTGCCGAACCGGGCCGCATGCAGACCCGCGATACGACCATGGCCGCCCCCGAAGTCCGTGTGCGCATCACCAAGGTCAGCACGGTTCTGATCCCGATCTATTTCGGCCTGACGGTGTTGCTGTGGATATTGCTGGCCGTGGGCGGTGATCCCGGGCTGGTCGCGCTGTGTCACGCGATGTCGATCATGGCGACCTCTGGCATATCGCCCATCGGGGGGCTCACGGGGGCAAGCTCGGGAATCACGGGTGAGGCGGTGATGATGCTGTTCATGCTGTTTGCCCTGTCGCGGCTGACCTTTTCAACCGACACGGTGACATCAGACACAGGCGGCTTGCGCACCGATCCCGAATTCCGGATCGGGATCGCGCTGGTCATCTTTGTCCCGCTGGTTCTGTTCTTTCGCCACTACATAGGCGCGTTCGATGTGAACGCCGAAGACGATCTTCAGGGCGCGGCCCGCGCGTTCTGGGGCAGTACGTTTACGGTGTTGTCCTTCCTGACCACGACCGGTTTCATTTCCGCCAACTGGGGAGAGGCGCAGGCATGGTCGGGCCTTGGCACGCCGGGCCTGCTGTTCATGGGGCTGGCTGTCATCGGGGGCGGGGTTGCGACCACTGCTGGCGGGGTCAAGCTGCTGCGGGTCTTCGCTCTTTACCTCAACGGCCTGCGCGAAATGGAGCGCCTGGTGCATCCCAGCTCGGTCAGCGGAGGCAATCCGATGGGGCGGCGCTTGCAGAAGGGCGGGGCGTTTATTGCCTGGATCTTCTTCATGCTGTTCGCGCTGAGCCTTGCGTTTCTCACGATCGCACTGACTGCCACGGGGGTCGCGTTTGAGACCAGTCTTGTCATCGTTGTCGCAGGCCTGTCTACAACCGGGCCGTTACTGGATGTGGCCGCCGGGACACCCGTTTCGCTGGTCGAACTCAGCGGCGCGGCCAAAGGTATATTTGTCGCAGCCATGGTGTTGGGACGCCTTGAGATGCTGGCCATCATCGCCCTTTTGACACCCGATTTGTGGCGCGGTTAGGCGGCCCCTTGCAACAGGTCCGTAACGGACTGTTTTTTGGGGTGGAATCTTCTGAACCCCCACGACATACTCGTGGTTGAGGGACGGTCTGATCCGCAGGCCAAGCAAGAAAAAAGGGCGAACCCGAGATGGCATCGGACAGACAGAATTTGCAGGATGCATTCCTGAATCACGTGCGCAAGACCAAGGTGCCCGTGACGATTTTCCTGATTAATGGCGTGAAATTGCAAGGCGTTATCACATGGTTTGACAACTTCTGCGTGTTGTTGCGCCGTGATGGTCAAAGCCAGCTTGTCTACAAGCATGCGATCTCGACCATCATGCCAAGCCAGCCGATCAGCCTCTATGAGGGCGAAGACGCCTCTTGAGCGAAACCGCGCCTGACGTCACCCGCGCGTGGGTGATCCACCCTGAAATCAAATCCGATCCGGACCGGCGCGAGGCCTCTCTTGCGCTGGCCGAGGCCGTTTCTTTGGCCCATGCACTGCCGGAACTGGATGTGGTCGGGTCAGAGATTGCGCGGTTGCCGCGCCCTCGCGCGGGGCTGTTGTTTGGCAGCGGCAAAATTGACGAGATTGCGGACACTCTGAAGCAAAACGAGATTGAACTCGTCCTGGTGGACGGGGCGGTGACGCCTGTGCAGCAGCGCAATCTGGAAAAGGCGTGGAAGGTCAAATTGCTCGATCGCACGGGTCTGATCCTTGAGATCTTCTCGGACCGCGCCGCCACGCGCGAGGGTGTGTTGCAGGTTGAAATGGCCGCGCTCAGCTATCAGCGCACCCGGCTGGTGCGCGCATGGACCCACCTGGAACGCCAGCGTGGCGGGTTGGGGTTCGTCGGTGGCCCGGGTGAAACACAGATCGAGGCGGACCGCCGCGCGATTGACACCCAGTTGGTGCGCCTGCGCCGTCAGTTGGACAAGGTGGTCAAGACCCGCAGCCTGCACCGCGCCGCGCGCGCCAAGGTGCCGTACCCCATCGTGGCCCTTGTCGGCTATACCAACGCAGGCAAGTCCACATTGTTCAACCGCCTGACAGGGGCAGATGTGATGGCCAAGGACATGCTCTTTGCCACGCTTGATCCGACGATGCGCCGGGTTGAACTGCAGTCGGGCCCCGAAGTCATCCTGTCAGACACTGTTGGCTTCATTTCGGACCTGCCAACCGAACTTGTCGCCTCCTTTCGCGCCACGCTTGAAGAAGTGCTGGCCGCAGACATCATCGTGCACGTCCGCGACATCTCGCATCCTGAGACCGAAGCGCAGGCCGAGGACGTTGCGACCATCCTCAGCGATCTGGGGGTGGATGAAAAACGCGCCCAGATCGAACTCTGGAACAAGATGGATGCGCTGCCGGATGATCTGGCCGAGGCGGCGCGCGCGCGTGCGGCACGAGACGACACCGTGTTTGCAGTCTCTGCGCTCACGGGCGAGGGCATCGCGCCGATGCTGGATCATGTCGCGGAGGTTTTGCAGGCCACTGTCACGGCCGAGACGCTGCACTTGCCCTATGCGGACGGGCGCAAACGGGCATGGCTTTTTGAACAGGACGTGGTCGAAGAAGAACGTCAGAACGATGAAGGTTTCGAATTCGACGTCCGCTGGAGCGCGATGCAAAAGGCGCGGTTCGAGGGGCTTTAGGTGTCAGGCGCGACACAGGGATCCGGCTTGACGTTTCGTTCCAGCATCATCGGAGTAACGGCGGCCACATCACCGGGAAACACACATAACGATATCATCAAAGTATCGCTCAAGCCGCGTGGTGGATCGTCCGCCCACGCCCACGCGCCGGACATGTCTGTATCGGACATGTCGACTCCGCTAAAATCCGCCCCCGTCAACTGAGTATCAACAAGTTCCGCCCGAAACAGGTTTGCACCACGCAGGTCCACGTCTGTGAGGTCTGTTTCGTGTAAAATCGCCTGCGATAGGTTCACTTCGCGGAGCGAAGCGGAGTTTAGGCTTGCGCCGGCGAAATCCGCACCTGCCAGAAACGATCTGTCCATGCGTGCGAAAAACAAAACAGCGTTTTCGAAGTTAGCGGCCCGAAGGTTTGACGACATGATCTTGGCATTGCTTAGAACAGCCCCGCTAAAGTCGGCGTAAGACAGGTTCGCAGCGTTAAGGTCTGTTGCAGGAAGTTCAGCCCCATCCAGTTGTGCCCAAGAGAAATCGAAGCCCAAGAGGGCGACTTTGCTTCTGACCAATGCCTGGAGAACCTGGCCGCGCTCTGGGCTGACTGTCGGAAAGTCGAATTGATCGCGCAAGGGCGCATCAAAGTCCAATTCCGACCCTTTCGAGCGTGCGAGAAGATAGGGCGTATTGCGCACCAGAAAACTGGAAATGCTTTCGTTGAGAGTATCTGGCAGGCGCAGGTTTTCGCGTTTGCCAAATGGGGCGTTTTCAGTGGCAACAACCCAGCAAGGTATTGGGCCATCTTGGCAGTTCGGACGCCGGCTGGAAGAGCCGGTAACCTCTCTGATATCGGCCAGTAGAGTCGTTAGATCGCCCGCAAGTGCGGCACGGCGCGCGCCTTCGATCAGCACGCTTTGTGTGATGTTGGCATCCGTTTGTAGAGTTATCCGTTGGTTCTGTACGTCGAATTTTTGGTTTTGTTCATAAAGCAAGAAAAGGGTTGCCGCACCGACAAGGCCGCCAACAACAGTCACGGTGGCGTTGAACGAGAATTGCACGGCTTCACGCCGCGCCAGCCACAGGCCAAGATTGACAAGGGCTGCACGCTGGCGGTCTTGTGGCGTGGGATTGCTGACACCTTCGGGCGTTGTGAAGTGGTCTACAAGGCCAGAAATCATCTCAGTCTCGCTCAGGTTTGTTTTGGTTTTCAGTGTCTTGTGCGCCCAACGGCGGGTCAGGCTGTATCCCGTCCAAACTCCGATAAGCACCAGCAGCAACCCAGCAATCAGCACGGCGGTGACTTGTGGAACCCAGGTCGCAAGGCCACTGACGATCCGATCAGAGCCAAGTATGGCACTGACGGCAAAGCCGCCGGTTGCGCATGCCAAACACAACAAAAACAAGGGCAGGTGTCTCAACATGCAAAGAAGACCTTTTGTTCTAATCCAACCAACCTAGGGGCGAATATGGTCTTTTGGCAATCTATACGGGTGGCCCGCTTTGTAGCGTTGCGCTAAATGGCTTTTGGGGCGTGCACTTTTTTCTTCTTTTTGGCCTCGATCACCTTTTCGGCCAGATCGCGCGCGATGGCGAAGGCGCCTTTGATCTTGTCGCTGTCACGCGCCCAGTCGCGGCGCACGACGATCTTGTTGTCTTTCACCTTGGCCAACCCGCGCTGATCCTGAATGAAGGTGACCAACCCTTCGGGTGAAGCGAATTTGTCGTTGTGGAATTGCACGGTCGCACCTTTGGGACCGCCATCCAGTTTGGCAATCCCGGCGCGTTTGCACATCGACTTGATGCGCACGACCAGCATCAGCGTGTTTACCTCTTTGGGCAATTCGCCAAAGCGGTCGATCAGTTCCGCAGCAAAGCCTTCCAGTTCAACTTTGGTGCTCAACCCGCTGAGGCGGCGATACAATCCAAGCCGCACGTCCAGATCGGGCACATAGGTTTCAGGGATCAGGACAGGCACGCCAAGGTTAATCTGCGGCGCCCATTGGCCGTCTTCCTCGCTGAGGCCTTCCATCTGCCCGGACTTGATCTTGGCAATCGCCTCTTCGAGCATGGATTGGTACAGTTCAAACCCCACATCGCGCATCTGCCCCGACTGTTCTTCGCCCAGCAGGTTGCCTGCGCCGCGGATGTCGAGGTCTTGGGAGGCCAGCGTGAACCCGGCCCCTAGCGTGTCGAGCGACCCGAGAACCCGCAGCCGTTTTTCGGCCGTCGCCGTCAGTTTCGCGCGCGGTTTCGTGGTGAGATACGCGTAAGCGCGG
Source organism: Pseudomonadota bacterium (assembly GCA_038529225.1). Lineage (GTDB taxonomy): Bacteria > Pseudomonadota > Alphaproteobacteria > Rhodobacterales > Rhodobacteraceae > Tateyamaria. The sequence goes on along the minus strand of JBCBDZ010000105.1, from coordinate 2,218 downwards.
GTTTTGGAGCGGCCCACACGTCCGCGAATCTGATAAAGCTGCGCAAGGCCGAACATGTCGGCCCGGTGCACGATCATCGTGTTGGCGGTGGGGATGTCGAGGCCGGATTCGACAATGGTTGTCGCCAGCAGCACGTCGAACTTGCCGTCATAAAACGCGTTCATACGGTCATCCAACTCTCCCGCCGCCATCTGCCCGTGGGCGACGACATAGGTGAGTTCGGGCAGTTGTTCCTTCAGGAACGCCTCGATTTCGGGCAGGTCAGAGATGCGCGGCACCACGTAGAACGACTGCCCCCCGCGATAGTGTTCGCGCAACAGCGCCTCGCGGATGGTGACGGTGTCGAATTCGGACACGTAGGTGCGAATGGCCAGCCGGTCGACGGGCGGGGTGCCGATGATCGAAAGATCGCGAACACCGGTCAGGGACAATTGCAACGTGCGCGGGATGGGCGTCGCGGTCAGCGTCAGCACGTGCACGTCCGAGCGCATCTGTTTGAGCCGTTCCTTGTGCGTGACGCCGAATTTCTGTTCTTCATCAATGACAAGCAGGCCGAGGTTCATGAACTTTACCCCTTTGGCCAGAAGCGCATGGGTGCCCACAACGATGTCGCATGTGCCCTTGGCCATCGCATCGCGCGCGTCGGCTGCGTCCTTGGCGGAAACAAACCGGCTGAGTTGGCGCACGTTGATCGGGAAGCCGCGGAACCGCTCGGCAAAGCTCTTGTAGTGTTGGCGGGCCAGCAATGTCGTCGGCGCGATCACGGCCACCTGAACACCCGACATGGCCGCGACAAAGGCCGCACGCATCGCCACTTCGGTCTTGCCGAACCCAACATCGCCGCAGATCAGCCGATCCATGGGCGCACCGCTGGTCAAATCTTCGATCACGCTGCCGATTGCGGTGAGCTGATCGTCGGTCTCGTCATAGGGAAAGCGCGCAGAAAACGCATCCCACATGCCGGGCGGGGGTTCCAGAACGGGCGCTTTGCGCAAGGCCCGCTCGGCCGCGATGCGGATCAGCTTGTCGGCCATTTCGCGGATGCGTTCCTTGAGCCTGGCCTTCTTGGATTGCCATGCGCCGCCACCCAAACGGTCCAGCAAACCTTCCTCATGGCCATATTTCGAAAGCAGTTCGATGTTCTCGACAGGCAGGTACAGTTTTGAATTCTCTGCGTATTCCAGCAGCAGGCATTCGTGGGCGGCCCCGGCGGCGGTGACCACTTCCATCCCCTGATAGCGTCCAATACCGTGATCCACGTGCACCACCAGATCGCCGGGCGACAGGGATTGCGTCTCGGTCAGGAAATTTTCGGCTCGCCGCTTGCGTTTTGGCGCGCGGATCAGGCGGTCGCCCAGTACGTCCTGTTCACTGATGACGGTGAGGCCCGGCGCCTCAAAGCCATGTTCCAGCGCCCAGACAACCAGATGCAGCCCGCGTTTGCCGATGCGGGTGGCGTCGGTGATGGGGATGACTTCAGCCAGTCCCTCATCCTCAATGAGTCCTGTCAGGCGTTCGCGTGCACCATCGGAATAGCTCGCAACAACAACCGGACCAGCATCCATTTTAGCTTTAATATGATCCGCCAAAGCACCAAAAAGGCTCAGGGATTCCTGTTGACGCTCGGGTGAGAAGTTGCGCCCGATCCGGCCACCTGCATCTGTGACCCCTAGGCCTGTCGCTTGCGGAAGTGCACTGAATTGCAACACGCGTTTGTTGGCGACCGATGCCTCCCATGCGGTATCGTCCAGATACAGACCCTCGGGTGGCGCGGGTTTGTAGACCGAATCCATCTTGGAGCGGTGCGCCATGGCCAAACGGCGCGTTTCGTACTGATCCGCGATGCTGTCCCAACGGGCAAGCCGCGTCGGTGTCACCTGTTCGTCCAGCGAAATCGAGGCGTCCGGCAGGTAGTCAAACAACGTCTCAAGCCGGTCATGGAAGAAGGCCAGCCAGTGTTCGGCCCCTTGATGTTTGCGCCCCGCGCTTATCGCCTCGTACAGCGGGTCGTCCGTGCCTGCCGCGCCAAACTCCAGCCGGTAGGATTGGCGGAACCGCGTCACCGCGGCCTCGTCAAGGATCACTTCGGACACGGGCGCCAGTTCCACGACGTCCAGCTTTTCCGTGGTGCGCTGGGTGGCCGGATCAAAACGGCGCGCCCCGTCCAGCACGTCGCCAAAGAGGTCAAGGCGCACAGGCCCCAGATCGCCGGGCGGAT
>JBCBDZ010000104.1:0-10890 GCA_038529225.1 Pseudomonadota bacterium | reverse complement strand
GACGGCGACGATCTCTTCAGCCTGGCCTGCTTCTTTCAGCCGGATCGCCTGTTCGACGGCAATTTCGTCGAACGGGTTCATCGACATTTTCACATTGGCGAGATCAACACCCGATCCGTCCGCTTTGACGCGCACTTTCACGTTGTAGTCGATCACGCGTTTGACGGGCACAAGCACCTTCATGAGCGTTCCTCTCTTAAATACGACTCGTCTTTCATCGAGCGAGTTAGTTCGTCTGGGTCGGTTTACCTAAAGCGTCGTTACGGAAACAGGTCAAAATCGTCGCGTCATGGCAAATAGACGCCGCGTTTTGTTCATGCTGTGCGCAAATAGGAAACGTGATAGAGTGCCCTTGAGGAGCGATGTGATGGAAAAGGTGACAGGGCTGGGCGGGTTTTTCTTTCGTACCGAACATCCCGAAACACTGGCGCAATGGTACAAAGACACCCTTGGCATCGACCTTGTGCCAACGGCAGAAGATCAAGTGCCATGGATAACGGAAGGCGGACCTATGGTGTTTGCACCTTTTGCTGCCGATACAACGTATTTCGCCGCTGACAAACCGTTCATGTTGAATTTCAAGGTCAGTAATCTCGCGGCGATGGTGGCGCAGATTGAGAAAACGGGGATTTCTGTGACACTGAAAGATCCGATGCCGGGGATCGGGAAATTTGCACATCTGGTTGATCCGGCTGGAACGCCGATCGAATTGTGGGAGCCTGAAGGGTAGGGGCGCTGACATGTGGCAACCGTGGGTCGCCACACGTTAGCTCACATACGTTTTTTAGTCTGGCGAGCCCGCGGCTCCGCCATTGCGTTGGCCAACCGGTCCGCCGGACAAATTTCAGTACTACGTGCGGTTCGCCCCCGCCCTGCGGGCCTGGGCTTCGCCCTTCCGGGGGCCAAACCCTCCCCCGGAGGATTTGCCGCACTACGTGCGGTTCGCCCCCGGAACCCACAGGACGTCGTTCTTGCCGCCGTTGTTGGCGATGCGCGCGGCCACAAAGAACCAGTCGCTGAGGCGGTTCAGGTATTTGACGGCCGCCGGGTTCACCGCTTCCATCGTGGCCAGTTCCACGCTCAACCGTTCAGCGCGCCGTGCAACGGTACGACACACGTGCAGATGCGCTGACAGGGCCGACCCACCCGGCAGGATAAAGCTGCGCAAGGGTTCAAGGGCCTCGTTCATGGCGTCAATCTCGGACTCCAGCCGGTCCACCTGCGCATCGGCCATCCGCAATGGCGGATACTCGGCCTCTGCATCTTTTTCCATGTCAGGGCGGCACAGATCGGCGCCAAGGTCGAACAAATCGTTCTGGATGCGGCTGAGGGCGGCGTCCACATCACCGGTCGCTTCAAGCCGGGCCACACCTACGAAACAATTCAACTCGTCCGACGTGCCATAGGCAGTAACCCGCATGGCGTGCTTTGCAACGCGGGCGCCGTTTCCAAGCGCCGTTTCGCCTGCATCTCCGGTTTTTGTGTATATTTTGTTCAGTACAACCACGCCCTATTCCCCTCCGGATTGACGAAAAAACACATAGGCCACGATCAGCAGAACCGCGACGAACTGTGCCCCGATGCGGTACTGCATCAGTCTGTTGGAATTCTTCTGCGCCCACCCGGACCCTTTGGCGAACCCGCCAAGGCCCAGCATCAGCACGATCACCACGGCCACACAGGCCAGAGCGATCAAAATCAGAAAAGGGTCCTGTACCATGTCCCATTCGTTCCTTGTGTTTTTCAGTTACCGCACCACTTAGCGGCCCATTTGCAAAAAGCGAAGGCGTCCGACCTCAAACGCGGGCAAGGACCCAATCCAACGCCCGCGTCGGCAGAAGTCGGCGGAGCAACGACATGATGTATGTGGGTGTCGTCACAAAATAGCGTGGTCGTGGGCGCGGAGACTCAACCGCGTGGCGCAGCTTTTTGACAACTGCTTCGGGCGGCAGTTCGAACGTGTCCGGACCATTGTCTTGGTAAAGACGCTTGAGCAGTCCGTGCCGGTACTGTTCGGCCCGCGCTGACGCCTCCCAGTCGATCCAGCGTTCAAAGTGCGGGATGGAGTTGACGCGAATGTCGCTGGTGATGGGACCGGGTTCGATCAGAATGATGTGGATCGGCGTGTCGCGCATTTCCAGACGCAACGTGTCCGTCAGCGCCTCGAGCGCAAATTTGGTGCTGGTATAGGCCGCGCGCCAGCGCAGGGTCACGAAACCCAAGACCGACGAACACTGCACGATCCGCCCATGCCCCTGCGCGCGCATCACCGGAATCACGGCGCGGGTAAGTTCGTGCCAGCCAAAGAAGTTTGCCTCGAAAATTGCGCGGAGCGCATCCGTCGGCAGGTCTTCGACAGCGCCGGGCGTGCCAAAGGCACCGTTGTTGAACACAGCATCCAATGTGCCATCAGTTTGCTCCAGCACCTCGGCAAGGCCTGCCCTGATACTGGCGGTGTCGGCATAGTCGATCCGGGGGCTATCAAACCCTTCGGCTTGCAGGCGCGCGCAGTCTTCCGCCTTGCGGCACGACGCAAACACGCGCCAGCCCGCGTCCCGCAGACCAACGGCCGAGGCATAGCCGATGCCCGACGAGCACCCGGTGATGAGAATGGTCTTTTGCGTCACACGCGCCTCCGCTCAAGCTGAGGCGCAGTCAGTGTCAGGTCATCCCGGAAAAATCAACGGGGGGCGGGCACCTCAACCGTCGCTGAGCAAAAAGTCTGCCATCCAGCCAACGGGCCCACCGCCAACAGGGCGCAGTTGCACCCAGCCTTGCCCGGGGTCTTGCAGGATTTCGACCTTGTCGCCGCGCACCATGCGGTTGACGACCGAAAAATTCGTGCCCGGTCCCCCCCGCACATTCACGCTGTTGCCAGAGACGGATCGGATGTCGAAATCAGCGTCCTGAGACACCGCAGGTGCCGCGGATGCGGCTGGCGCTGACAGCGCCACGATCTGCTGATCATCCGTGTTCTGGCCGAAGGTCACCGGAGTGATGGCCGATTGATCCATGATCAGGCTGGGCAGGATCACGGCGGGTTCGGCCTCGCTGACGGGCTCATCTGTCTGTTCGACGTCACCGGCACTGGCCGTCACCCGCGCACGCTGTGTACGCAAGTTTGTTGGACGCAACACGTCGTTCACGGATGTCAGGCTCAAAGAGACGCGCGTTACATCCTCTGGATCAGGACGGGGTGCCTCGGCGGTCTGTGTGGTTTCGAGGTTTGTGGTTTCCACGACGGGCGGAGCTTCAACGCGCGACAGTCTTAATTCCTCTGCGTCGAAGTCGGCGCCTCCGCTCATTTCGTAAAATACGAAGGCAAGAAACGCAAAACTGATCAAAATGAAACGCCACATCGCGTGCGTCCCCCCAAATTTCTACTCATACACTTTGGTGTGACATCCGGGCAGCCCTTGGACAGCACACTGCATCTTTTAGCAGGTGCCGTGATTCCCATCACGGGTTAAATCACAAAGACTTTCCCCGTCGCGCAGGCTGTTGTGTCAAAGCAACTTTAACATTGGGATAACGTCGGTGGTTTTTGCGCGAAAGGCCGGCTGACTGCTTGTCGGATTATCGACCGCCCGTTACACAGCATATATGTCAGATCAGGCCGACGCCCCCAACATTGACCTATCAGAACCGCTCCGCCGCGCCTTGGGCGAGCGATATCTGACCTATGCATTGTCCACGATCATGCACCGTGCGCTGCCTGATGCGCGCGATGGTCTCAAACCGGTTCACCGCCGCATTTTGTACGCGATGCGGGAATTGCGCCTGTCCTCGACCGGAGGGTTCCGCAAGTCGGCCAAGATTTCCGGGGACGTGATGGGCAACTACCACCCGCACGGAGACGCGGCGATCTATGACGCGATGGCCCGCCTGGCGCAGGATTTCAATGTCCGCTATCCGTTGGTCGACGGGCAGGGCAACTTTGGCAACATCGATGGCGATAACCCAGCCGCCTCGCGCTATACCGAGGCGCGCATGACGGCCGTGGCAGAGGCGTTGCTGGATGGTTTGACCGAAAACGCCGTTGATTTTCGCGACAATTATGACGGAACACTGACCGAACCGGCCGTGCTGCCTGCACAGTTTCCCAACCTGCTCGCCAATGGTTCGAGCGGCATTGCCGTGGGCATGGCCACCAACATTCCGCCTCATAACATTGCCGAACTGTGTGACGCCTGCCTTCATCTGATCAAGACGCCGGATGCGCGCGATGACACATTGCTCAAATACGTGCCCGGCCCCGACTTTCCGACCGGGGGCATCATCGTCGAACCCGCCGATCAGATTGCGCAGGCGTACCGCACGGGCAAGGGCGGGTTCCGCCTGCGGTGCCGTTACGACGTTGAGGATCTTGGCCGCGGCCAATGGCAGATCGTCGTCACTGAAATCCCCTATCAGGTTCAGAAATCCAAGCTGATCGAAAAGCTGGCCGAGCTGATCCAGACAAAGAAGATCCCGATCCTTGGCGATGTCCGTGACGAATCTGCGGATGATATCCGCCTGATTCTCGAGCCCCGCTCGAAGAATGTGGATCCCGAGGTGTTGATGGGCATGCTCTATCGCAATTCGGATCTTGAGGTGCGGTTTTCACTGAACCTTAATGTTCTCATTGATGGCGTGACCCCTAAAGTCTGTTCGATGAAGGAAGTGTTGCGCGCCTTCCTTGATTTCCGCCGCGAGGTTTTGATCCGGCGCAGCAAGCACCGGATGGAAAAGATCGATCATCGCCTCGAAGTGCTCGAAGGGCTGATCGTCGCCTTCCTGAACCTCGACCGCGTGATTGATATTATCCGCTATGATGATGACCCAAAGGCAGCGCTGATGCGCGAAGACTGGTCAGTGGATCATCCCCGCGCCATGAACGAAGCTGCCTATATCGCGCCTGGCCCGGGCGAGGGCGAATTGAGCGATGTGCAGGCCGAAGCCATCCTGAACATGCGTTTGAGGTCTTTGCGCCGGCTGGAAGAGGTGGAGTTGCTGCGCGAACAGTCCGCCTTGATGGAAGAACGTGCGGGATTGGAAGACCTGTTGGAAAGCGACAGCCTGCAATGGGAGGCCATTTCCACACAGCTCAAGGCCACGAAAAAGCAGTTCGGCAAGGATTGGGACGGTGGCGCGCGCCGCACCACATTTGCCGAGGCTGGCGCGATCGAGGACGTGCCGCTTGAAGCGATGATTGATCGGGAACCCATCACCGTTGTGTGCAGCCAGATGGGCTGGGTCCGCGCGATGACCGGCCATATCGATCTGACCCGTGAGCTAAAGTTCAAGGACGGTGACGGCCCCCGCTTTATCTTCCACGCTGAAACGACGGATCGACTGGTTGTGGTCGGTTCCAACGGTCGCTTTTACACGCTGTCGGCGTCAAACCTGCCCGGTGGGCGTGGTATGGGCGAACCATTGCGTCTGATGGTCGACTTGCCGAACGAGGCGCAGATACATTCCATCATGATCCATGTGCCGGGGCGCAAACTGCTGATTGCCTCGACGGCAGGGGACGGATTTGTCGTACCCGAGGACGAGGTGATCGCCCAGACCCGCAGCGGCAAGCAGGTTCTGAACGTGCGCGGAGACGTCGCCGTCGCAGTGTGCAAACCAATCAGTGGGGACAGCGTCGCCGTGGTGGGCGAAAACCGCAAGGTTCTGGTCTTTGCCCTTGATGAATTGCCTGAAATGGCCCGGGGCAAGGGCGTTCGGTTGCAAAGATACAAGGACGGTGGGTTAAGCGATGCCACGACCTTCATGCGCCAGGAAGGTCTCAGTTGGAGCGATCCGGCAGGCCGGACGCGCACGGAAACAGAACTCGCCGAATGGCATGGAAAGCGCGCGAGTGCGGGTCGCATGGCCCCGCGCGGATTCCCACGGGACAACAAATTTAACTGATTTCGCCGCGAAACGGCCTTATCGTCGTGATTGCTGAACCAATACACTGTTAAAGAGAAAAACCATGAGCTCACAGATTCAAGGCCGCTACTTTGGCGCGCGCGGACCGCTTTTCCGCCTTTACATCATGACGTCTCTTTTGACGCTTGTGACCCTGGGCATCTACCGCTTTTGGGCCAAGACACGGGTCCGCAAATACATCTGGTCGGCGACAACCGGCGACGGTGACAGCTTTGAATACACCGGCACCGGGCTTGAAAAGTTCCTGGGCTTTTTGGTCGCCATTGTGATCCTCGCCGTCTACCTCGGCATTGTTCAGATGGCGTTGTTCTACTTCGGTCTGAACCTTTTTGTGGATCCGCAAACCCAAGGGCAGGAACTGGCGCAGATCGGCGCTGTGTATATCACCTTGCTGGCCGTCTTGCCCCTGATCCTGTTCGCGCAATACCGTGCGCGACGCTACAAGATGGCGCGGTCGCGTTGGCGCGGAATCCGGTTCGGGATGGAAAACGGGGCATGGGGGTATGCCGGTCGGGCGCTGGGGTATTACGTTCTGAACGCGATGACCCTTGGCCTGTTGAACCCGCTGGCGACCTTCAAGCTGGAAAAATACATGGCGGACCGCAGTTGGTATGGCGACGGAAAGTTCGTGCAGAACGGGCGCTGGCAGGACCTTTATTCCGGCATGAAACACGTGTTCATCGGTCTGGCGGTTGTCGTTGTGAGCTTTGTCCTTCTGGTGTCCATGGCGACAGCATCCGGAGTCTTTGGCGCTGTCGTCGGCGGGATCGGCATTTTCGTTGGTTACATCTGGCTGCTGATCGGCCTCGTCTATTACCGCGTCTATGCCTTCAATTACCTGACACGGCACAAGGTGCTGGACGGTGAAGTCACGTTCGATGCACAGGTCGAAACCGGTCAGGTCTTGCGGATCGTCATTGTCGGGACGATCGTCATCGCGGTTTTGATGGGTGTCATTTTTGGCATTCTGGGTGGTGTGTTTGCCAGCATGAGCGAGGCCTTCCTTGCGGGCAACGTTCCGTTGCTGATCTTCGTGGGGGCGCTGTACCTTGTCGCCTTCCTGATCGCCGGTGCGCTGAGCCTCGTGATGATCACCCAGCCAATCATCGAACACGCGGTCAACCACTTTCATGTCCACAACGCCGATCACCTCAACACGATCCAGCAACGCGCGGCTGACGCTGGTGCAGATGCCGAAGGGTTCGCGGATGCTCTGGATGTGGGTGGTGCGATCTGATGCAGGCGACAGGGCGCTTTTTTGACGGGGAAAGCGGACAAAGGCTGGACGTTGATCTGGCTGTCGATACTGCCGCTGATACCCTGCGCCTGACCCATCCTGACCTGCCTTTGGGTTCGCAATACTGGCCGCTTGACGCGATCCGGGCGCTGGCCGATCAGGCACGCACGGATCAGGTGGTGCTTGCGCTGCGCGCAGATGCATCACTGGACAGCGCGCTGATCCGTACAGCACGCCTGACGGTCGAGGATGCGGACATGATCAGCATCCTGACCCGCCTTTGCCCCGATCTGAACCGACGCGATATGGTCCGCGGGACGGGGCGCAAGGTGGTTACGCGCGTGGGCGCGGCAGTCGCGGCCATCGGCTTGATGATCTTTGTCATTCTTCCTGCCATGGCCGACACGCTCGCCACCCTCATCCCGATTGAACGTGAGGTTGCGTACGGCAAGACCGTGGTGAACCAGATGGAGCGCCTGTTGGGCGGTAAGGAAGTCGGCGGCCTGGCCTGCACCAACTCCGATGGGCGCGCTGCTTTGGACAAGATGACGGCCCGTCTGACGGACGCGGGGGATCTGCGTTATGACCTCAACATCGGCGTGTTTAATCACAAGATGATCAACGCCTTTGCCGCTCCCGGTGGGCACATCGTGATCATGCGCGGGCTCATTGACCGCGCCAACAGCCCGGATGAAGTCGCCGCCGTTCTTGCCCATGAAATCGGCCATGTGGAGGCGCGCGATACCACCCGCAACGCCCTGCGTGCTGCGGGGTCTGCCGGGCTGCTTGCCCTTGTACTGGGTGACTTTGCAGGTGGTTCAGCGGTGGTTGTGGCGGCCGAAATGACTCTCAATGCCTCTTACACGCGCGAGGCAGAGAGGGCGGCTGATGTCTACGCGTTGAACATGATGAACGCAGCGGGCGCCGACGCAGAGGCATTGGCCAACTTCTTTGACAGCCTTTCCGGTCTCGAACGGACTTTGCCGGACCTGCCGGAATACCTGTCGACACATCCGGAAACCGCGGACCGGGCGGCGGCTGCACGCGCTTATGCCAAGGGTCAGGGGCGGACATCCCCGATCCTGAACGCGGCGGACTGGAAAGACCTGCAAGATATTTGCAAGGCCGAACCGGCGGCTTAAACGGCCTCTGTCGTAAGCCATACACCGCCTTCGGGGCGCAAGGTCAGGATCATCACAGGCTCCGGGTCGCGCCCGGGCACGGGGCGCACCTTGAACCGGCTGAGCATGGTGGCAAGGATGATCACCGCCTCTTGCAGGGCAAACGACGCGCCAATGCAGATGCGCGGCCCGTCTCCAAACGGAAGGTACGCGTAGCGGTCAATGGCCTTGCGGTCAGCAAAACGCGACGGGCGAAATGCATCCGGATCCTCCCAAAGCAGTTTTGAGCGATGCAGCGCGTAAATCGGCAACATCACCGTATCGCCCTTGCGCACCTCGCGCCCGCACAAAACGTCATCGGTTGTTGCGGTGCGCGACACGATCCCTGCGGGCGGATAAAGGCGCAGCGCCTCGTCGATGATCTGGCGGATCAGGGGCAGGTGTTCGACGTCATCGCCCGTGGCGGCGCGCCCGTTCAGGACACGCTGCGCCTCGGCACGGGCGGCATCCTGAACGTCCTGATCGAATGCGACCAGGTACATGGACCAAGCGAGTGTCAGCGCAGTCGTTTCGTGCCCCGCCACGATAAAGGTCAGCAGGTTGTCGCGCATCTCTTGGGTGTTCATCTTGCGCCCGGATTTCGGGTCCTCCCCTGCCAGCAGCAAGTCCAGCAGGTCGGGCACCCCGTCTGGTCCACGCGCCGCGCGCGCCTCGATCGCCTTGTCTGCGACGGCTTTCATGTCGCGCATGGCTTGACCTGACATCACGCGGCCCGGTCGCGGAACCCAGTCCGGTGCGCCCAGCACGTCGAACAGAGAGATTTTTCCGGCATCCGAGATGTAGTCGTCGATTGCGTTGTGCACGGCATCACGATCAAAGGTGCCGCCACCCGAAAAGGTCACATCGGCGATCACGTCAAAGGTCGTTGTCACCATCTCATCCAGAAAATTGACCGCGTGCGGGCCTGCCTGTGCCACGCGCTGCGTTGCACGCTCGGCCGCGGCTGTCATGATAGGGGCAAGGTTCAGCACGTTGCGGTGCGAAAAAACTGGCGCTGCGGTGCGTCGCTGCCAGCGCCAATGTGCGCCCTCCGCGATAAAGAGTGACTCGCCAATGGCCGGGCGCAACAGGTTCTTGGTCACGACCGATTTCGGGTAGTGTTCCAGCTTGTCCAGCAGGATGTCACGAAGGGTGGCGGGGTCCATGACCATGTGCCAGCGTTTGCCGGTCTTGCCGGATACGATGGGCTGTGACGTGGCGACGTCCGGAATGATGCCCAAAACGTTGGTGCGCGCCATGGACCAGCTTTTCCAGATGCCCCAGACCTCGTCCACAAGCGGGACCCGTACGGGCAGGCGGTCACGCTGGGCAGGGTCGGGCATCACTGTCTCCTTTGCACCCGGTAACATATATGACGTCGTGCGGCGTGGACAATTGCGCCGACGTCGCACCTGCGGTATCGACATGCGAGCAGAAAAACTGGGAGAACACGGGCATGATGCGGGCAGGTCTGGGTATTTTGATGATGGTGGTTCTGACGGCATGCGGCGCCACAACGGATCTGGATGAACCGCCCGTCCCGCTGGGCGATTTCCGGCTTGAACACAATATCGTCATCGCGTCCAAGGCCCAGCGCAGTCCCGTCAGCCGCGCCGCCACAGAAGAGGAGCTGGTTGAAACCATGCGTGCGGCCATTGCCGAACGCTTTGGGCGATACAATGGGGCAAGCCGATATCACTTTGGTATTTCCGTTGAAGGCTACGCACTGGCACCGCCAGGTGTGCCGCTGGTGCTGGCTCCAAAGTCTGCGCTTATCATCAACGTGACCGTCTATGACGATGCCGCAGGGAAAAAGCTGAACGATGCGCCCGAACAGATCACAGTCCTTGAAACCTTCGGATCCGGCGCGATCGTCGGGACCGGGTACACCATGACCGCCGAAGAGCAATTGGTCGAACTGAGCCGCAATGCGGCCAAGGCCGTCGAACGCTACCTTGTCCGCCAGCAAGAGGCAGAGGGCTGGTTCACGCCCGACACAGACGTGCTGCCCGGTGAGACGGGTCTGACAGACCCGGCCTGACGTCTCTGCAGGTCCGCTCGCCGGGGGCTTGGATCTCTGCTTGATGGTTCGACGCATCTTGCGCCAAGTGAAACGCACATGATCGCCGATCCGGGTGCAGCATCCGCTTGATTTCCGGCTGCGTGCGCAATACATCGCCCGCGATACCAAATTGGGCACACTGTCCCACTCAGACCAAAGAAGGGCGTCCTGACAGATGGCAAAGGCAAAGTTTGAACGTACGAAACCGCACGTAAACATCGGCACGATTGGTCACGTTGACCACGGCAAGACGACGTTGACGGCTGCGATCACGAAGTATTTTGGCGATTTTCAGGCCTATGACCAGATTGACGGCGCGCCCGAAGAGAAGGCCCGCGGGATCACGATCTCGACCGCGCACGTGGAATACGAGACCGAGAACCGTCACTACGCCCACGTCGACTGTCCCGGCCACGCCGACTACGTCAAGAACATGATCACCGGTGCCGCTCAGATGGACGGCGCGATCCTGGTTGTGAACGCAGCTGACGGCCCAATGCCACAAACGCGCG
>JBCBDZ010000103.1:0-11058 GCA_038529225.1 Pseudomonadota bacterium | reverse complement strand
GGCTCATGGACGTCGCGGTCAAGGCTGTCAGCCCCATGACCGGCACAGTGCCTGCGCTGTGGGCGCGTTATGCCGGGCAGATGATCATCGTTGTGATTCTGGTCGCACCACGTCTGACCCGCGTTGCGCGCAGCGCCTACCCGAAACTGCAAATCACCCGGTCCATCCTGTTGATGTTGGCCACGCTCTTTTACTTTCTGGCGCTTGGCCAAATCGGACTGGCCGAGGCGGCAGCCGTCATCGCGGTCAACCCGTTGTTGATCACTTTGGGGGCTGCGGTGTTTCTGGGCGAGGCCCTGGGGCCGCGCCGGATCGCGGCGATCATCGTCGCCATGGTTGGCGCGCTGGTCATCATCCGGCCCGGCACGGATGTGTTTCAGATCGCCGCCGTACTGCCCTTGCTGGCCGGCATCTGCTTTTCCGCCTACACGCTGATCACCCGCCGGCTTGGTCCCGACGAAGACGTATGGACGTCGCTGTTTTACACCGGGTTGGTCGGCGGCGTCATCCTCAGCCTGATCCTGCCCTTTCATCTCCCGCCTCTGGATATGGGCAGCGTCGCACTGTTGTGCATGGTCGGGGCGGCGGGAACAGCGGGACAGCTGATGCTGATCCGCGCCCTCACCCTGGCCGAGGCAGGGTTGCTTGCCCCCTTCAACTATACCGGTCTGATCTTTGCCGTGTTCTGGGGTCTGGTCCTGTTTGGAGAGATGCCCGACGCCCTGACCATGCTGGGCGCGCTTGTGATCGCAGGGGCAGGGATTTATGTCTGGCACCGAGAAACACGTACCGCCTGATCACCAGTACCCCAAAGCAAAGACCCCCATGGCCCAAGACCCCGCCGACATAGCACCCAAGAAGCGTGTTGAGTATTATATGGTCAACCTGCTTGCACGGGCGTTCATCGGCGCGGCCTTTGCGATGCCTTACCGCTGGCGTGTGCCGTTTATGGGCAAGGTCCTGTCGCGCTTTGTGGCCCCGGTGTCGGGGTACATGCGCCGGGCTGAAACCAACCTTGAACTGATCCTGCCGCACCTGCCTCATGCCGAACACCGCCGCATCGCCCATGCCAGCCTCGACAATGCGGGCCGCACCCTGATCGAGAATTATTCGACAAAACAGCTGCTTGCCCGCCAGAACGGGGCCGAGGTCAAGGGCGAGGGTTTCGAACATCTCAAACAGGCGGTGGAGCGGGGCCGACCCGTCATTCTGGTCACCGGGCACTTTGGGAACTACGAGGCGGTGCGGGCGGCCTTGGTGACGCGGGGCTATGATGTGGGCGGGTTGTATCGCGACATGGCGAACCCCTATTTCAACGCCCACTATGTGCGCACCATGCAGGCCTTTGGCGGCCCCGTGTTTCCCAAGGGGCGCAAGGGTACGGCTGGTTTCGTGCGCCATCTCAAGGCCGGCGGGCAACTGGTGCTGCTCTTTGATCAGCACGTGCATGGTGCCCCGGTCCTTGATTTTCTGGGCAAGCCGGCGCACACCGCTGTGTCGGCCGCGGAACTGGCGCTGCGCTATGATGCCTTGCTGATCCCGTTCTACGGGCTGCGCGGGAAGGACGGGCTGTCATTTGAGTGTGTGATGGAGGCCCCGATCCCCCATTCGGATCCCATGTCCATGACGCAGGCCATGAACGACAGCATCAGTGCGCGCATCCGCGCCAATCCCGAACAATGGTTGTGGGTGGCGCGGCGCTGGCGCACCTCTGCCAAACCCGGACGCGTGCCGGAGTGACAGCGTTCAATCCAGCGGGCCAAACAGGCCCTACCTGATCTGTGCTGCCGCAAGGATCGGGCCATGACGCCCCATCTGGACAAGGACGACGACGGGTGCGTCGCCGCTGGCCTGCGTTTCGAGTTCAAGGTCCGTCGCCCCGTCCCACTCACGCAGGATTTTCCAGTCTTCGGTGACATTGGCATAGGTCAGCGTGTGGCCCGCGTTTTCGCCCCGTGTGATGCGGGCCGTCCGTTCCGGCTGAATGCGCAGCATATGGATCAACATACCCGCACTGCGCCCTGCGCTTTTCGCCGCAATCCGCACCACGTCCCCATCGCGCATCGCGCTGAGCGTGACCGGAGAGGTCTGCGTGCTGTGATCCGCAATGGCCTTGGACAGTTCCATGGGGCGTGCGCCCACAATATCGGTTGTCCCGTTGATGATCATTTGCGGCGTATAGACAGACCGTCGTCCCGCCTCAATCGCATAGCCACGCTGGCGGTCGGAATTGGCCGGATCCGCAAATTCGTCCTTCCAGCCGATGTAATCCCAATAGTCTACGTGCAGGGCCAGGGCGATGACATCGTCCCGCTTGGCCAGATCATGCATCAGCTTGTCCGCAGGCGGGCAGGATGAACACCCCTGCGAGGTGAACAGTTCCACGACCACCGGGGATTGGGCCGCGACCGGCGTGCTCAGCGTCGCGAAGGCGGCCAGAGCCAGGGGAATCAGATGTTTCATATGGACAGCTCGATCGTGTTTTGATGCATGTATGCATCGGTGTCGTGTACACATACGCTGCGTTTCCCCGCTTCGCCAATCAAGGTTTGTTGAGGTTGTGTGACAGAGGTCTTCCTGATTTCCGGAAAAATTGTACACCATGGTATACAAAATCGTCGCAGGGGCCTCAATTTCTGTTGAACGCTGCGTGCCCTTGGGGCATGACAAACTGGAAACAGTGCCCCGCCGCCGCAAGGAAAGGATTTCCCAATGCCCATCACAGTTGGCCATGACAGCGCAAAAACACGCAAGACGCTCAGCGTCGGAACCCAGTCCATCGACTACTACTCCATCCCCGCCGCGACCGAGGCCGGGCTTGGCGACTTTTCGCGCCTTCCCGCCGCTTTGAAAGTGGTGCTGGAAAACATGCTGCGGTTCGAGGACGGCAAGACCGTCAACACCGACGACATCAAGGCCTTCGCCGAATGGGGCGCCAATGGCGGCCAGAACCCGCGCGAGATTGCCTACCGCCCTGCCCGCGTGCTGCTGCAGGACTTTACCGGCGTGCCCGCGGTCGTGGACCTTGCTGCCATGCGCGACGCCATTGTCTCTCTGGGTGGTGACGCCGAGCAGATCAACCCGCTGAACCCGGTCGATCTGGTCATCGACCACTCGGTCATGATCGACGAATTCGGCAACCCGCGCGCCTTTCAGATGAATGTGGACCGCGAATACGAGCGCAACATGGAGCGTTATACCTTCCTCAAATGGGGCCAGTCGGCATTCAACAACTTCCGCGTTGTGCCCCCGGGCACAGGCATCTGCCACCAGGTGAACCTTGAGTATCTGGCGCAAACTGTCTGGACAGACACCGATCAGAATGGCGCCGAAGTGGCCTATCCGGACACGCTTGTGGGAACGGACAGCCACACCACCATGGTCAACGGTGCGGCCGTTCTGGGCTGGGGTGTTGGCGGGATCGAAGCCGAAGCCGCCATGCTGGGCCAGCCGATCTCCATGCTGATCCCCGAAGTCATCGGGTTCGAGCTGACGGGGTCCATGATGGAAGGCACCACCGGCACGGACCTCGTGCTGAAAGTGGTCGAGATGCTGCGCGAAAAAGGCGTGGTGAGCAAATTCGTCGAATTCTACGGCGAGGGCCTGAACCGCCTGCCGCTGGCCGACCGCGCCACAATCGCGAACATGGCCCCCGAATACGGCGCCACCTGCGGCTTCTTCCCGATCGACAATGAAACCCTGCGCTATCTGCGCAACACGGGCCGTGACGAAGACCGCATCGCGCTGGTCGAGGCCTATGCCAAGGAAAACGGGTTCTGGCGCGGCGACGACTACGCCCCGATCTACACGGACACCCTGCATCTGGACATGGGCACCATCGTGCCTGCGATCTCGGGCCCCAAACGCCCGCAGGATTTCGTGGCCCTGACGGATGCCAAGGCTGCTTTCAAGAAAGAAATGGAAGAGACCTTCAAGCGCCCCATGGGCAAACAGGTCGCCGTCGAAGGCGAAGACTACACCATGGAGTCGGGCAAGGTCGTGATCGCGTCGATCACGTCGTGCACCAACACGTCCAACCCATACGTCATGATCGGTGCGGGCCTCGTGGCACGCAAGGCCGCCGCACTGGGTCTGGATCGCAAGCCATGGGTGAAAACATCGCTGGCGCCGGGGTCACAAGTTGTCTCTGCCTATCTTGAGGCCGCCGAACTGCAAGCAGATCTGGACAAGATCGGCTTCAACCTTGTGGGCTATGGCTGCACCACCTGCATCGGCAACTCCGGCCCGCTGCAGCCTGAAATCTCCAAGGCCATCAGCGACGGCGACCTTGTGGCAACAGCCGTTCTGTCCGGCAACCGCAACTTTGAAGGACGGATTTCGCCGGACGTGCGCGCCAACTACCTCGCCTCGCCCCCGCTTGTGGTGGCCTATGCGCTGGCGGGCACGCTGGACATTGACCTGTCCAAAGACGCCATCGGTCAGGACAAGGACGGCAATGACGTCTTCCTGAAAGACATCTGGCCCACCTCGCAGGAGGTCGCCGAACTGGTCGAAGCCACCGTGACGCGCGAAGCGTTCCAGACCAAATATGCCGACGTCTTCAAAGGCGACGAAAAGTGGCAGGGCGTCGAAACCACGGATGAGTTGACCTACGACTGGCCCCCCACCAGCACCTATGTGCAGAACCCGCCTTACTTCCAGGGCATGGGGGCCGAGCCGGGCACAATCTCGAACATCGACGGGGCCAAGGTGCTGGCGATCCTGGGCGACATGATCACCACCGACCACATCTCGCCCGCAGGGTCGTTCAAGGAAAGCACACCCGCAGGCCAATACCTGATGGACCGTCAGGTGCAGCCGCGCGAATTCAACTCTTACGGCTCGCGCCGCGGCAACCACGAGATCATGATGCGCGGCACCTTTGCCAACATCCGCATCAAGAACGAGATGCTGGACGGGGTCGAAGGCGGCTATACCAAGGGCCCGGATGGCACACAGACGTCGATCTATGACGCAGCCATGGCGCATCAGGACGCAGGCACCCCGCTCGTCATCTTTGGGGGTGAGCAATACGGGGCCGGGTCATCGCGCGACTGGGCGGCCAAGGGCACGGCCCTGCTGGGCGTCAAGGCGGTCATCGCAGAGTCTTTCGAGCGCATCCACCGCTCCAACCTCGTCGGCATGGGCGTGATCCCGTTCGAGTTCACCGGGGGCGACAGCCGCAAGTCATTGGGCCTGACCGGTGAAGAGACAGTTTCGATCTCGGGTCTGGATACGATCCAGCCGCTTCAAGAGGTGCCCTGCACGATCACGATGGGGGATGGAACCGTGAAAGAGATCATGCTGAAGTGCCGTATCGATACGGCGATCGAGATCGAATACATCGAACATGGCGGCGTGCTGCACTATGTCCTGCGCAACCTTGCGCAGGCGGCATAAATCCGCTGAACCCGTTTGAAAACACCCTCTGAGAAACCCGCTTCGGCGGGTTTTTTCTCGACTTTCGATCCAGTTTCGCAAACTGATTCGCGCCACATTTTTTGGCAACAATCCGGTCAATAACTGGGTTTTGTAACCGTATAAGGTGGAAAAAACACGTATTGCGGGAACTGTTTCAGAAATTCTGGAAATGTGAGTCTGATTGTGGCGAGATTTGGACAAGATGGCGCGTCAATGATAATCTTTCGGGAAGGTGAATAGTGGAGCGGTATACAATGAAAACTTACATGAGCGCAGCTGTAGGTCTGGCAATGCTGAGCGTTGCAAGCGTCGGCCACGCCGCGACGGTCGACTTTGGCGGATTCGCCGAAGGTACGGTGCTTGGAATGAACACCGATCTGGGCAACGGCATCATCGCGGATGTCAGCGCCGTTTCGGGCACCAACCAGGCCATCATCCTGAGCACGATCGCCGGAAGCGTCGGCACGGGGAACGACCCTGATCTGACCTCTGACTTTGCCGATGCCGAGGGCAATCTGGCCGACCGTGGATTTGGCAACGCGGTGATCGTTCAGGAAGACCAGTCGGGCAAGAACAACCCGACCACAGGGCCCGATGACAACGCCAGCGGCGGCACCCTAACGTTCGACTTTTTGAGCAACATATCCCTGACCTCCGTCTATCTTCTGGACGCCGCAGAAAACACGATGGCAACGCTTTTGCTGGATGGAAACATCGTGTCGTCCTTTACGCTGGACAGCAGTAACGAGTCCGACACCGGAAACAACGCCACCAACAACGAGTTCACGTTCCTCGACTTCGGTGGCGCAACAGGTAACGCGCTGGTCATTGACTTTGCCGACTCTGGCGCGATTGGTGAGTTTGAGGCTTCGGTCGTCCCAGTCCCAGCCAGCCTTCCCCTTCTGATCGGTGGTTTCGGCCTGATGGCGTTCATGCGCCAGCGCCGCAAATCATAACTTAAAGACTTTTCAGCACGAATCGCGCTCGTACACCTCGGTGTGCGGGCGCTATTTTTTGGCGCGCGCCTCTTCAAAGGCGGGCACAAAGCGGTTTTCGTAGTCGGACCCGACAAGTGGACCGACAAAGCGATAGAGCACCGTGCCATCCGCCCCCAGAATGAACGTCTCTGGCGGGGCCGTCACGCCCCAGTCGATGGCAGACCGACCTGCGGGATCAAAGGCAACGCCAACAAACGGGTTGCCATCCGCGTCAAGGTACCCACGTGCTGCGGGCTCGGTATCGCGAAAGTTCACGCCGACGATGGGAACCCCTGCTGCCGCCATCTCCAGCAGTTTGGGATGTTCGGCGCGACAGGGCGGGCACCACGAGGCCCAGAAGTTCACCAGCGTCACCTCTCCACTCGCCAGCATCTCACGGGTTACGCCGGGAAGGTCACCCAGTGTTTCGGTTGTCAGTTCAGGTGCCGGTTGGCCCAGGCGGGTCGAGGGCAACTCATTGGGGTTTTCACGAAACATTCCAACGGCCGCCAGCGCCACAAACCCGGCAAAGATACCGACGGGTGCCAACATCAAGGGCGACAGCTTAGCCATTGTTTTTCATCCGGTTTTCAACGTCTCGCATGGCCGCGCGCACACGCCGCCCCCGCCACAGGCTCATCCCGACAATCGCCACCAGCAGCACGATGGACACGGCATAGGCCGACAGAACCGCATCGGCGTATTTGCCAAGGTCCGGCATCATGCCCCCTGCTCCAGATTGCGCCCTTCGCGCGCCATGAGCGCCCGCGTCCGACGCACCCGGATTTCGGTGCCCGTCCGGTACAAGACCAGCGCCAGGAACAAGAGCACAAAGCCTGCGATGCACACCAGGAGCGGTTGATAAAACACGTCCGCCACATTCTCTTCCTTGTCCAGAGACAGCGACGCCCCCTGATGCAGCCCCTGGTTCCAGAAGTTGACCGCATAGCGCGACAGCACCGCAAACACCGTGCCCACCAGACAGAGGATCGAGGTCAGATCAGCGCCCGTATCCGGATCCTCGATCGCTTCCCACAGGGCGATATAGCCAAGGTAGAACAGGAACAGGATCAGGAACGACGTCAGGCGCGGATCCCACGCCCACCACGTCCCCCACATCGGCTGGCCCCAGATCGCACCGGTAAAAAGCGCAATCAGCGTCATCACCACGCCCACAGGGGCCGCGGCCCGCGCGGCCAGAGCAGACACATGATGCCGCCGTATGATCCAGATCAGCGAGGCCACCAGCATCATGAACCACGCATTGATCGCCATCAGGGCACTGGGCACATGCAGGTAAATGATCTTGACGGTCGAGCCTTGGCGAAAGTCATCAGGCGTAAAGAAAAAGCCCCAGATCAGCCCCACGACAAGGCAAATCCCAGACGACCACCACAGCCACGGCATGACCCGTTCGCTCAAGGCCAAGAACTTGACCGGATTGGCATATTCCCAAAGTGACATGGCCCCTACCTACGTCCTCGCCGCGCCCATCTCAATCAAAATGCGCGTTATCTGAGGTTCACACGCAGGACCGCGCCCGCGGCAAATGGCATCAAGGCCAGCACCCCCGCCGTGATCCCCGCCACGAACAGCAACGGAGTGGACGCATCCAGCCCCTGTGCGGCGCGGCGCGCGGCTTCCGCCCCAAAGATCAGCGTCGGCACGTAAAGCGGCAGAACCAGCAGGGACATGAGCAACCCGCCCCGCTTGATCCCCACGGTGAGGGCCGCGCCAAAGGCCCCGATCATCGACAGCGCGGGCGTGCCCAGCGCAAGACTGCCCACCAGCACGCCGTAGCCCGCAGGCGCAAGGTTCAGCAGCACACCCAACACTGGCGCGGCCAGCACCAGCGGCAGGCCCGTTGTCACCCAATGCGCGGCGGCCTTGATGGCCACGACCCCCTCCAGTGGCAAGGGAGAGGTCGCCAACAGATCCAGCGCACCGTCCTCGAAATCCACGGCCAGCAGCCGGTCCAGCGACAACAGGCACGCCAGCAGCGCGCCCAGCCACAACACACCCGGCGCAATCCGCGCCAAAAGGTCAGGCGCAGGACCCACCGAAAACGGCACCAGCACGACCACGATCAAAAAGAATGCCAACCCAAGGCCGAAACCGCCGCCCGCGCGCAAGGCCAGCGTCAGATCACGGACAAATAGCGCTCTCACAAGAACGCCTCATCCGCATGGGCCATGCCAGCGGCTTCAGCGCGAAACGGAGTCACATCCAGCACGTCAGCATCAAGGCCCAGATCGATATGGGTGGCAATCAGCGCCGACCCGCCCGCGTCCAGATGTCCGCGCACCGCATCCGCAAACAACTGGACCGAGGCCGCATCCAGCGACACAGTCGGCTCGTCCAGCACCCAGACAGGGCGGTCTGTGACCATCATCCGGGCAAGGCCCAACCGGCGCTTTTGCCCCGCTGACAGGGATGCGGCCCGCCGGTCTGCAAGGGCCACAAGATCAAAGGCACGCAAGGCCGGTGCAATGTCACGTTGTCCAAACACCGCGCCCCAAAAGCGCAGGTTCTCCGCGACGCTCAGCGCAGCCTTCAATCCGTCGGCGTGGGCGGCATAGGCGACGCGATCCTCTGCCCCCGTCAGCACACCGGCCATGGGGGGCTGCAATCCGGCAACCGTGCGCAGCAGCGTGGTCTTGCCCGACCCGTTGGGTCCGCGCAGCACCCGCGCCTGCCCTGCCCCTAGGGCAAAGGACAGGCCCGCCAGTACAGGCACGCCGCCACGGCCCACGGCCAGATCAGTGACTGTCAGTTCCATTGCAACATCGCTAACGGATTGAACCGAGGCGCAAAAGCCCCCATTCCAACTTCATCTTGCCAAATAAACTTCGGGGGGAGACGCGGCACGCGTCGGGGGGCTGGCCCCCCAAGGCGAATTTTCAAAAAATTCGCCCGTCTCACACAGGCAGCATCGCCAGGGCGACGCGACGCCCTTCACTCAAAAGCACATTATAGGTGCGCGCCGCAGAAGGCGAGGACATCACTTCAACGCCGATCCCGGCCGTTTCCAACTTCTCGCGCAAGGTGGCCGGGATATGCGTGATCTCTGCGCCCGTGCCCAGAAACAGCACATCCACCGCGCCCGAAAGGTCCAGAAGGGCCTCGGGTGCGTCCAACCCGCCCCACGGCCCTGTGCCTGTGGGCCCGGTCAGCACAGCGCCCTCGATCACCATACCGCCTATGCGAAAAAAACCGGGGCCATAGCCTTCGACCGGTTTGGCATCGGTATAGGTGATCTCATTCAGACGCATATCGCTCAACTCCAGACAGGCAGGCCCATAATAGCGGACAGTGCGATCACGATATAGGCCAGGGCGCGAAAAAGTCGTTCCGCCGATGGGTCAAACAGCCACGCACCCGCCACATTGGCGCACATGTAGATCGGCACGCACACAAGCCCCACAATCACCGCCGACAGATCGAGAAGGCCCGTGGTCACGAAAACTGCCATCATCAGCACGTCAATGCCCAGAAGATACAAGAGAAAGTTGGCCCGGATCGCGGCAATCGGCAGCGCGCTGGCCATGTAAAGCATGATCACAGGCGGCCCCGGCACGCCCACAAGACCACCCAGAATCCCGCCAACCCCGCCCACACCAACGATACTGGGACGGCTGAGCCGCCCGGCATAACGCCAGCCTGTCATCACCAGAACAAGAAGGACCAGAACAACCACAGACACGGCCCAGCCAAAGACCGCCGGGTCCAGCATCGACAGCGCCCACAGTCCAAGCGGCAACGTGATCGCGGCACCCACCAGCAACAACCCCACCTCTCGCGCATCCCCCGTACGCCATGCCGCGCGCAGGTTGGGCAGCGGCCCCCAGAATTCCACAACCGTAATGAATGTCAGCGCCGCAAACGGGCCCAGCACCGAACTGGCCACGGGCATGATGATCATCGCAGAGCCAAAACCGGTAAACCCGCGCACGAGCCCTGCCACCACAATTGCCCCCAACAACCACCACAGCCCCGGCAAGGCCAGGGCCGAACCGATCAGGTCAGGCATCTATGTTGGCATATTGGTTGCCTGCATTGGCATCCGGCTTGTCCCAGTTGCGCTTGACCCCCAGCCACAACAGGATGGTCGAGGCCACAAAGACCGAAGAATACGTCCCCACGATCACGCCCCAGATCATCGCAAAGACAAAGCCGCGGATCACATCCCCGCCCAGCACGTAAAGCGAAATCAGCGCCAAGAGCGTGGTCACGGATGTCATCAAGGTCCGGCTCAGCGTCTCGTTAATCGAGATGTTGAGCACCTCGGCCAACGGGCGTTTCTTGTACTTGCGCAGGTTCTCCCGCACCCGGTCAAACACAACCACCGTGTCGTTCAGGCTATAGCCCACGATTGTGAGAAGGGCCGCGATGATGGCCAGATCGAACTTGATCTGCAGTTCGGAAAACACGCCGATGGTCAGGATCACGTCATGCACAAGGGCCGCGACGGCCCCGAGCGCAAACTGCCACTCAAAGCGCAGCCAGATATAGATCAGAACGGCGGCAATGGCCAAAACCACGGCAAGTGCGGCGGTCTGGATCAACTCGCCCGACACTTTGGGGCCAACCGACTCGGTCGACAGGAACCTGATATCGGGCACAGCACCGCGCAGCGCGTCTTCGATGGCCAGAATGGTTT
>JBCBDZ010000102.1:0-11072 GCA_038529225.1 Pseudomonadota bacterium | reverse complement strand
CAGATCGGGCCCAAGGGCATGACGGCTTGAGGTATCCCTGGCCATGCCCTTGGGCCCGATCTGGGCCAATGCTGCGGTGGGGCTGTCGAGGTGATCAGCGAAGTCTATGATCTGAAGCGGGCCCGCGCCCTGCCCGAAACCGTCATCGCGCGCGGGCCTGACCCGATGCCGATGTCTGTCAAACGCATTCTCAAAACCGCGCGCAATCAAGGGCAAGTGCCAGAGGCACGGCGCGTTGACGGCTGGTTCATTGAAGGCGTACGGCCACCGGATCAGCCACTTTGGATTTGGGGCGCAGGCCATGTCGGGCGCGCGCTCGTCGATGTCCTGCACCCGGTGCCCGGGATCGCCTTGACGTGGGTCGATACTGCGGCAGGCCGTTTTCCGGATGCCGTGCCGTCCGGGGTCACAGTTCTGCCCGCACAGGACCCGGCGCGCCTCGTTCCACATACGCCCAAGGATGGCGATCACCTGATCCTGACCTACTCCCATGATCTTGATCTGGGCCTTTGCCATGCTCTGTTACAGCGCGACTTCCGCTCTGTGGGGCTGATCGGTTCGGCCACCAAATGGGCCCGTTTTCGCAAACGGTTGGCTGCCTTGGGCCATGCGCCCGAACAGATTGCGCGCATCACGTGCCCAATCGGCGATCCGGCTTTGGGCAAACAACCACATATGATTGCGATCGGGGTGGCCCATCAGCTACTGATGAGGCGCAAGCAGGCCCAGACCCGGGCGGAGGTGCGCGCATGACAACCCCTCTTCTGTCTCTTTCGGGCCTGACCAAAGCCTATCCCGGCGTCGTTGCAAACGATACCGTATCCTTCGAAATCGGCGTTGGTGAAATCCACGCGCTACTGGGGGAAAACGGCGCAGGGAAATCAACGCTGGTCAAGATGATCTACGGGCTAGTCAAACCCGACAGCGGTGTGATGCAGATGCACGGCGCAGACTTTGCCCCGGTCGACCCGAGGGCCGCGCGCGCCGCAGGGGTCGGCATGGTGTTTCAGCATTTCTCTCTCTTTGACGCGCTCAGCGTGGCAGAGAACATCGCACTGGGCATGGAAGCGCCGCCCCCGATGGCCACGTTGGCCAGTCGGATCAGCGAAGTTTCGGAGAATTACGGCCTGCCCCTGTCGCCGGATCGCATCGTGGGGGACCTGTCGGCAGGGGAACGGCAACGCGTTGAAATCATTCGGTGTTTGCTGCAAGATCCCAAGTTGCTGATCATGGACGAACCGACCAGCGTGCTGACACCGCAAGAGGTGGACATCCTGTTTGAAACCCTGCGCAAGCTGAAGGCGGAGGGCACCGCGATCCTCTACATCTCGCACAAGCTGGAAGAAATCCGTGCGCTTTGTGATGCCGCCACGATCCTGCGGGGCGGCAAGAATGTGGGCACCTGCGTGCCGCGCGACACCTCGGCCCGGGAAATGGCGGAGCTGATGGTGGGCAGCACGCTGGCAACGCCCAAGGGGGCCGCCCATGCGGCTGGCGAGGTGATGCTGGCGGTCACCGGATTGTCAGCCGCATCACCGTCCGCCTTCGGGATGGCTTTGAAAGATATCTCGTTCGACGTGAAGGCGGGCGAGGTTCTGGGCATCGGGGGTGTGGCCGGGAACGGGCAGGATGAGTTGTTGGGGGTGCTGTCTGGTGAACTGCCCTGCGCCCCCGGGATGGTCCAGTTTCACGGGCGCGATTTGTCGGGCATCGGCCCCGAAGCACGGCGCGGGCTGGGTGTTTTGGCCGCGCCCGAAGAACGTTTGGGCCATGCCGCCGCCCCGGACATGTCACTGACCGAGAACGCCATGCTGACCGGAATGGCACGAGAGAAACTGTCCAGGGGCGGGATGCTCAACTGGGCGCGCGCGCGCGGCTTTGCCGAACGGATCATCGCTGACTTTGATGTGCGCACGCCGGGGCCGCACAACGCGGCGCGGTCCTTGTCGGGGGGAAACCTGCAGAAATTCGTGATCGGACGCGAGGTCTTGCAGCGCCCCGAGGTACTGGTGGTGAACCAGCCAACCTGGGGCGTGGATGCGGCCGCAGCCGCCGCCATTCGGCAGGCCCTGCTTGATCTGGCGGCGGGTGGCGCCGCCCTTGTCATCATCTCGCAGGATCTTGACGAGTTGATGGAGATTTCAGACCGCTTCGCCGCGCTGAACGAAGGGCGGTTGAGTGCGCCGGTCCAGACCGCTGGGCTGGATGTGGAGCAGATCGGGCTGATGCTGGGTGGCGCCCATGGGATGGAGGTGGCGCATGTTTGATCGTTCGGGAGCCTCCGGCGGAAGTTTATCTGGCAAGATGAAGCAGGGGATACGCACGTGATTCGGCTTGAGAAACGGCCACAGCCGTCCGCGACAATGTCATGGGCCACGCCCCTTCTGGCGGTTCTGGCGACGATGATCTTTGGCGGAGCATTGTTTGCAGCCCTTGGCAAGGACCCGATCGAGGCCATCGTGACCATTTTCTGGGAGCCGCTGTTTGGCGAGTTCGCCTTTTTCTATCGCCCTCAATTGCTGATCAAGGGGGCGCCGCTGGTGTTGATCGCGATCGGGCTGGCGCTGGGGTTCAAGGCGGGCATCTGGAACATCGGAGCCGAGGGGCAGTATATCGTCGGGGCCATTTGCGGGGCGGGAGCGGGCCTCGCGCTTTACCCATTGGAGAGCGTCTTCATTTTCCCGTTTATGATCCTTGCGGGCGCTTTGGGCGGGTGTCTGTGGGCGCTGATCCCCGGCTTTCTCAAGGTGCGCTTCGGCACCAACGAAATTCTTGTCAGCCTGATGCTCGTCTACGTGGCCGAGCAGCTTTTGGCCTCCATGTCGTTGGGCCTGCTCAAGAATCCGGAAGGGTTTGGATTTCCCGGATCGCGGAACCTGCAACAGTATCCGTCCGCGCACAACGCCGAGATTATCGCGGGAACGGGCATGCATTGGGGGGTGGTCGCTGCTCTGATCGCAGTGATTTTCTCTTATGCTTTGCTCACCCGGCACCGCCTTGGCTTTGCCATACGGGTCACCGGTGAGGCGCCCCGCGCGGCCAAGTTCGGCGGTGTGAACCCCGCGCGGCTGGTCCTGTTTTGTCTGGGCATGTCTGGCTTGCTTGCCGGGCTGGCGGGATTTTTTGAAGTGTCTGGCCCCGCCGGACAGATCACGATCGACTTTAACGTCGGCTATGGGTTTACGGCGATCATCGTCGCCTTTCTCGGGCGGCTCAACCCGCTCGGGATTGTGGCGGCCGGGTTGCTGATGGCGCTGACTTACATCGGGGGGGATATTGCCCAGTCGCAACTGAGCCTGCCTGCGGCCGCCATTCAGGTGTTTCAGGGCATGCTGCTGTTTTTCCTGCTCGCACTGGATGTGCTGACAAACTACCGCGTGCGGTTCGGGACGGGAGAGGTGGCGTGATTCGATCAGTGATCCTCGTGGTCGCACTTGGCGTTCCACAACTTGCGATTGCCAATTCGTTCCATCACTGCGTTTCTCCACTGGTCAATCCCGTGGACGCGGATGCGCTGCCACATCCGGAGTTTTCGTTTCGTCTCGCCCTTGGTGATAACGATCCGCCAATGCCATTTACCGGGCAAGGGTATGCGTTCGACGGAGCGGACATCAAACTGATGAGTTGGTCAGGCACATGGGCCTATTTTGAAGAGACATTGGAAATGGTCGGTGATTTCAAATCCGAGACGGACCCCGTTGTCTGGCGCGGACGAGCGGTGTTTTCTGACTCGGACGTTATGATTTTGAACGTAGATCGCGGCGACGATAAACCGCTGATGATCCGCTGCCTCCCTGTCGAGGGTTTTTAGAATGGACCTATCCGCCATCAACCCCATTCTGCTGATCGCAGCCATGATCGCCGCCGCCACCCCGATCCTGCTCGCCGCCATTGGCGAACTTGTTGTTGAGCGGGCCGGTGTTCTGAACCTTGGGGTCGAAGGGATGATGATCACCGGTGCCGTGTGCGGGTTCATCATCAGTGTCAACTCAGGCTCACCGGCCCTTGGCTTTGTCGCAGCGGCACTGGGGGGGGCCGTGCTCAGCCTGCTCTTTGCGTTTCTCACTCAGGTGGCGCTGGCCAATCAGGTGGCCTCTGGCCTTGCGCTGACGCTTTTCGGCCTTGGGCTTTCAGCCCTCATGGGGCAATCCTATGTGGGCATCAAACCGCCGCGGATGGAGGCCACGCCCCTCGGGCCGCTCGCCGACATTCCGGTCATTGGGCCCATCGTGTTCGGGCACGATCTGGTCGTCTACCTTGGTCTTGCGCTTGTTGCCGCAACATGGGCCACGCTGAAATTCACGCGTGTCGGTCTGGTGCTGCGCGCCGTGGGCGAAAACCACGATGCCGCGCACGCGCTTGGCTACAAAGTCAAACGCATCCGCACGGCGGCGATCTTCTTTGGCGGGGCCTGTGCCGGACTGGGCGGGGCCTATATCAGCCTTGTCCGCGTGCCCCAATGGACCGAAGGGATGACGGCCGGTGTCGGCTGGATCGCACTCGCGCTGGTGGTGTTCGCCAGTTGGAAACCATGGCGGGTGCTGCTGGGTGCCTATCTTTTTGGCGGTATCACGCAGTTGCAACTGAACCTGCAAGGGGCAGGCGTTGCCATTCCGGTCGAGTATTTGGCAATGTCCCCCTACATCGTGACGATCATCGTTCTGGTGATTCTGTCCAGCGACAAATCACGCGCACCCGGATCACTGGGGCGCACATTCCACGCCTCGGGATAAGGGGCAAAACTAAAATGCGTCCCTCTGGGGCGGCACTAGGGGGTAAAACACTCATGAAACTCACCACACTGATGGCCAGTGCGGCACTCGCGCTTGGCCTGACCGGCGCGGCCTTTGCCGACGGGCACGAAAAAACCAAGGTCGGCTTTGTCTATGTCGGCCCGGTCGGAGACGGCGGCTGGACGTTTACGCATGATCAGGGCCGCAAGGCCGTCGAGGCGGAATTTGGCGATGCGGTTGAAACCGTCTTTGTCGAAAGCGTGGCCGAGGGCCCGGATTCCGAACGCGTGATGACGCAGATGGCGCTGGACGGGGCAGACCTGATCTTTACCACATCGTTCGGCTACATGGACCCGACCAACAACATCGCCGCCAAGTTTCCGGATGTGAAATTCGAACATGCCACCGGGTACAAACGCCTTCACCCCAACGTGTCGACCTATTCGGCGCGGTTTTACGAAGGTCGGGCCGTACAGGGTCACATCGCGGGCAGCATGACGGAAAGTAATATCATCGGCTACATCGCCTCTTTCCCGATCCCGGAAGTGATCCGGGGCATCAATTCGGCATATATCCACGCCAAAAAGGCGAACCCGGATGTCGAGTTCAAGATCATCTGGGTCTACACTTGGTTTGATCCGGCCAAAGAGGCCGACGCTGCCACCGTTCTCATCGAACAGGGCGCGGACGTGGTGCTGCAACACACGGACTCCACCGCACCCCACGCCGCCGCGCAGGAAGCCGGTGGCGTCATCACCTTTGGTCAGGCGTCGGACATGTCTGCCTACGCGCCTTTCCCGCGGGTCAGCGCCCTGCTGGACGTCTGGGGCCCCTACTACGTCGAGCGGACGCGCGCCGTGATGGAAGGAACGTGGGAACAGCAAGACACATGGCACGGCATCGGCGACGGCATGGTTGGCATCGGCGAAATCACCGACGCAGTGCCTGCCAAGGTAAAGGATGAAGCGCTGGCCCTGAAAGACGCGCTTGCCGACGGGTCTTACCACGCCTTCACTGGTCCCTTGAACAAGCAGGACGGCACGCCATGGCTGGCCGAGGGCGAGACGGCGGATGATGGCACACTGGCCGGCATGAACTTCTATGTCGAAGGGATTGAGGGCGATATTCCACAGTAAGCACGTTTCAATCGGGCGCAGGACACCTGCGCCGCACGTCAAAGGCCCCGCCCCGTGCGGGGCCTTTTTCATATCCGCAACTCTTGCGTGGGTTGGAGAGGTTACACAACCATGCGCCCCCAGCGCGGCAGAATCCTGACAAGCCGATCCGGGTGGGTTGGCTTTGATAGGTGCAGCGAAGGGACGGGTTTGATTCCAGGATGACCGGGGTAGGTTTGGCAGCAAGTGGCCGCTATGCGCAGGAAGCGGACTTTGCAAAGTTTGGGCAGACAGCTGTCCGTCACGCACAAATTCACACCTGATTGACGCACCATTGACCCCACTGGCGGGCATTGGTCAACTTGCGCATCGGCTATGGAAGGCCTAGCGTTTCGGCTACGGTGCAGGGCTAGGGAAATTTATGAAAACTTTCAGTTTTGACGACATTGGGATCGCCAAGATTTTCTCTGATTTCTCATTGAGCATCCCTCCACACCAACGCGACTATGCGTGGACTGAGGAAGAAGTTGAACAGCTGTTCTCTGATGTTGAGGCGGCTTACCGAGGAAATTCGGAGTATTTTCTTGGTACAATCGTCGCAATCGAAAGCGCCGATGCAGGAAACTTAAGTGTAGTGGATGGCCAACAAAGACTGACAACCACGTATTTGTTATTGACGGCGATTAGAGACTATTTGAACGCGAATGATATCGGTAAAGACGTTTCTACAGCACTCCAGAACAGCTATCTTTTTAGTAGTGACCGTAGGGAAGGCTTTAAGCAGCGGCTTTCCCTAAACACAGACGACCGATCTTTCTTTAAAAGTCTCACTTCCAAGAACTCTGAGTCAGCGTGGCCGCCCACCGAAAGCCGCACCTCTCACAAACTGTTAAAGAGTGCCTACTTTCTTGCAGCAAAACGGGTTGAAACGATTGCAAACTCGGTAACAGGCGTTGACGCGCCGGACACGTTAAACAACTGGATCGACTATCTTGAAAGCTCAGCGCAAGTCATCTTGTTGCGCGCGCATGATCAATCTCGCGCTTTCAAAATGTTCGAAACGCTAAACGATCGTGGGCTCAGAACATCCCAAGCCGACCTAGTGAAGAGTTACCTTTTTGGGCTAGCAGATCAGCAGATCGGTGTCGCACAGTCGAAGTGGTCAAACATGTTAGAAAACCTACAGGACTTGGAAGATGATGACCCACAAGTTTCTTTTCTTCGACACTACCTAATAGCATTTTCGAATTTCGTGCGCGCTGATGGGGTATATGACGCAATCCAAACCAAGTATAAGAGCGAGGGGACTTCAGTCTCCTTCTTGACCTCCTTGGCCGAGACTTCGCGCACGTACACGGCTACCTTTAACTCTGAAAATGATTTTTGGGACAACTACTCAGCAAGTGCTCGGAAGTATCTGAACGACTTTAATTTTTTTGATCTCAAACCCATGAGACCGCTCTTACTAGCGGTTGCAACGAAGTTTTCAAAAAAGGAATTCGAGAAGACCATCCGATACCTAACTTCACTTAGCGTCCGCCTCGTAATGTCTGCAAGGACGCGGAGCGGCGTAAATGAACAAGCGTTTGCAGATGCGGCTTTGAAGATCACAAAAGATCAGATTTCGAAGCATGACGATCTCGTAAAACTTTTGACGAAGGTTTTTGTCTCAGACAAAGATTTTATCGAAGTATTTTCAAACGCTCGCGTGTCAAAGGCGGCCTTGGCTCGCTATATCTTACGGGAGTTAGAACACACCGAATCGACGACGAAAACTGAAGACGAATGGGTCAACACCGACCCTCAGCAGATCACGCTTGAGCACATTCTTCCAAAAGCGCATCCAAAGGTCGGCTGGGAAAGCTTTGATGGTGACACACACGCCGACTATAAGAACCGCATTGGCAATCTTTGTCTCCTAAAAAGAAGTGAAAACAATTCAATGCCCAATGATAGCTTTTTAGCTAAGAAGAAGCACTTCAAAGACAGTAGCCTAAAAATCACCTCCGCACTTGCAGAATATGAAATGTGGACGCCAAAACAGATCGAAAAGCGACAAAGGGAAATGGCTAACATCGCGCTGAAGGCTTGGTGCTCTTTTTAAAACCAGTCCAACTCGATTTTACGCTTCGAACTTGTTCTATTGCGGAGGTTCGTCGCCAAGTGGCACATAAAAAACGCATAAAGCCCGTGTATGTTCAATCTTGATGCCAACGCAATGTCCGCTTCGGGCTGGGAACAGTCATTGGCCACGTGCAAGCAGAGGTCCGCATTCTCCCGCCAACCAGCTCTTCACCCGTTGTTAACGAACACCATCGCACGCCCTGTTAACCCGGCATGCGGTGCTCGCGCGGTGCACAGGTTGTGCACGCTTGGTGTACGGGCTGTGTATTGCCGTTTTGCCCTGAAACAAAGGCGTTAACCCTCGATTCGCGACCCGGCGCTGCGCTGCCCGGGATACCTGTTGCGCGTAAGGTCCGGGTTTACAGCGTCACCCAAGCCGCATTGCGCGCCGAAGACCGCACACAGGCATCAATGAACTGCACCCCCTTCAATCCATCCTGAATGGTTGGATACGTCACCGCGCTGTCAGGCGGTGTGCCGTTGCGGTGGGCCTCAATCGCGTCTGCGGCCTCGGAATAGATGTTGGCAAAACCTTCCAGATACCCCTCGGGGTGACCGGGGGGGATACGGCTCATCCGCGCTGCGGCCTCGCCAGCCCCAGCCCCGTTGCGGGTGATCTTGCGCGTAGGTTCTCCAAACGGTGTGACCCACAGATAGTTCGGGTCCTCCTGTGCCCATTCAAGGCCCCCCTTGTCGCCATAGACGCGGATACGCAATGCATTCTCATTGCCCGGCGCAACCTGAGAACACCAGAGCATCCCCTTGGCCCCGCCCTTGAATCGCAGCATCACGTGTCCGTTGTCATCCACCTGCCGACCGGGAACAAAGGCGTCCAGATCCGCGGCCAGACTCTCCACCTCCAGTCCGGTGATGAAACGGGCAAGGTTGTGGGCATGGGTGCCGATGTCACCCGTCGATCCCCCGGCGCCGGAACGCGCCGGATCGGTGCGCCACTCGGCCTGTTTGAAGGTCTCTTCCTGCGTGAGCCAATCCTGCGGATACTCGACCTGCACCACACGAATGGTGCCAATCTCGCCCGCCGCGACCATCGCGCGCGCGTGCCGGACCATCGGATAACCGGTGTAGTTGTGAGTCAGCACGAACAACGCATCCGAACTTTCGGCGACCTTCACCAGTTTCTTTGCATCGGCCAGGGTCGAAGTCAGCGGCTTGTCGCAGATCACGTGGATGCCGCGCTTCAAAAACTCGCGCGCAGCGGCATAGTGCACGTGGTTCGGGGTCACGATAGACACCGCCTCGATCCCGTCCTTCAGGCGCGCCTCACGGATCGCCATCGCTTTGAAATCGTCATAGATACGGGGCAGACCCAGCGCCTCACCCGAGGCCTGCGCCTTTTCCGGCGTCGACGACAAGGCCCCCGAGACCAGTTCAAACCGATCGTCTATGCGGGACGCAATGCGGTGCACCCCCCCGATAAAGGCGTCAGTGCCGCCCCCCACCATACCCAACTTGATCCGCGCCATATCTCTCTCCCCTAACGGCGCTTGCGCACCGATCCAACTTCATCTTGCCAAGAAAACTTTGCCCCACTGCCCGAAAGGCGGCTGTGCCGCCGAAAGGGGAGGGCCGCTTTCAATCAATCCCCAACATCGCCCTGTTGGCCGCCTCGTCCGTGCCACCATCGGCAAAATCGTCAAACGCACGCTCTGTCACCCGAATGATGTGATCAGACACAAACTGCGCGCCCTCGCGCGCACCGTCCTCGGGATGTTTCAAACAGCATTCCCATTCCACAACGGCCCAGCCATCAAAATCATTGGCCGCCATCTTGGAAAACACCGCGCCAAAGTCGACCTGCCCGTCGCCCAGTGACCGAAAGCGCCCCGCGCGGTGGACCCAGGGCTGGTAGCCTGAATATACGCCTTGCCGGCCTGTCGGATTGAACTCCGCATCCTTGACGTGGAACATCTTGATCCGGTCTTTGTAGATGTCGATGTTGTCGAGATAATCCAGACATTGCAGCACGTAATGGCTGGGATCATACAGCATGTTGCAGCGCGCATGGTTGTCCACGCGCTCCAAAAACATCTCGAAGGTGACGCCATCGTGCAGGTCTTCTCCGGGGTGGATCTCGTAGCAAATGTTGACGTCATTGTCCTCGGCGTGATCGAGGATCGGACGCCAACGCGCCGCCAACTCGTCAAAGGCCGTCTCAACCAGCCCCGCAGGGCGCTGCGGCCATGGGTACACATAGGGCCATGCCAGCGCGCCCGAGAAAGACACGTGGTTTTTGATCCCCATATTGGCCGAGGCGGAGATCGCCTTCATCACCTGATCCACGGCCCACTCTTGACGCGCCTTGGGATCGCCATGCACCGATGGATCGGCAAAACCGTCAAATGCGCTGTCGTAGGCGGGATGCACGGCAACCAACTGGCCCTGCAGGTGCGTTGACAACTCGGTGACCTCGACTCCGTTGGCCGCAGCCTGCCCTTTGAACTCATCGCAGTAGGTCTTGCTCTCGGCCGCCTTGGCAAGATCGAACAGCCGGGCATCCCAGCTTGGAACCTGCACGCCCTTGTAGCCGCAGTCTGCCGCCCATTTCGTGATCGCATCCCAGGAATTGAACGGCGCGTCGTCGCCCGCAAACTGCGCAAGAAACAGCGCCGGCCCCTTGATGGTTTTCATAGATGATCCTCCCAGTTGATCGCCCCGCGCGGGGCATGTTCCTTGTCGTGCCCTAAAAGGGCATGTTTTCCTTCAGGTAAACATCGATGCGTATGCGTTCCTGCGCAAGATTGATCGGTGTCCGGTCGCTGTTGGCACGCATGATGCGCACGGCGGAACGGACCAGATGGCCTGCATCCTGGCTGATGACCGCATCAAAATGACCACTCGAAAGGGCGCTCCGAGACAGCTCGGTCAGCTCATGGGCAACCACAATGGGGCGGTTTTCCTGCCGGTGCGCCGCAAAGTGGCGCAGCAAACCGTCATTGCCCGCTGCCGAGGAATAAATGCCAATGATGTCAGGCGTCTCGGCAAAGGTTTCGGGCAAAAGGCGTTGGATCAGATCCGGATCGTCGCGCCCCTCAAGCGAGGCCAGAACATCCAGATGCGGAAAGTCGCGGGCCATCACCTC
>JBCBDZ010000101.1:0-11094 GCA_038529225.1 Pseudomonadota bacterium | reverse complement strand
CCGGCACCCTTTCCCGGGCGCTTGCCCTTGGCCGCGCGCATCGCGAGGCCAAGGGCAAGCGCCCGGGAAAGGGTGCCGGGGATGATCGCCCCGCGCAATTGGGACGCGGGCAACGCGTGATCGATGGCTGCAATGTCATTGCGCGACACAACCGACAGCGCGCGCACGACCGCTTCGGCCCGCATGTCATCCATGATGTTCTCAAGCACCATGACTTCGCCAAACTCATTGGCCAGCACGATGGGGGCCGCGGGCAAACCGGCGATGAAATAGGTGGAATGGGTGATCTCGGGCACCGCCCGGCCCGCCGGATCTGCGTCAATGATCTTGTGGCCCGCCATGGCGGCGGCGTAAAAGGCAACGGCAGTGTTGGACCCGCCCATCTCGCACGGGACCGCGCCGAAAAACGGCTGACCAAGGTGCAGCTGGAACCGCTCATATGCCAGCAGAATTGGCGGGACATCGATGCGGGGCAGACGGGCGTAAGCGGTTTCCTCATCCGCAGGCAGATCAGAAATCGCCCCCAGCATGTATGGCGTGCAGATCAGCGCATCATCCGGCACATCGCTTAACGCCACCAAATCAAATGTCTTGCCTTGCGCCAGTGCATCGTCAATCAATGCGATCCCTTCGGCGAGGTCCCCGCCCCCGCCCGTGCCAAGGATCGCGGCCCCCGCCAGAAGGTCCATCAGGTCTTGCCGATCAAGCTGTGTCACGCGCATGCAACCTTGACCCAGGTCGGGCGCGATGCAGCAAAGGAATGTGCCCTTGGCGCCAGAACCTCGGCATTCGGATCGTCAAAAACACCTGTCACGAGGGCAATGACGGGGGCATCGTCGATGGCTCCGAGCGTGCTCCCACATATCGGGCAAAAGGCGCGGGAAGACCCGGGCGAGGACCGCCAAGTTGATGGTTGCCCCACCGGTCCCACCTAGGAAACGGCATCGCGGGGGTATTCGACCCACGCCACCAGTGGCGCACCGGAATGGCGCCGGCACATGCCGCAGGCACAGGTATGCGGCGCCTCGGGCAAGCCTTTGGCTTCAAAGCGGATATGGCCGCACAGGCATCCTCCGGTCAGGACAAGGTCGGCTGTCACCCTAGTGCCCCCATTTGCTCAGATAGCTTTCGATGATCTCGTCCATACGCGCCTTGCCGAAACTGGGATCATGCCCGCCATGCACCACCTGCACCGGCAAGTCCCGCAACCGCCGCAGGGTGGTGGCGTAGGCCTCAATGCTCATCCCCGGCCCGTCATAGATCAATGGACCGTCATAGATGGCATCCGCCCCGAAAAGCGTCCCGCTGTCGTGGTGAAACAGACCCACCTGCCCTGGCGAATGCCCCGGCAGGTGCAACACTTCGCCCTGCCAGTCGCCCAGATCGATGACGTCTCCGTCGCTCACCAGACCTGTGGCAGGGGCTCCGCGCAGTGTGTAAGACGCGATGTCGTAGCCTGCATGGGGCAGCGCATCGATCAGGACGGGCCACAGTTCGGGATAGCCTGCATCGGCGAACAACGTGCGGAAAGCATCCGAAATGCCCTCGGTCTCCAGAGAGTAAGGGGCCGGGTCCGCCAGTTCGTCGGCTTCGATCGGGTGGACAAGCCGGTTGTCAAATTCATGCACAGACCCGATGTGATCCACATGGGTGTGTGTCGACAGACAGATGAAAGGGCGGTCCGGATCAGGGCGCAGGTCATCCACCACAGGGCGCAGCGGGGCGACGCCCATACCCGAGTCAATCAACAGGTCTGCGTCACGTCCCAGCACCAGATGCATATTGGCCGAAAAGATCGGGTGAACGCGCGGCTCTGTGATCAGCCACAGGTTAGGGTCGAGTTGAAAGGTCCGGAACCACTGCGCGTCGACATCCATAAGCATGCATTCCTTCCCCATGTGCAGATCGCTCAAAGCCTAGTGGCGCCCTTGCACCGATGACAAATGGTTTCTGCGACAGACCGAATGCAGAGCGGGCAAAGGTGCCACGTGCAACACATCGCACAGATTTCCGGCACGCGGTGGCAGACTGTTGCGGCTCAAGAGGGGGGCGTTTGGGTCTGTCGCCGCCCCGGCACGCCTGCGTCAGATATCCAGCGTGTTCTCACGTTCCCATGTCGAGAAATGAGAGGCGTAGGCGTTCCACTCCTGCTCTTTCATCTTGACGAAGGCGGATGAAAACTCCTGCCCCATCAACGCCTTGAGGCCTTCGTCACTGTCAAAGGCACGGATCGCATCCAGCAGGTTCAGCGGCAGGCGTGGGGCGTCCTTGATCAGGTGGCCTTCGGCGTACATGTCGATGTCATGGCGCGGGCCGGGATCGGATTTGGCGCGCAGGCCCGACAACCCGGCAGCGATGATGACCGCCTGCAGCAGGTAGGGGTTCGTCGCACCGTCCGGCAGGCGCAACTCGAACCGGCCCGGGCCAGGAACGCGGACCATATGGGTGCGGTTGTTGCCGGTCCATGTGACCGTGTTTGGCGCCCATGTGGCCCCCGAAACGGTGCGCGGCGCATTGATGCGTTTGTAGCTGTTCACGGTCGGGTTGGTGATCGCCGCCAATGCGGTGGCGTGGTTCATGATGCCGCCCAAAAAGTTGTGGCCCGACGCGGACAGGCCAAGTTCGTGGTCTTCATCCACAAAGGCGTTCGTGGTCCCGTCCATGTCCCAGACCGAGATATGGGCATGACACCCGTTGCCCGTCAGCCCCTCGATCGGTTTGGGCATGAAGGTGGCGCGCAACCCGTGCTTTTCGGCAACGGACTTGGTCATGAACTTGAAAAACGAATGGCGGTCGGCGGTGACAAGCGCATCCGCAAAGTCCCAGTTCATCTCGAACTGCCCGTTCGCATCCTCGTGGTCATTCTGGTACGGGTTCCAGCCCAGGTCGAGCATGTTGTCGCAAATCTCGGCGATTACATCATAGCGGCGCATGACGGCCTGCTGGTCATAGCAGGGCTTTTCGGCGGTATCGAACGGGTCCGAAATCTGCGTGCCTTCCGGGGTGAGCAGGAAGAACTCGGCCTCGATCCCCGTTTTGACGCGCAGGCCTTCCTTGGCTGCTTCATCCACAAGGGTGCGCAACACGTTGCGGGGGGCCTGTGCGACGTCTGCCCCCTCCATCACGCAGTTCGAGGCCACCCATGCCACTTCGGGGCGCCATGGCAGCTGGATCACCGTAGACGGGTCCGGCACGGCCAGCATGTCGGGATGCGCGGGCGTCATGTCGAGCCACGTGGCAAACCCGGCAAAGCCTGCGCCCTCTTCCTGCATTTCTGCAATCGCTTGCGCAGGCACCAGCTTGGCCCGTTGCCCGCCAAAGAGGTCGGTGAACGAAATCATGAAGTATTTCACACCCGTCTGGGCGGCAAAGGCGGCAAGGTCTGTTGTCATCTGTCGTCTCTCGCTTTTTGTCAAAATCTGATGGGTCAGGCCCCGCCCTGCCCGGGTATCCAGTTCGTCCCCGCCAGTGGTACCTGCGCCATGGCGGCAGCTTCGATGGTCAGCGCGCACAGGTCTTCTGGTTCAAGATTCAGCACGTGATTGTGCCCGCAGGCCCGCGCGATGGTCTGCGCCTCCAGCGTAAGCACGGACAGGTAATTGCGCAAACGACGTCCCGCTGCGATCGGGTCGAGCCGTTTCATCAGTTCGGGATCCTGCGTGGTGATACCCGCAGGGTCATTGCCCTCGTGCCAGTCGTCATAGGCCCCGGCGGTGGTGCCAAGCGCATTGTACTCCGCCTCATATTTCGGGTCGTTGTCGCCCAGCGCAATCAACGCCGCCGACCCGATGGACACCGCATCCGCCCCCAGGGCCAACGCCTTGGCCACATCCGCACCCGTCCGGATGCCGCCCGAGACAACCAGTTGGACCTCGCGGTGCATGCCAAGGTCCTGCAGCGCCTGCACCGCGGGTCGGATACAGGCAAGCGTGGGTTGCCCGACATGTTCGATGAACACGTCCTGCGTGGCCGCCGTGCCGCCTTGCATCCCGTCCAGCACGACCACATCCGCGCCCGCCTTGACGGCCAAAGCCGTGTCGTAATAGGGCCTTGCGCCCCCGATCTTGATGTAGATCGGCTTTTCCCAACCGGTGATTTCGCGCAGTTCCAGTATCTTGATTTCAAGGTCATCCGGGCCCGTCCAATCCGGGTGACGGCAGGCAGAGCGCTGGTCGATCCCCACCGGAAGATCGCGCATCCCAGCCACCCGCTCGGTGATCTTCTGGCCCAGCAGCATGCCCCCGCCTCCGGGTTTCGCGCCTTGGCCGACGACAATCTCAATCGCATCCGCGCGGCGCAGATCATCCGGGTTCATGCCATAGCGCGACGGCAGGTACTGATAGATCAGCTTGTCCGAATGCCCGCGCTCTTCCTCGGTCATGCCGCCATCGCCTGTGGTGGTCGAGGTTCCGGCGGCAGAGGCCCCGCGCCCCAGCGCCTCTTTGGCCGGGCCGGAGAGTGAACCAAAGCTCATCCCTGCAATGGTGATCGGGATCGCCAGTTCAATCGGTTTACGTGCAAAACGGGTGCCAAGTGTCACGGACGTCTCGCATTTTTCGCGATACCCTTCCAGCGGATAGCGCGACATGGACGCCCCCAGAAACAGCAGATCGTCAAAATGGGGCACGCGGCGTTTGGCCCCGCCACCGCGAATGTCATAGATGCCCGTGGCCGCCGCACGGCGGATTTCCGAATTGATGTCATCGCTGAACGTGGCTGACGCGCGCGGGGTGGTGCGTGGAATGTCGTTCATCTGGAGACCCTCAATACGCCGATGCATTGTCGACATCGAAATGGTAAAGCTGCCGGGCCGAGCCGTAGCGTCTGAACTCTTCGGGGCGCG
Organism: Pseudomonadota bacterium; assembly: GCA_038529225.1. Lineage (GTDB taxonomy): Bacteria > Pseudomonadota > Alphaproteobacteria > Rhodobacterales > Rhodobacteraceae > Tateyamaria. Next base: position 6,251 of record JBCBDZ010000101.1, on the reverse strand, counting down.
CATCGGCCCCCGCCCGTTCAAGCAAATCCGCCAGCAGGGCGATGTGTTCGGGCCGCATCTCTTTTTCCACACAATCGGCACCCAGAGACTTCACAGACCCGCGCACGAACAGGCGCGCCTCGTAGATGCTGTCGCCCAGCGCGTCGCCCGCATCCCCCAGCACCACGAGGTTGCCCTTTTGCGCCATAAAGGCCGACATGTGGCCGATATTGCCATGCACCACGATGTCGATCCCCTTCATTGATATCCCGCAGCGGGACGAGGCATTGCCCTTGATCACCAACAGCCCCCCATGGGCCGTGGCCCCCGCGTACTGACTGGCATCGCCTTCGACAATCACGGTGCCTGACATCATGTTTTCAGCGACACCGGGCCCGACCGAACCCTTGACGTGCACAGTTGCCTGCTTGTTCATGCCGCCGCAGTAATAGCCCGTCGGGCCCAGCACAGTCACTTCGATGGGTGCATCCAGTCCAACGGCAATCGCATGGGCACCCTTTGGATTGGCGACCTCCCAAAGGGTTTCATTGGTCTGTTGGCTTTGCGCCTGCATCGCTGCGTTCAGATCGCGAAGCGCATGCGTTTCGAGGTCATAGCTTTGCATCACGCGCGCTCCCAAAAATAGACGGTGGCGGGTTCGGGTTCCCAGACGCGGGCGCTTTCGATCCCCGGCAGGCCCACAAGGGCGCGGTACTCGCTGCCAAAGGCCACGTAGTCGTCGGTTTCGGCCAGTACCGCAGGCTTGCACGCAATGGGGTCGCGCAGCACGCCAAAGCCGGTCCTTGTGCCGACCACAAAGGTGTAAAACCCGTCCAGATCGCTCAGACCCATTTCCAGTGCCTCGCCCAGATTGGCCCCTTGCCGCATTTTCCATGTGAGGTAGGCGGCGGCGACCTCGCTGTCATTCTGGCTTGAGATCCCCACCCCTTCACGCACCAGCTTGCGGCGCAAGGAATTGTGGTTGGACAGGGACCCATTGTGCACAAGGCACTGGTCATCCCCGGTCGAAAACGGGTGTGCGCCGTCCGTGGTGACCGCGCTTTCGGTGGCCATACGCGTGTGCCCGATCCCGTGGGTGCCCGCCATCTGGCGCAGGTCAAAGCGGTTGGCCACATCGCGCGGCAGGCCGACTTCCTTGAAAACCTCCATGGCCGCGCCCCCGCTCATGATCCGCACGGACGGGAACGCCTCGGCCAGCGCGGCAGGCAGGGCGTCAAACAGCCGTTCGGGGCCAAGGATCACTGCATGTGTGCTCATCACCCGCAAGGTCGCATCCGGGGCATGTGTCGCAAGCCACTGTTCCAGCGCAGGAAACACGGCGTCCGGGTCATCTGTCTGCACTGTCAGTTTGTAGCCCGCGCTGTCGCTGTAAACGGCAAGGCCCGCACTGTCCGGCCCCCGATCCGTCATGGTGATCAACATATCGCTCATCAAATCCCCGAGTTGGGGTTGCAGCGCATCGGTTTTCAGAAACAGACCAACAATTCCGCACATCGTGGGGGTGTACCTCTGGTTCGACGAATCGCCGAAATTCCTATCAGGAAAATTTTATTCCTAAAAGGAAATACACTCCTTAACACAACCTTAAGTTGACAGCTGTCAACTTTTGTGCAGTCACGTGCCTTGCGGATAGCTGATCATCGACAGGTACCGAATGGGCAGTTGCGTCAACTCTTCGGGCCCATGGATCGCGTCGGCGTCGAAAATCAGGGTGTCACCGGGTTGGAGCGTGAACATCTGATCTCCGTGACGGTAGGTGACCACCCCTTCCAGCATATAGATCGTCTCGATCCCCGCATGCTGGAAGGCCGGAAACCGGTCGGACTCCGCCGTCAGCGTGATCAGGTAGGGTTCGACGACCACGCCGCTGCTGTTGGACCCGATATGGCCCAGCAGCCGGTAGTTGTGCCCGGCGCGGGTGCCCTGCCGCGCCACCTCGACCCCTTCGCCCGCCTTGACGTGCATGACACCGCGCGGCTCGTCATAGCCTTCGAAAAACGTCACCAGAGGCACGCCCAGCGCATTGGCAAGGCTTTGCAACGTGGTGAGCGAAGGCGAGATCGCGCCGTTTTCGATCTTGGAGAGCATTCCGGCTGAAATCTTCGTCATGTCAGACAGTTCCGTCACGGTCAGCCGCTGACGTTTGCGCAAGGTGTTGATTTCACGGCCCAGCGCGCGTTCGAGGTTGTTCTCGCGCCGGGTCCGCACCGCATGCGGGTCCTGTTTCAGGCCGGAGCCTGACAGAGGGGGGGATTTGCGTGTCATCGCCTGTCTCTTTTTTCGGGGCGAGTATCGCGACGCCGCTTGCAATGGACAAGGCCCACCTTACCCCCGCCCCACAAGGACATCCGGCACTGCGGCGAGCCGTTCGAGAAGCCAGTCGCCAAACGCCTCGGCGCCGGGCACATTCGGGGTCACGCGCAGGAAGTAGCCCTCGGTGCTTTGCAGGCTGCCGGGGTGCGCACGGACCAGTTGCCCGGAAGACACTGCATTTTGCGCCAGCAACGCGCTCACCAGCGCGACGCCATTGCCCTGTGCGGCCATGTGCAAGGCAGCGCCGTAGGAATCGACAAAAATCTCGGGCTGCAGGACAGGGCCGATCACCTCGCGCCACTTGCTCCAGCCATCCGATGTGCCGACGGACTCTATCAACGGCAGGTCCTCAAGCGGACCGCGCAAACCGGGCGCCTTGAGCGCGATCAGACCGCCGGGTTCCAGCATCACGCCTGCGCGCCCGACCTGGCTGCGCGACCCGAAAGGGATTTCGACATCGGCGCGCACCGTGTTGTAATCATCCGGCCAGATGGTCCCGACAAAGCGCAGGCGCACATCCGGCATCCGGGCCTTGAACTCGGCCAGATGCGGGGCGATCACCCATTCGGCCACGCTGACAGAACTGGCGATGGTGAGCAGGTTTTCGGATGGCCCCGCCTCGAACCCGCGTGCGGCCTCTGCCAATGTTTCCAATGCGTGACCGACCTGCGGCAGCAACGTGCGCCCCTCATCCGTCAGCGACAGCCCGCGCGCGCGGCGCAAAAACAGCGTCACCCCAAGGCGTGTTTCAAGGGCTTTGACATGCTGGGACACCGCCGACTGCGTCATCCCGAGTTCCTGCGCCGCTGCCGTAAAACTGAGCCGCCGCGCCGCGGCCTCAAAGGCGCGGAACCATGTCAGGGGAGGAAGGGATTTCGCCATACACAACACAGCCATTAGCAGAACTTATAGCTTGGCCTGCAAATCCTGCGTTTGTCAAACCGGGGGCGGCAAACGGATACTGGGCCAAACCAGGGAAAGACGCCGCAATGCAGCCCAAAATCAGAAAACTTGTCACCTATGACGAAGAGGTGCTGATCGAAGGGTTTCGTGCTGCTGACCGGCCCTGGCGCATGTTTGCCGTGGCGGCGGTGGTGCACAACCCGTGGGCGGGGCGTTATGTCGATGATCTGAAACCGGAAATCCAGGCCTACGGGCCGATCCTGGGCGAGATGATGACCGACCGCATGATCGCGCTGGCCGGGTCCGGCGATGCCATCGAGGCCTACGGCAAAGCCGCCGTCGTGGGCCTGAACGGAGAGATCGAACACGCCTCTGGCCTGATCCACACGCTGCGATTTGGCAATCACTACCGCGAAGCCGTTGGGGCCAAGTCTTACCTTGCCTTCACCAACACCCGCGGAGGGGCCAACGCGCCGATCATGGTGCCTCTGATGGACAAGAACGACGCAGGACGCCGGTCGCATTACCTGACCATTCAGTTCTCCATTCCCGACGCGCCGCGCGATGATGAAATCGTCGTGGTTCTGGGGGCCGCAACAGGTGGTCGGCCCCATCATCGCATCGGTGACCGCTATCAGGACCTCAAGGATTTGGGCCATGATCTGGACAACCCGGCAGCGGTCTGAGATCGGCCCCCTTGCAGCGGTTGTCGCCGGAGACGGGCCGACCCTTGTGCTGATCCATGGCGTTGGCCTGCGGGCCGAGGCCTGGGGAGCGCAGATTGACGCCCTGTCCCGCGATTTTCGGATTGTTGCCATCGACGTGCCTGGACATGGGGACAGCGCGGCACTGCACACCGCCCCAACCCTTTCGGACTACTCAAGGACCGTGGCCACATGCCTTGAGACACCTTGTGTGGTTGTCGGGCACTCCTTTGGCGCGATGATCGCCCTTGATCTGGCCATCGCGCAGCCCGACAAGGTGGCGGGCGTCGCCGCGCTCAACGCAATTTACCGGCGTGCACCGTCCGCGCGCGCCGCGGTGATCGCGCGGGCCGCAAGCCTTGATGGGACTTCTGTCGCTGATCCGACAGCCCCGCTGGCCCGCTGGTTTGGCAATACTCAAAGCCCGGAACGAACCGCCTGCGCAGGCTGGCTGCGCGCCGTCGACCCGGCGGGGTACAAGGATGCCTACACCGTCTTTGCCCATGCTGATGGGCCGACCGACGCCGGGCTGAAATCCCTGGCCTGCCCCGCCCTGTTCATGACCGGCGGACAAGAGCCGAACTCGACCCCCGCCATGTCCCGCGCCATGGCCGATCTGGCCCCCAACGGGCACTGCGCCGTGATCGAGGATGCCGCGCATATGATGCCGATGACCCATGCAGCGGACGTCACCGCGCGTATTGCGACCTTTGCAAAGGCGTGTCTGTCATGAGCAGCCCGGACCCGCGCGCCCTGCGCGACGCCTTTGGCGCCTATATGACGGGCGTGACGGTTGTCACGGCACGGCGCGCGGATGGAGTCGCGGTTGGCTTTACGGCCAATTCGTTCACCTCCGTTTCGCTTGATCCACCCCTGCTGCTGGTGTGTCCGGGCAAGTTTCTGTCAAGCTATGACACCTTTGCCAGTTGTACCCGTTTCGCCGTCAACGTGCTGGCCGAAGGCCAAGAGGATATCGCGACCGTCTTTGCCAGTTCCAAGGCTGATCGCTTTGCCCAAGTGCCATGCGATGATGACCTGCACGGCGTCCCGGTGGTCAGCGGCGCCATTGCACAGTTTTCCTGCACGCTGCACAGCCGGGTCGAGGCGGGCGATCACTGCGTTCTGATTGGAAAGGTCGAGGCCTTTGAACACTATGGCGCGGCCGGGCTTGGCTATGTCTCGGGTCGGTTTTTCAGTCTTGGCACAGAACGGGCTGCCCTTGATCACTTTGATGGGCTGACGGTTGCAGGCGCGATTGTTCAAGACGGCGATACGGTGTTGCTGCACCGCACGCCGCAGGGGCTTGCACCACTGTCGTGCACACATAAGGATCGCGGGGCGTTGCTGGACCACCTGCGCGACAGGTTGGTTGAGATGGGTGTGTCGGCAACACTCGGTCACGCCTACTCCGTGTTTGACGAGACGGACGGGCGCACGCATCACAGTTACTTCCTCGCTCAAGGCCGTCAGGAGCGGCCGCACGAGGATGTGTTGGCCGTTCCCATTGATGACCTGCCCGCCCAGACCTTTGCCAGCCCCGCCCTGAAAACCATGATGCTGCGTTTTGCGACCGAGGCGCGCAGCCGCACCTTTGGCCTTTATTTCGGCGACACCGAACGCGGTGCCGTCCACGCCCCCAGTGACAGGATGTAAGCGATGGAATTTTCTCTTTTTGCCCATATGGAACGTCTGACCCCCGGTCAGGATCACAAGGACCTTCGTCAGGAACTGATCAGTCTTGCCCGTATGGCGGACGATGGCGGCATGCGCGCGGTCTGGACAGGCGAGCATCACGGGATGGAGTTCACCATCACCCCCAACCCGTTCCTGAGCCTTGTGGATCTGGCCAATCACACCAGAAACGTGCGCCTTGGCACGGGCACCATCGTCGCGCCGTTCTGGCACCCCATCAAGCTGGCGGGCGAAGCAGCTGCGGCGGACCTGATCACCGATGGACGGATCGAATTGGGGATCGCGCGCGGTGCGTATTCCTATGAATACGAGCGCCTTATGCCCGAGATGGACGCGTGGGAAGCCGGTCAGCGCATGCGCGAAACGACACCCCTGTTGCGCCAGTTGTGGGCCGGGGATTGCGCCCATGAAGGGGAGTTTTACACCTTTCCCGCGACCACCGCCGCCCCCAAGCCTGTGCAAGAGAACGGCCCCCCGATCTGGATCGCGGCACGTGATCCCAACAGCCACGCCTTTGGGGTCGAAAACGGGTTCAACATTCAGGTGACCCCGCTGTGGCAGGGCATCGAAGAGATCGAAAGCCTGATGGGCAAGTTCAATGACGCCTGCGCCGCCTATTCTGGGCCGCGTCCCAAGATC
>JBCBDZ010000100.1:0-11112 GCA_038529225.1 Pseudomonadota bacterium | reverse complement strand
GCCCTCGAACCCGATCTCGCGCAGGGCCTCGGCGCTTTGACCGCGCAGGTCCTCTTCGAGCCCGCCTTGCTGGATGCCAAACAGCGCATGGCCAGGGCGGTCTCCGAAGGCCGCGCGGGAGCGTTTGGCCCACCGCATCGACAACTCCATGCTTTCGGCGATCCGGCTCCGATCCGCGGGCAAGGCCGGGCATTCATCGAAGCACATCACGATGTCTGATCCCAGCAACCGTTGAATCTCCATCGACCGTTCCGGGCTGAGCGTGTGTTTGGAGCCGTCAATGTGGGATTTGAACGTGACGCCGTCCTCGGTAAGTTTGCGCAAGGACGCAAGGCTCATCACCTGAAACCCGCCGGAATCCGTCAGGATCGGGCGGTCCCAGTTCATGAATTTGTGCAGGCCGCCGAGGGCATCGATCCGCTCGGCTGTGGGGCGCAGCATCAGGTGGTAGGTGTTGCCCAAGAGGATATCGGCGCCGGTCTCGCGCACCGATCCGGGCAGCATGGCCTTGACCGTCGCGGCCGTGCCGACGGGCATAAAGGCGGGGGTTCGGATCTCGCCCCGGGGGGTGGAAATCACCCCTGTCCGGGCGCGCCCGTCGGTGCCTTTGAGATCAAAGGAAAAGCCTGCCATGTCGCCCTCGCCGTTCATGAGGGGCCCTGATAGCGCCCCGTCCGTCCGGTGCCAAGCCATGCCGGGTGTCCCATGCTGGGACAGCCTCTGGTTCACGTAGAATCAGCAGGTTACAGGCGCGGTTTAACCGTGCGTTCATACTTGTCACTTGGGGCTGGCAAAGATCCGAGCGCCAGTCCTCGCTCCGCCGAACGTGAGTTCACGCGTTGATAGGCGCAGCGAAAGTCAGTTATGAGCCCATTTTACCGGATGCTGCGCCGCACACCAAAGTCCGCTTTTCAAGCGCGGTTAGAGAATAAACTCAGCGGCCACCTCTTTGATGTCGTGCGATGAACACGCAAGCCATAGGAGCGCTAATGGCAAGCCAAACCAAGAATAGGGCTATATCAGATTGCATGGAACTCACCGCACCTAGGCCAGCAAGCAAAGCAATCATATAGCCGACAAAACATGCAAGTGTTCTTAGGTCTATCTGCATCTTGGTCAGATTTTTCTCGCCGAACACGAGCCGATAAGCGATGCGCACACACCCAGTCAATGCGTCCCAAAAAATGTACATCTCGCATCGCTCAAATTAGCAGTTTCATCTGACTGAAAATGGCATTGTCGCTTACTTTAAAACAAGTGAAATATGAAAAGTAAGGGAGGCTGAGACTTCAAAGCTGCCGTTCGTGCGCTTGCATCGAAAGTTCACTTCGTCCCGCCTAGCTGCCGTTGATCAGTCTTGAACGCAACCACTCGTCGCCTTTACATCACTCCGCCGCGTACATCCCGTCATAGATCGGGGACAGCGTGTCGGCCTCAAACAGCGACGACACAGACGTACCGTTCCAGATGTTCAAGATCGCTTGGGCGAACACGGGCGCTGTTGGCACGATGCGGATGTTGGGCGCGGCTTTGATCGGGTCGGTGGGCTGGATCGAGTCGGTGATCACCAGCGATTTCATCACCGACTTGGTCACCCGTTCGACCGCTGGGCCGGACATGACGCCGTGGCTGATATAGGAGTGTACTTCCTTGGCCCCGTTTTCGATCAGGACTTCGGCCGCCTTGCACAGCGTGCCTGCAGTGTCGACCATGTCATCCACGATGATGCAGTTTTTGTCCGTTACATCCCCGATAACGGTCATTTCGGCCACCTCACCGGCCTTTTCGCGCCGTTTGTCGACGATGGCGAGTGGTGCGTTCAGCCGTTTGGCCAGATCGCGGGCCCGGGCCACGCCACCCACGTCAGGCGAAACGATCATCAGGTCGTCCAGTTTGCCCGCAAACTGCGTGCGGATGTCGAGCGCAAAGATGGGTGAGGCGTAAAGGTTGTCCACGGGGATATCAAAGAACCCCTGGATTTGCGCGGCGTGCAGATCCATTGTCAGCACCCGCTCGATTCCCGCACCGACCAGCATGTTGGCCACGAGCTTGGCGCTGATTGGCGTGCGGGCTTTGGAGCGTCGATCCTGCCGCGCGTAGCCGAAGTAAGGAATGACTGCCGTAATCCGCGCCGCCGAAGAGCGACGCAGTGCATCGCACATGATCAAGAGTTCCATCAGGTTGTCATTGGCCGGGTTCGAGGTGGGCTGGATGATGAACATATCCTCGCCGCGCACATTCTCGAACACCTCGACAAAAATCTCGCCATCGTTGAACCGTTCGACCCGCGCATCGACCAATCCGGTGTGCACACCCCGGTGCATGGTCATCCGCCGCGCGATGGCTTTGGCCAGATGAAGGTTCGCATTGCCCGAAATCAGTTTCGGTTCCTGGATGTTCGGCATGGTGCGCCCCCTCATGCAGCACGATATGTGACAGATTCGTGATGTTGACATCACCTAGCACGGGGTTAGCGTCGCGCGAACCCAACACACCCCCCAGCGGAGAAGAAAATGGCCCATATCGACTATTATTTTGCGACCCTGTCCCCCTACACCTATCTGGCAGGCACGCGGTTCGAAGAGGTCGTGGCCAAACACGGGGCAAGCGTCACATACAAACCGCTCGACATCATGGCCCTGTTTTCTCGCACAGGTGGTACGCCGCCCAAGGATCGCCACCCCAACCGGATCGCCTATCGTGCGCAGGAATTGCCCCGGCAGGCGAAAAAGCTCGGCATGCCGTTCAATTTGAAGCCGGCCCATTGGCCGACAAATGCCGCGCCGTCCTCTTATGCCATCATTGCCGCCCAGGCCGCAGGGGGCGGCGATCTGGGCCAGCTGGTGCACAGCGTGCTGCGCGCCGTCTGGGCCGAGGACAAGGACATTGCCGAAGATGCAGTGGTTAAGGCCTGCCTTGAGGCGGCCGGCTTTGACCCTGCGTTGGCCGACAGCGGATTGCTTGCCGGGGCCGAAACCTATGCCCGCAATCTCGAAGAAGCGGTGGACAAGGGCGCGTTTGGTGCGCCGTTTTACATTGTCGACGGCGATCAGCGGTTCTGGGGGCAGGACAAGATCGACGAGTTGGATATGCACCTGTCCGGCACGCTTTGATCCCACACATCCATCGCGCCAGTTTTGGCACCGGCGCGCGCCAGGTGCTGGGCATCCATTGCTCGCTCGGGCATGTCGGTGCGTGGCGGGGCATGGGGGCGGCGCTTGGGGATATGCTCACACTGCACGCCTTTGACCTGCCGTGTCACGGCAAGTCGGGCGATTGGGACGGGCGCGGGGTCATGCATGACACGGCCACGGATATGGCGCTGGCGGTGCTGGATGATCTGGGTCCGGTCGATGTGATCGGACATTCTTTCGGGGCCACTGTCGCCTTGCGCATCGCGATTGAGCACCCTTGGCGAGTCCGCAGTCTGGTGCTGTTTGAGCCGGTGTATTTCGCCCCCGCGATCGCGGATGATCCGGCGTTTGCGAAAATCTACGCAGAGAACACCAAAGCCTTTGATGACGCACTGGATGCAGGCGACCGGATGGCGGCGGCGCGGGCGTTCAACGCCACCTGGGGGGATGCGGCCAGTTGGAACGACATGCCTCAATCCATCAGAACCTATATGGCGGATCGCATCACTTTCGTGCGGGACTCTGCCTCGTTCCTCATCGATGACAGTGCAGAGCTCTTGGCGCCGGGTCGGTTCGCGGCGGCTGACATGCCAGCCCTGTTGATGCGCGGGGCAGGTTCGCCATGGTCCAAAGCCGTTAACGCAGCCATCGCAAGACGACTGCCGCAGGCACAACACGTCACTTTGGACGGCATCGGACACATGGGCCCGATCACGCATCCCAAAGAGGTCTCGGCCACGCTACGCGGGTTTCTGAATACGGCCTAGGTCGGCTCTTCTATGATGTGGTCTTCCCAATCCTCATCGGCCACATCGAATTCGCTGACCGTTCGCCCGCGCATGGACACACCTGCGCGATGCACCGTCTCCGGCGTGCCGGAAATCAGCGGGTGCCAGTCCGCCAGCCCCCTGCCCTCATGCAGCAAACGATAGGCGCATGTCCGGGGCATCCAGTAAAGATGGCTTTCAATGTTGGAGGGTTTGAGGACAATGCAATCGGGGACAAACTGATGGCGGATCTCATATTGCGCACAGCGACAACTGGCGTCATCCAGCAAACGGCAGGCCACACGGGTCAGGGCCACGTCTCCGCTGTCCTCGTCCTCCAGCTTGTTCAGACAACACTTGCCGCACCCATCGCAAAGCGCTTCCCACTCGGAGGTGCTCATCTGATCCAGGGGCTTTGTTTCCCAGAACCTCGGCGCGAAACCGGTGCGATTGATCGGATCGCTCATAGGGCTGCCAGTATGGCGCGCGACTGCGCGCTGTCCACGTCCATCTGCGCAATCAATGCATCGAGGCTGTCGAATGTCTCTTCGCCCCGCAGATGTTCGATCAAAGCCACTGACAAGGGCGTGCCGTACAGATCGCCGGAAAAGTCAAAGACAAAAGTCTCAAGATTGGGGCGGTTCTCACCAAACATCGGACGCACACCAAGACTGGCCACCCCGTGATACGTACCCGTATGTGGCCCCTCCAGCACATCGACGAGCACCGCATAGACGCCAAAGGCCGGCGGGTGCAGATCATCGATAGACATGTTCGCCGTGGGATAGCCCAACTCGCGTCCGCGCTGTTCGCCGCCAATGACAGGTCCCTCAATCCGATGCCAATGCCCAAGCATGGCCGCGGCATCCCGCGTGCGCCCCGCGCTCAAAGCGGTGCGGATCGCAGTCGAAGAGACAGTGGCAGACTTGCGGGCGATCAAGGGGGCAATGGTGACACCAAACCCCATCTCTGCACCAAAGCGCACGAGGTCATCCGCCGTCCCTGCCCGCTTGCGTCCGAAACAGAAATCGGCCCCGACCACAACATGGCGCAGCCCCAGCCCGTCGCAAATGACACGTGCTGCAAACTCTTCCGGTGCAAGGGCGGCCAGCCCGGCATTGAACGGCAGTTCATAAAGCCGCTCCACCCCCAGCTTTTGCAAGCGGCTGGCGCGGGCGGCCTGGCTCATCAAGCGAAACGGAGGGGCGTCGGGGGCAAAATAGACCCTCGGGTGCGGCTCAAAGGTCATGACCCCCAAGGGCGCGTCGGGTACCGCAGCACGCGCCAGATCAATCACCGACTGATGGCCCAGATGCACACCGTCAAAATTACCGATGGCCGCGCTTGCTCCGCGATCTTCCGGTTCCACAAATTGATAGTCGCGCACGATCCTCATGCGCCATGCCTAGCTGCGCCGTGTTTTGAGGGCAAGGCGCAGCATTCCGGTTCTGGAGGTCGAAAACGCCGAGTTGCAATCCGAAGCACGGGGTGAAACCCCGAAACCATCTCACTGCCACAAGGCAGCATATTGGATCAGTCGAATTTCCGCGAAGGCGCGAGAACCGTCGCCTCGCCCACAAGCACCTTCTTGCCATCCACCGCGCAGTGGCAATCCAGCTTCACCCGGCGCTTGGCAAAATCGATGTCGATCACCTTGACCTCGGCATAGACCATGTCGCCGGGGCGTACCGGCGCAAGGAACTTGAGCGATTGACCCATATACACCGTCCCATGACCGGGGAGCTGTTCCCCGATGACGGCCGAAATCAGACCCGCCGTCAGCATCCCATGGGCAATGCGACCTGCAAAGATGGTGTCGCGCGCGTAATCGTCATCCATGTGGACCGGATTGTGATCGGTGGACACTTCGGCAAACAACTCGATATCGCGGTCCGTAACCTGCTTGCGCAGATGACGGGACATGCCCATTTCAATGTCTTCGATACAGATTGTGCCGCGCGGCAGGTTGTCCAACATGACTTGCTTCCGGTAATTTTCTGACGCCAAAACGACGCTTCGCGCAATCTAATTACTTTGCGCGCGCAGAAAATCAAGCAAAATGAAGGTCAGCGCAACTGCCCTATCGCAAAAGTGGGAGTGCTCATTTCCTTTTGAAGATAGGCACTTAGCGCATCAGGCTCAGGTTGAACGTCCGTTTTCGTCTCGGCCGCCGCGAGCCCGCCAGAGATAAACAACGAATCGATGTCTTCGCCCATGGCCCCTGCAATGTCGGTCAGCACCCCGTCGCCGATGGCCAGAATGCCTGCATCCGGCACGTCCACGCCCAGTTCGTACAGGCGACGGCGCGCCAGATCGTAGATCGGCGGATGCGGTTTGCCAAAATACAGCGACTCGCCGCCCATGTCAGTGTAAAGCTGGGCCAACGCCCCGGCGCACCATTCGCGCACCTCGCCCCGGTCCACCACGATATCCGGGTTCGCACAGAGCAGTTTCAACCCCAATTGCTTGGCCATCAGGAATTCCGGGCGCATCACGTCCGGATCAGCCATCGGGTCACGTGGGCCAGTGCACACAATGCCCTCCGCCTCTTCGAGCGGCACGATCTGGATGTCGATGGGGTTTTTGACCACCCCAATGGGCTCAAAGAACCTTTCGTCACCCGGATACCCAATCAGATGCACCTTTTGGCCTACGACTCCGCGAAACATCGCAGCGCGCGCGCTATCGCCAGAGGTCGCAATGGTGTCCCATGCATCTTCCGGCACGCCAAAGCCAACCAGTTGTTTCGTCACCCCGGCGCGGGGTCGGGGCGAGTTGGTGACCAGCACCACTTTGCCACCCCGCTTGCGATAGGCCTGCAGCGCCGCCACGGCCTCCGGCAGGGCGTGCACCCCGTTGTGCACACAGCCCCACAGGTCCACAAAAAGCGCGTCGTAGCGGTCGGACACCTCGGCAAGCGCTGAAATGATCTGGGTCATGGGCTGTCTCCGAGGACAAGGCGGGGCGCAGGACACCTGCGCCTTACGCGGTACATGTAAGTAAGGCGCAGGTGTCCTGCGCCTGACCTGGTTTAAACCTTGAGGTTCGGGATGATCTGCTTTTTCCGGCTCATCACGCCGGGCAGAACAACGGTGTCACCTGTAACTGTGGCCTCAAAGCTCTTTTCCGCCACGCCCTTGACCCGGTCGTTGGGGATCAGCATCGTGGCTTCTTCATTGAGGATATCGACCACGAACAGCAGAACCTCGTCTGCGCCGTCTTCCTTGGCCACGTCCACCATGGAGGCCATCAGGCTGTCCTTGCGGTCCAGCACCAGCTTGGGCGCCGTGGTTTCCAGAACCGAGACACGGAACTGGGTCCCGTCCACGGCATATTCCTTGCTGTCCATGCGCAGCAACTCGGCGTCGGAAAAGGCCGAGACGTCCGATTTCGCCTCGAACATCTCAGAGGCGTAGGCGGCAATGTCCACGCCCAGATCCTTGGCGAGATCATGCGCAATCGCCGTGTCTTCCTGAGTTGTGGTTGGCGACCGGAATTCGAGCGTGTCGGACAGGATGCAGGACAGCATTGCGCCCTTCACGCCCGTGGGCATCTGGGCCATGTCCTTGCCGATCATTTTCCACATGATTGTGGCCGTGCAGGCCAGTGGTTCGATCCGGATATCGATGGGGCCTTTGGTTTCCAGCCCGCCGACCAGTTTGTGGTGGTCGATGATCGCCGTGATGTCGGCATCATTGATGGCCTCGGGCAATTCGGCCGGATTGTTGGTGTCCACGATCACCACTGACTGGTCGGCATCGACGCTGTCGATGATCCGGGGCTTTGGCAGGTCCCATTTCTTCAGCATGAACGCGGCTTCGGTGTTTGGTTCCCCAAGCAGTACCGCTTCGGCGGCGGTGCCTTTGATCTGGTTGAGGTACCACGCCCAGATGATGGGCGATCCGGTGGAATCGGTGTCGGGTGATTTGTGGCCAAAAACCAGAGTTGTCATGTGTCGTATCCTTGAGGAGGAGATGTGAATTTCGCGCCCTTATAACAACAAAAGTTCGGGTGTCACGTAGGGTTCGGAGCGTTGCGTTTTTGTGCGCATCGTTGAATGGTGCGCGCCATGAGTGACGCACGCGAAACCGACCTCTATGGCCCTGTCAAAACCTTTCTGGAAGGGCAAGGGTACGTGGTGAAATCCGAAGTCGGCGCTGCCGATGTCGTGGCCGTGCGTGGCGGCGAACCGGCGGTGATCGTGGAGTTGAAGCTGGGATTTTCGCTGGCGCTTGTGCACCAGTGTATCGCCCGCCTGTCGGTCACGGATGATGTTTACATGGCAGTGGCGCGGGGCAAGGGGAAACGGTTCCAAAAGGCGCTCAAGGATATGACACGCCTGTGTCGCCGTCTTGGCCTCGGGCTTGTCACGGTGCGCCTGTCGGATGCATTGGTGCAGGTGCATTGCGACCCCGGCCCTTACGCCCCACGCAAGAACACGCGCAGACAGGCGCAGTTGCTCAAGGAATTTGCGCAGCGTACAGGCGACCCCAATGACGGGGGGCAAACCCGCGTGGGCCTGATCACTGCCTATCGGCAGGATGCGCTGAAACTGGCCATGTACCTGTTCGAGGTGGGCGCCAGCAAAGGTGCGGATGTGGCCCGCGAGACGGGCGTGAGCCGCGCAACGACGATGATGCGCGATGATCACTATGGTTGGTTCGAAAAGGTGGAAACGGGTGTCTACGGCCTCACGCCCAAAGGGGCGGAGGCCGTTGCGTCCTCGGGCACTGTGCTGGGCGGCTAGGCCAGCCCCTATTCGGCCCGTGCCTGCAACAACTCGGGCACGTGCAGCAGGATCATCTCGTTGTTGTCCAACGCCTCCACATCGCGCCCTTTGGAGAAGGGAAAGTTGTTGTCGTTGCCCACAATGATGTGGGTGTCATCCACGCGGTCCACATTCTCGATTGTCACGAAAGGAAAGGTGAACCGCCCGTCTTCGCGCTTGCCCAGCCGGGCAATGCCGTCGGGGTCGGCAATGTTCATCAGGTCAACATAAGCGACCTTGTTGACCGGCGCGCCATCTTCGACCCCGGCCATGTCGATCAGATAGACGCGCTTGAATTCTGCGGGCGTCTCAAAGCACCCCTCTTCCTGTCCTTCGGCGCAGGCCAGCGCGGCATCCCCCTGCCCCCAGTCCCGTTCGATCACCAGACCGCGCGTTTCATCGATCATGTTGAAATCACCGATCGCATTGCCGTCCTGTTCCAGCCGGTAGAGCATGCTGCGCCCGGTCCAGTCCTGCGTCGCCACATCCCATTCCAGCAACCGCAGCGCCTCGTTTCCATCCACGCGCTCGAAATCACCCGCCTCTGCATCCCAGATCGGCCCTTCGAGCAATGGGTAAAGCATGGTTTGGTCCATGGAGGTGGCGAACCCCTCGTACCCGCGCGAACGCCGCAGGTTGGCGTCGTTGCCGGGCGTGTGGGGATTGGCGGCACGAATGGCGTAGTGATCGGGCGACATCACCTTGGTCTCACCCACAAAGGTTTCGTGAAAGCCCTCGATCACGCCCGTATCGGCATCGGCCACAATCAGGTAGGGACCGAATTCGTCTCCGATATAGATCTTGCCATCGATGACCTGAAACCCTTCGACGTCAAAGTCGGCGCCTGTCAGGTAACGTGTGTCGGTGCCCTCCATCTGGATGGGAAAGGGGATCACCATGTCGGGGTCAGACAGGAAGGTGGTGCTGATCATGTCGACCGCGCCGCTGTCCCAGTCCGGCGCAATGGTGTGGAAAAACAGCATCGCATCGGGCGAATTCGCCATCGAGCCAAAGCCATTGTCCGTCAGCACGCGGTACTGCCCGTTGCCCAGCGACCGGATTCCCGAAAACCCCTGAACGGGCTGACCCTGAAAGGGCAGCGCATTGCCGTCCGTCGGTGCATCGCTGAGCCGGGGAATGCTGGTGTACTTGCCCGACACCTGCAAGGCGGCGGGTGCGTCGGCTGGCGCAGGGATCAGGGTTTGCGCCGGCAAGGCGGCGTGCCCGGCCAGTGTGGCAGGCACTTCTGTCCCCCCTGCGATGAGCGCTGTGGGAAGGATTGCAACGACAAGGCTTGTGCGCAACAGGGCTGTGCAAAACATTTTGGGTCTCTCCGGCCAAATGACAGATGAAACCCGATCGTCGCGCGGTTTGATGACGTAAAAACCAAGACTGTGTGAGAGTTTCGTGACACGTCCGAAATCCTTGATCCCGCCGCTTTGCTGCGTGGCGCGGGCCGGGTTTCGAAGTTTGGAAATTTGTCCTCGATGCGCTGTTGACACAGGGTGCCGGCTTGCCTAATTACGCCCCGTTATCACTCGTCACTATTGAGTGCTAATCACCCCGGAGGAGGGGTGCGGAGAAGAAACTTTGAGCCTTAAGGAGCTGCAAAGATGGCATTGAAACCGCTTCATGACCGCGTGCTGGTACGCCGCACGGAAAGCGAAGAGAAAACAGCTGGCGGGTTGATCATTCCCGATAGCGCCAAGGAAAAGCCAAGCGAAGGCGAAATCGTTGCTGCAGGCCCCGGCGCCCGCAAAGACAGCGGTGAGCTGATCGCGATGGCCGTATCGGCCGGCGACAAAGTGCTGTTTGGCAAATGGTCCGGTACCGAAGTCACCATCGACGGCGAAGAGCTGCTGATGATGAAAGAATCCGACATCATGGGGATCATCGAGTAAGCGCACACCGCTTTTCTGATCCTCCAATCCAAATTCTCAAAGGAGATAAGACATGGCTAAGGACGTCAAATTCGACACAGATGCCCGCAACCGCATGCTGAAAGGCGTGAACACGCTGGCAGACGCAGTCCGCGTCACATTGGGCCCAAAGGGTCGTAACGTGGTTCTGGACAAATCCTTTGGTGCGCCACGCATCACAAAGGACGGTGTATCGGTCGCCAAGGAAATCGAACTGGAAGACAAGTTCGAGAACATGGGCGCACAGATGGTGAAGGAAGTCGCTTCCCGCACCAACGACGAAGCAGGCGACGGCACAACAACTGCGACCGTGCTTGCTGCTGCGATCATCAAGGAAGGCATGAAATCGGTTGCCGCCGGCATGAACCCGATGGACCTCAAGCGCGGTATTGATCTGGCCACGACATCTGTTGTCGAGTCCATCAAATCCGCGTCGCGCCCTGTCTCTGACAGCGACGAAGTTGCCCAGGTCGGCACCATCTCTGCCAATGGCGAAGCCGAAATCGGCAAGCAGATCGCAGACG
>JBCBDZ010000099.1:0-11308 GCA_038529225.1 Pseudomonadota bacterium | reverse complement strand
CGCGATCAGCCCGTCGGTGGCCACGCTTGGGCTGTTCCGCCCCGATGACCTCGATGCAACGGCGATTGCAAACAATGTACCCGCAGCACAAAAAATCTTTAACGAGGTCGGCTGGAAGTAAGCTGATTTTTGCACAAACAAGGACAAGGCGCGGGTTTCCTGCGCCTTTTTCTTTTCTTACATTAATACTCAGGATTGACGTACCCGACAAAAACGATCAACATATTTTTAGCGAGTCTCAGCCACCCGCATTTGGGCAGCCCGGACGCACCGATCCGACAGGAGCAGAGACATGGCCAAACTCGGCAAGCTGGACAACGATGAGACGCAGAGCAAACTCTGCGACAAGCCGTGCAGTCAGGAATTGTTGCGCGAGGTGATGAATGGGGATGTTCCAGCGGACCAATACGTCGAGCGTATGCTCGACCATCTGGAGCGGACCAAATGAACATGATGACAGACGTCCCGAAACCCACCGCAGCACCCGATGCACAGCAGATCGACACGTACGATGCGCGCGATCTGATCAAAGACGGTACCCAGGCGTCAATCGTTCTGGATGGTCAAATTTATTATCTGCGCATCACCCGCGCAGGAAAGCTGATCCTGAACAAATGAACCCTGAACATCACAGACGCGGCGGTGCGACAGTCTCTGCGCTGAACCGCATGGACTCGTGGGAAGCAAACCTGGTTCTCAATCTCAGGCTCTGGTGTGAGGGGCCAAATGGTCAGAACCATGCACGCCGAGACTACACCGGCGCATTGCCCGAACAAGATGCCGATCGCGCATGGAACAACTTTGAAAAGCTGGTGGAAAAAATCGTCGGCACGGCACATCGACCGTTGGTGCGGCACGAAGTGGGCTGCAACTGTGTCGGTTCAGATGAGTGTGTTTTTGTGCACCTTATCCGTACGGCCTCTGACGGGCACCTAAACGACGCAGCTCTGATCGCGACACTTTTGTCGGGTCCCGCGCATGCAGAACATATCGCCATATTGGCCGGCGAAGTTGGTGACACGATCCGCCGCATCCACCGCGCAGCAAACGCACCGCATTCACCTGCAGACAAGACACGCGTTGTCCGTCTGCACTAACCGTCAGAAAAACCAAAGGGAAAGCCACCTATGAAACTGACTATGACGACTGCACTTGGGACAGTGCTTTTGGCAGCCGCCCCCGCATTTGCGGACAAGGCTGCTGTTCTGGACACCTATGCCGATATTGCCTTGGCAAAATACTCCGACAGCCTGACCACCGCTCAGACCTTGCTGAGTGCCGTCAACACACTCACGGAAACACCTTCGCCCGAAGCGCTTGAGGCAGCCAAGGACGCATGGCTTGCCGCCCGCGTGCCCTACCAACAAACCGAGGTTTACCGGTTCGGCAACGCCATCGTTGATGACTGGGAAGGCAAGGTAAACGCCTGGCCTCTCGACGAGGGGCTGATCGACTATGTGGACGCCACCTATGGCGGGGCGACGGACGAAAATGAATATGCCGTTCTGAACGTGGTGGCCAATGCGTCCTTCACCTTGTCCGGCGAAACCGTTGATGCGGCGGACATCACCCCCGCCCTGCTCGAAGGATCGCTGCACGAGGCAGACGGTGTCGAATCCAATGTCGCCACCGGCTATCACGCCGTGGAATTTCTGCTCTGGGGCCAGGATTTGAATGGCCACGGCGCAGGTGCAGGCAACCGCCCCTGGACTGACTACGCCATGGGTGATGCTTGCACAGGCGGGCACTGCGACCGCCGCGCTGACTATCTGACGGCAGCAACGGAGCTGCTGGTGTCCGATCTGGAATGGATGGTCGCGCAATGGCAGGACAGCGGGGACGCCCGCGCCCAACTGACCGCAGACGAAAACGCTGGGATCAGCACGATCCTGACCGGCATGGGGTCGCTGTCTTATGGCGAGACGGCGGGCGAGCGTATGCGTCTTGGCGTTATGCTGAACGATCCCGAAGAAGAGCACTCTTGCTTTGCCGACAACACGCACAACGATCATTTCTACAACGCTGTCGGCATCCGCAACGTCTACCTAGGCAGCTATACCCGCGTGGACGGCTCGATCGTGTCCGGTGAATCCCTGGCCTCGATTGTCGCCGCAGCAGACGCAGGCGTAGATGCGGAAATGCGTGCCCGGCTCAACGCGGCCGTGCTTGAAATGCTGGAAATGAAGATCGCGGCCGAATCTGGATTTGCTTACGATTCCATGCTGGAACGGGGCAACGCCGCAGGAGAAGCGTTGATCATGGGGGGTGTCAACGCACTGATCGACCAGACCCGGTCCATCGAACGCGCTGTCGCGGCCCTGGGCGTCGACGCGATTGAGATCGAAGGCTCCGACAGCCTCGATAACCCCGACGCGGTCTTCCAGTAACGCGCTCCCCGTGTGCGGCCCCGGCGTTGTTCCCAAAACAGCAGGCCGCACACAGCTGCTCCTCCGGGCAGCCACCGCGCGCATCGGCTTATCCGCGTTCGTCGATGCGCGCCTTGCAATACCTGACCACACGACCCAGCTAAACGGCAACAGCGAGGTACCAAATGGCCAAGACCCCAAGCCCCTGCATCGACGTCTGCAAGTTCAAGCGCGAAGGTCACTGCCTCGGCTGTTCGATGACCAAGGCACAAATGTCCCTGTTCAAGGAGCTGAAAAAGAACAGGCACCGCGACGCCTTTGTCGAAATGCTCGTGGGTCAGCAATCCCGGCTCGGGAAATACAAACACTGGGTTCCGCAATACCTGCGCAAGTGTCTGAAGAAAAAGGTCAAACCGGTCGCCGCCGTCCGCGACGTTGCATAAGGAAACCCATATGCGCCTGCCTCTGATTGCCTGTCTTGCCATCTGTGCGGGTTCTGTCGCCGCCGAGTATACGCTCACGCTTAAGGACATCGGCAAGCGTGACTATTACTGTACCATAACAGTTGAATTGGCCAACGGAACGGATGAGCCGCTAACTGAAATCAACGCGTTCTTTCTGAATTACATAGGCGAGACAGAAGTCGGCCGCTCTAAAGGCGCATCCTTTGCCAATGTTGCGCCCGGCACGTCCGCCACCGCCACATTCGAGACGCCGAACGCCCCCTGCTCTGCCACCGACACGGACGTGGAAACCTACATGATGATCATTGGCGCTTGCCGCATCGGTATCGGGTTCGAAGACAAGTCGGTCTGTGTGGAAAGGATGGACCTTACCTCACCCTTCTCGGCAGCCACTGCCCTGAACTGACCAGAATGAAATAGACAAGGGCCAAGCCAACGCCGCTGTGAGAGAGACGTGGCTTGGCCCCCGGGTCATCAGACCCTGCGTTGGTCGCTGCCTCGATACTTGGCTACCACTGCGGGTGGCTGAGGATCTGGGTGGCTTCCTGCGCTCAAAGGCGGAAAAAGATCAGGCGAGGTGCGACCGCAGGAACCACGCGAACTTCTCGTGCTCTTGCCCGCGAGCAATACACAGATCCTCGGTCAACGTGTCGCCCGCTTCGGCAGCGGTCTCGCCTGCGCCAGCCAGGGTGGCCGCGAGTATCTCTTGTGCCTCTTGCATCATCTTGATCATCTCTTTGTCGGTCGCATGACCGTCATTTTCCTTGACCTTTGACCGGGCAAGCATACCGGCCAGCGTACCTTCGGCGTGGGCGTCAAGCGCCTTGATCCGTTCGGCCAAATCGTCTTGCGCGACGAAATGGTCTTCATAGATTTTTTGGAAAAGTTCGTGCAACGGCCCAAAAGCCATCCCCTTAACGTTCCAGTGAAAATTCTGCGCCAACATCGTCGTGACGGCAGTTTCTGCCACAGATTGGTTCAGCGCTTCGACAATGGCGGCGCGCGCGTCAACAGACAGCGCAACAGCTGTTTGGGTCATCCCAAGCTCCCTCATATTTTTGACGCTGGCTTGCACATTGCTGGCTGGCTTGCCCAACGTTATCTAGGCAAGGCATAGCTAGAAGCAAGAACTTTTTAGAATAATTCTAAAGCAGAGAAAAACACTCTGAAATCCGCCCGACCAAAAAGCGGACCAAGCGCCGGTGTTCGGGCAGTACACGGGAGTTCAAAAGAAAAGCGATGCTGCCGTCATCTTCTTGCGCAATCGCTTCCGCCAGTTGCACCAGCCAATTTTCGTCAAACGACATTTCGATTGTACCGGGTGCAAGCAATCTCGGTTGTTTTGCAAGGGCTTCGGCCAGGCAACGCATCAACGCCTCGGCGTGAGCCTCGCGGCTCGCGGACCGGCTGGCATGCAGCAGCGCGCACGCTTGAAACAGGTCTGTGCGTGGTTTGACACGACAGGACATGGACATGAACCGCAAGAAATTCAAATAGGCAAAGGCTTCATCTGATACTTGCCGTTGCGGTGGTGCGGGACGGGCGTCTGCCGCCAGATCCAATTGCAAGGGCACCATGTCGCAGTCTCTCCACAGGGTCGAGGCAGGAATCACCTCGCTATTCCAAATTCCTGAGTATATTTATAAGTCATGTTGCGCCATACAACCATAGTCCTGACGCTATTTGTCGGAATTTTGTCATTTCCGCTGGACGCTGCAGCTGACCTCACGGATTTACACCTGCCCGTGATCCCGCGAACGGAAGCGGAAAAGGAACGGATCGCAGCGGTTATTCGGCCAACAACCGACTTCTCAAAACCCGAACAATTCGAAAGCAATCCAGCGGGTGCGGCGACCGTGCGGGTGATCGACAATCGCAACGCGTTTTCCCTGCCCTCCGGGAATATCAGCTTTGAAAAGGAGCTGGATTTTAAAGTCGGCAATGGTCTCTTCAAGAAACTGTGGGTGTCCTCCCCCTCCTCTACGCTCGCATCAGACGGCTTAGGGCCGCTGTTCAATGCCCGGTCCTGCCAGCGGTGTCACTTAAAGGACGGGCGCGGCCACCCGCCCGAAAGACCCGACGACAGCGCCACCTCCATGCTGATGCGCGTCTCCATCGCAGGCGGTGCCACCCCGGACGAGATCGAAGGCTACATCGCCTCGCAACCGGAACCATCGTACGGCGGCCAGATCCAGGATTTTTCAATCGCCGGCGTCCCGGCAGAGGCGCAGATCAAAGTCGCGTATACCGAAGAGGTGATTCAGTTGTCGGGAGGCGAGACTGCGTCTTTGCGCACGCCACATTACGACCTGACAAACTTGGGCTACGGCCCGTTGCACCCCGACGCAATGATCAGCCCGCGCGTGGCTCCACAGATGATTGGCCTGGGCTTACTCGACGCGATCCCTGCAGCCGATATCCTCGCACTGGCGGACCCCGACGATGCAGATGGTGATGGTATCTCTGGCCGCGCACAGATTGTCGTGTCGACCGAATACGGTGTGCCCATGTTGGGCCGCTTCGGGTTGAAGGCGGGCAAGCCCTCTGTGTGGGAGCAATCGGCAGGGGCGTTTGCCGGAGACATCGGCATTTCAACAACTTTGTTCCCTGCGGGCTTTGGCGACTGCACCGATCTGCAAACCAAATGTCAAGCCGCGCCCAATGGCAACACCGCAGTACATGACAACGCCGAGATTGGCGATGTGGGCCTTGAACTCGTGTCCTTCTACTCATCCAATCTAGGTGTTCCTGCGCGGCGCGACACGGACGATCCGCGGGTGCTGCACGGCAAACAAGTTTTTTACGAGACTGGCTGCATTTCCTGCCACACGCCCAAACATGTAACCCACCGGCTTGATGGTCAGCCGGAGCAGTCGTTCCAGCTGATCTGGCCCTATACCGACATGCTCTTACACGACATGGGGCCGGGTCTGGCTGACAACCGGCCCGAAGCCCGCGCAAACGGTCGGGAATGGCGCACGCCGCCGCTTTGGGGCATTGGCCTCACGGAAACCGTCTCCGGCCACACCTACTTCCTGCATGACGGTCGGGCTCGAAACTTGCTGGAAGCTGTCCTATGGCACGGGGGCGAGGCCGAGCCGCACAAACAGTCGGTCATCGACATGCCGCCGGCCGACCGCGCCGCCCTGATCCGTTTCCTCGAAAGCCTCTGACATGCGCCTTGCCCTTGCCCTCTGCCTGACCGCCTTGCCCGCTTTCGCAGATGTGCAACGCGCCATCGAAACGCATATCCTGCCCGGTCATACGGCGCTCGCGCAGGCCACGGATGAACTGGCTTCGGACGCCGCCGAAAACTGCGCCCCAGATGCGGTGCGTCCAGCGTTCCACGCCGCCTATGACGCATGGATCTCGATCAGCCACATCCAGTTCGGCCCGATCGAGGATCAGGCCCTGAACCTGCAAATGCACTTCTGGCCGGATCCCAAGGACAGCACCGGCAAGGCGCTCGCGCGGCTGACCGCAGCCCAAGATCCCATCGTTGACAATCCCGGCGCATGGGGGGAGGTCTCTGCCGCCGCGCAAGGCTTCACCGCATTGGAACGGCTGCTCTATGAGCCGCAAACAGACACCGACTACGCCTGCCGCCTAACCCAGGTGGTGGCCACGGGCCTGGCCGACAAGTCCGCCGCCATCCTCGCCGATTGGCCGGCCTTTGCGACGCTGATGACCACCGCACGCGCCAACGACAACACGCGCTTCCAAAGCGAGGATGAAGCCCGCCGCGCGCTCTACACCGCCCTCTCCACCGGTCTCGAATTCCTGCACGATCAACGCCTTGGCCGTCCCTTGGGCACGTTCGACCGCCCCCGCCCGCGCCGCGCTGAAGCGCGCCGATCAGAACGGTCGCAGCGGCATATCGAACTGTCGCTCGCCGCGTTAGAAGACCTCGCCACCACTATGATTGACAGCGATCTAACGGGCACCCGCGCCGCCTTCGCCAAAGCCCGAGAATTGGCGGCCTCCCTCAATGATCCGGCCCTCGCGGGCGTGTCCGACCCGATCCGCCGCATCCGAGTCGAGGCGTTGCAACGCACTGTGCGCGACATCCAGAATGCGGTGAATACGGAGATCGGCAAACCCTTGGGCATCACCGCAGGCTTCAACAGCCTAGATGGGGACTGATGCCCTCGCGCCGCGCCTTCCTCGCGGGGCTCACTTCCGCCTCTCTGACCCCAACGCTGGGTTGGGCGGATGTAGGCAACCCCATCGCCCTCAGCGCAGCACTTAGACCAGATGGCCAGCACGTGCTGGTGGGGCTGACAGCCGCAGGTGCAATCACCTTCGAAATCCCCCTGCCCGCCCGCGGTCACGCAGCCGCCGCCCATCCGGATGTGGCCGAAGCCGTGGCCATCGCCCGCCGCCCCGGCACCTTTGCCAAGGTCATCGATTGCGCCCGTGGCGCCGTCATCCAAACGCTGCACGCACCGCAGGGTCGCCACTTCTACGGCCACGGCGCGTTTTCGTCGGATGGGACGTTGCTGTTCACCCCCGAAAATAACATCGCCACAGGCCAAGGCTGGATTGGCGTTTGGGACCGGAGTGCGGGTTACAAGCGGCTCGACAGCTTTACTTCTGCAGGCATCGGCCCCCACGAAATCCTGCGGCTGCCAAATGGCCTGTTGGCCGTCGCCAATGGCGGCATCCGCACGCACCCCAGCACGGGGCGCGACAAGCTCAACCTCGACACAATGCGCCCCAACCTTGTGCTGTTCGACGCATCAGGCCAGCTTACCGACTTCGCCGAACTGCCCGCAGACCTGCACCAGAACTCCCTCCGCCACATCGCAGCAGCCCGCGACAATACAGTCGTCTGCGGCTTCCAATGGCAGGGTGACCCGTTTGACGCGCCACCGCTTGTGGCGCTCTACACTGGCGACGGTACCCTATCGCAGGCCCAAATGGACGACACAGCCCTCTTCGGCCTTGATGGCTATATCGGCAGCGTCAGCGCGTTTGGGAATGACCATTATGCCGCTTCTGCCCCACGCGGCAACACAACCTTCGTCTTTGACGCCGCGGGTGCGCAAACGGGCGCAGTCAGGGCCACGGATGTCTGCGGCCTCTGCGCCGCGCCGCAAGATACCTGCGTTGTCACGGACGGCACCGGTCGTGTGCACTGGCTCAGGGACAACACCCTGACGCAGATCGCCACACACCCGCTGGCCTTCGATAACCACCTGGTGGCCCTGACATACACCTAAAAAAGGACAACTCATGTATATCGCAATGAACCGTTTCACCGTCTCAACCGACAACGCAAAGGCCTTCGAAGATCTCTGGCTGGGCCGCGACAGCCACCTTAAGGACATGGAGGGCTTTGTAGAATTCCAGATGCTCAAGGGTCCCGAGGCAGAAGACGGCACACGGCTTTATGCCTCACATACAGTCTGGGCGTCCGAAGATGCCTTTCGCGCGTGGACACGGTCCGATGCCTTCCGCGCCGCGCACAAGGATGCAGGCAGCACGGCCAAACTGCACCAGGGCGCGCCCAAATTCGAAGGGTTCTCTTTCATTCAGGAGATCGCTGCGGATTAAGCTTCGGCGTCCAAGTCCGAGGCACTGACCCTAATCACAGGACCCCGGCATCAGATGGGGGTCATCCACACCCGGCAACACCATTGCCAGCAAGGCCGCACAGGCCGAGATCGGGGAACTGTGCACATCTGGATGCTGATCCTGTTGCGTGATCAGAATTGACTGCGCGGGGCCATGACCCGCAACAGCGGCACGTTGCAGATATTGCATGCCCACTATCTGAGCGTGGCCGTCACATCCGTCATCAATCAACTGCTGGCCCAGGAATGTCATGGCCCCCACATCACCCTTGTCGGCCAGCCGCTGCACCGGGTAATCGGCCACCCCATTGCAGGATAAAGGCTCCGTGTCCCCCACTGGCGGCATAACAACGGCCGCGACCACAAAAACGGCCGCCAACATAGCAAACAGGGCGGTCAGATAACGGCGCATAGCCAGCTCCTTTCGCGCAACGGGGCAATGTGCGTTTGCATGTTCACCCTCCCCGGATCGGCATGTTGAACGATCGCTGCGCGCCCGGTGGTGGCGGTGGAAACGGGGCAGCGCGCTGGATCATCTGGATGGCTGCCCGATCTAACTCGGCCGAGCCCGAGCTGCGCCGGATCGACACCGCACTCAGACCGCCATTGGAGGCGATGCGGAACGTGACAACGGCAGGCGCGCCTACGTCCCTAATCCTGGGTCTGCGTACGCGCTGGATGCGCCGCACGACCTGCCCGGGATAATTGGACACAGCGGCGTTACCCGCGTTGGCTGATTGCTGACTTCCTGTCGCGCGCTGTGATGCTGCCGCATTTGCCGCGCCGTCTGTTTGCCCTGCCCTTGCGTTGGTTTGCGCTTGGTTGCCGCGGGGCGCAGGCGTGGCCTGTTCAGTGCGCGTTACGCTGCGCGGGGTGGGCGGCGGATCGTCGAGCTTGTTCCGTTCTTCAAAGGCGCGGCTGCGCACCTTGGGACGCAAGGATTGCGTGACTTCCAACTGGTCCGGTTCATCCGCCGTCAGTGTCTCGGGCTGTGCCGCCGGGTCAAGCGGTGTCGGAGCAATCGATGTCACAGCGCTCAGCGTTTCAGTTTGCGATGTGGCCGTAGCGAATGGCACTCTATCCGTTGCGGTCACGGTTGGGGCTGTGGCTTGCAGGGTGGGTGTGGGCACCGGTTCGGCGTCCGGAACGGCTACGATGGTCGTTTGTGGACCAGATTGCTCAACCGCGTCCTCCGATGTCGCGGCGGTCACCGCAGCCTCTGGCTGCGGTTGATCAGGTGTCGTGTCGACCGGCGTTTGAATGATGGCTGTTTCAGGCTCTGGGCGGGGTGTTTCTGTGGTCGCTTCGGTCTCGGCCACAGTCTCCTCGGGCGGCACATCCGCAGCCGTGTCTTCTACTTCAAGCGGTTCCATCACGTCTTTGGTCTCAAGCGCGGTCAAAGTGCCCTCGGACAGGTCTGCAAAGGCGTCGCCAAGGGATGCCTGTGTTGCTCCAGCCTGCCCGCCCGCAATTTCAATATCGTCTGTCAGGTCGAGGCGCATGATGCCCGTAAGGTGAAGCGCAGCGGCGATGGCCAGCGCGACCGCCGCAATCCAGCGCGACGCCGCAATCATTCCAGCCCCCGCTCGGTTACGATAATCACTTTCTCTGCCCCTGCCCTGCGCAGATTTCGACCCAACATGACCAGTTGCGCCGCAGGCAGTTCCCGATCCGGCACAATTCGCACCTCGACCAACGCCTCAGGCTCAAGGCTGGCGGCATAAAACGCGGCGTCTGGCTGGTCGGTGCCGCGATAGCTCAACCGCCCATCAGAATGTACCACCAGCGCGTCCGGCGGCGGGCGACCGTCCAGATCATCCGTGTTGACCAGCGCGAGGCCCCGATCCAGTGGAGGCGACAAAGTGCCCGCCACCATGAAAAAGACCAGCATAAGAAACACGATGTTGATCAGCGCAATGGTCGGCTCGCGTTTGGGTCTGGCCGCACGCATTCGCATTATGCGGCTCCCAACACAGTGACACGCAAGCCAGGCATGGCACGCAGCACCACAAGCAAATCGGTCAACCGCTGTGCCGTGACGCCGTCGCGCAGACTCACCAGCACAGGCTGGGCCTCACCCTCGGGCACGATGCCGGTCAGGGACGCCTCCAGCGTCTCCATCGCGACTGTCTCTCCGTTCAACGCCAGCACGTCCTCATCTACCTGCAAAAACAGCGGCGGTACGTTTGCGGTCTCAGCCCCCTGCCCTGCCCCGCCAGCCGTCAACTCGACCTCGGAAAACTTGGAAAAGGTCGACGTCAGCATGAAAAACAGCAGCAGAAGAAAAATGACATCGATCAGCGATGTCATCGACAACCGCCGCCGCGCCCGGCGCGCCCGGCGCGCCCTAGCCATGGGCCGGCACCATATCAGTGTCGAGCGCAGACTGTCCCTGCATCCCCGCCGGTGCAACAGCGGTCAGGATCAGCGTATCGGCGATCGCCCGTTCACGCTCCATCCTGCCCTCGAACCACGCCAGCACCAGTGCGGTTGGCATCGCGACGACAAGCCCCACGGCCGTGGTCAACAGTGCCACCCAAATACCTCCGGCCAGGATCGATGGATCCACCTGCGATCCGGCCGCTTGCAGCGACTGAAACGCGTCGATCATGCCCAAAACAGTGCCAAAGAGACCCAGTAATGGCGCCAACTGTGCGACCGAATCCAGATAGCGAAATCCGCGCTCCAGCCGCACAAACCGCTCCTCGGCCATGGCCTGCAATCGCTCCCGGTCCCGCCCTTCAAACGCAGCCTCAACCAGTTGCTTCAGATAACTTCGCGACCGCCCCAGCGCCTCTCGCGCCCCTGCCCGGTCCCCCGAGTCCCAGGCCGCCACAGCAGCGCGCAATGCCTCATGCCGCCCCACATGGGTCGCTGAAAACTGCCAAAGCTTATAGAGCAC
>JBCBDZ010000098.1:0-11423 GCA_038529225.1 Pseudomonadota bacterium | reverse complement strand
CCTCATCCTGCGCCATGCGGGTGAAGCAGATGCCGCAGGCGTCGTGCGCCCCGGCCTCTTGCTGGCCACGCGGCCCGGCGCACTTGTCACTTCACCCACAGCGGCCACGCTGCGCTATGTCGGCCCATTGCTGGATTTTGGATCGGTAACGATTCTTGAACCCCGGCCCGGCACACTATTTGTCTTTGCCGGTATGGGCGTCAGCTATGGAGAGGCGGGACAAATCATCGCAAGCGGCACGCCTTTGGGCCTGATGAGCGGGCTTCCTGCACAAAGCGACGGGGATGCGTTGTCAACTCGTGGTGAAGGGGGTGGCGCTGAACGCTCGGAAACGCTCTATATAGAGGTCAGACAAGACAACACGCCTTTGGACCCGCAAACGTGGTTCAGTTTTGAACAGGATGGATAACAGGGAATGAAAAAATTCGTTATGGCCGCGCTGGGCGGCACGTTGGCGGGGGCAGTTGCCACAACGCAGGTGGCGGGGCCGCTGCTCGCTCAAGAGAACAGCGCGAATGCGGGCGTCTATCAGCAGCTTGATCTGTTTGGTGACATCTTTGAGCGTATCCGCAGCCAGTATGTCGAAGAGGTTGAGCCGAGCGAGTTGATCGAGGCCGCCATCGACGGCATGTTGACCTCGCTTGATCCGCATTCCAGCTATCTGTCCCCTGATGATGCCGCTGCGATGCAGGTGCAGACGCGGGGCGAATTTGGTGGTCTCGGCATTGAGGTCACGCAGGAAGAGGGCTTTATCAAGGTTGTTTCACCCATTGATGGCACGCCCGCGGCTGACGCTGGAATAGAAGCTGGCGATTTCATCACCCATGTGGATGGCGATTCGATGCTCGGCTTTACGCTTGATGAGGCTGTTGACCGGATGCGCGGCCCTGTTGGCTCTGAAATCGTCATCACTGTTGTGCGGGAAGGCGAAACCGAGCCCTTCGATGTGCCGATTGTCCGGGACACCATCGAATTGCAGGCCGTGCGTGCGCGCACTCAGGGTGAGACCGTTGTTCTGCGGATCACCACATTTAACGACAAAACGACGCCGAACCTGATTTCCAAGCTGAAGGAAGAAGTCGAGGGCCTTGGCGGCATGGATAACGTGGACGGGTTTGTTCTGGACTTGCGCAACAATCCCGGCGGCCTGCTGACCCAGGCGATCCGGGTGTCCGATGCATTCCTTGAGAAGGGTGAGATTGTGTCCACCCGTGGTCGCGAGCTTGCGGATGGCGATCGGTTCAATGCAACGCCGGGTGATCTTGCAGAGGGCAAGCCGATTGTCGTGCTGATCAATGGCGGGTCTGCCTCGGCATCCGAGATTGTCGCGGGTGCCTTGCAGGATCACCGCCGCGCTATCGTCGTGGGTACAAAGAGCTTTGGTAAGGGGTCTGTGCAGACGGTCATGCCTCTGCGCGGCGAAGGTGCGATGCGCCTGACCACGGCGCGGTATTACACGCCGTCGGGCCGGTCGATCCAGTCGCTGGGCGTCAGCCCGAACATCGTGGTGGAACAACCGCGTCGCAGCCCTAGCACCGAGGAAGAGGATGAGCCGGCAAGTGCTGTCGGTCAGCGTTCCGAAGCGGACCTGCGCGGGAGCCTCAACAACGATTCCCTCAGCGAAGACGAGATCCGTCAGATCGAGGAGGATCGTGCCAAGGCCGAAGCCGCGGCCGCGCTGCGCGAAGAGGATTACCAGCTGGCCTATGCCATCGACATCCTTAAAGGTCTGAACGCGCTTGGTCCTGAAAACTAAGAGGCGTAGCGCCCCGCGCCGGGGCGCTCCTGCTTTACAGACTGACCTCGAAAGGGGTCAGTTTCGTCCAATCGAACTCAACCCCTGTGCCGGGTACGTCCGGGGCGACGGCCATGTGATCTTCGATCACAAGGGGCCGCTTGGTGTAGCGGTCAATCGGAAAACTGTGCACTTCGAGCCAGCCGCCATGGGGTTGCGCCGACACCAGTGAGACGTGCAGCTCTTGCATGCCGTGACTGCACACTGGCACGCCTGCATCTTTCGCCATTCCGGCTACCTGCAACCAACCCGTGATCCCGAGGCAGTTGGAGGCGTCGGGCTGGATGAAATCCACGTGCGGCAGGGCGCGGGCGAATTCGTGCATGGTGTGCAGATTCTCGCCTTGGGCCACGGGCACGCCCGTGGCCTCGCGGATTTTGGCAAAGTCTTCGAAAGCGTCCGGAATGATCGGCTCCTCAAACCACGTGATGTCATAGGGTTTGAACGCCTTTGCCATGGAGATGGCCTGATCCACCGTCATTGAATAGTTGGCATCGACCATAAAGGTGATGTCGGGACCAATCAGGTCACGCACGGCCTTGATCCGCGTGAGGTCTTGTTCTTGCGTGGGTTGGCCAATCTTGATTTTGACGGCGTTGTGCCCGCGATCCAGATAGGTGCGAATGCTGTCCAGCAGTCTGGGCAGGTCAAATCCCAGATCAATGCCGCCCGCATAGGCCTTGCAGCGGTCTGATGCCCCGCCTGCAACCTTGACGAGGGATTGCCCGATTCCTTTCAAACGCGCGTCCCACAATGCGATATCGACCGCTGAGAGCGCAAAGCTGAGGATACCGCCCCGGCCCACGTAATGCATGTGCCAGTCCATGGCGTCGGTCAGTTTCTCGACTTCTGTTGCGTCCTGCCCGATCAGGAAGGGGGCAAGATCATGGGTGATCATTGCAGCCGTCGCATGCCCGCCACGCCCGCCGTTGTAGGTATAGCCCGTGCCTGTTCGCCCATCCGACAGTGTCACAGTTGCGGTGACGAGATGAAAGTGAAAGTGGTCGCCGTGCTTGGCATCGACCAGCACTTCGTCCAGCGGCACTTCGAACAGGCGGGCCGTGAGGTTGGTGATCCTAGCCATTGAGATGCACGGTTTCCGGCACGGGTGTGTGTACTTTGCCGGTCGTCAAATGCGCGATCAGATTGTCCACGACCAGTGCGCCCATGGCCGCGCGCGTCTCGTGCGTGGCTGAGCCGACATGGGGCAGCAAAACGACGTTCGTCATGGTCTTGAGTGCGTCGGGGATTTTGGGCTCTGCCTCAAACACGTCCAATGCCGCATAGCCTAGACGACCCTCTTGCAAGGCGCTGACCATCGCAGGTTCGTCCACGACAGAGCCGCGGGAGACGTTGATCAGGGTCCCATCTGGCCCGAGCGCGTTCATCACTTCGGCATTCACGATCCGGTGGGTCGAGGGGCCGCCGGGTGTGATGCAGATCAACACCTCAACGGCCTTGGCCATGTCGGTCAGAGAGGCGTGGTAGGTGTAGGGGACATCTTTTTGAGTGCGGGAGTGGTAGTGAATGTCGGCGTCAAAGGCTTTCAGCTTGTCGGCGATGGCTTGCCCGATGCGACCAAGGCCAAGGATACCGACGCGCCGGTTGTCCGCACTGCGCGACAGAGGTGCCGCTCCGTTTTCCCATGCGCCCGAACGCGCATGCGCTTCGTCATGCCGGAAATTGCGGAAGCTTGCGAGCATCAAGAGGATGGTTGTGCTGGCCACCTCGGCGTTCAGCACGTCGGGAGTGTGGGTCACGAGGATGCCGCGATCTGCTGCTATCCTTGTGTCGATGGCGTCATATCCGACGCCATAGCAACTGACCATTTTCAGATTGGGGCACGCAGCCATCACGTCCGCTGGTACGCCATCGTGCCCGTTTGTGGCGATGTGAGTGATCGCCTCTGCCGGGTAGGCACCGTCGCTGAGTTTGTGGATGGTGAAGTGTTCTTCCAGACGATCCCGCATGGTGTCGGTGATACCCCCGATTTGCAGAAGATCAGGCATCCATCTTCACTTCCTGGCGCTGGCGACCCAGCCCTTCGATTTCGACTTCCATGACGTCGCCCACCTTCAGGTAGACGGGCGGTTTCATCCCCATGCCGACGCCCGGCGGCGTGCCCGTCGTAATCACGTCACCGGGGTGCAGTGTCATGAGGCTGCTGAGATGTTCGATGATTTCGGCTACGGTAAAGATCATGGTGGCCGTGTTGCCGGTCTGCATGCGTTGGCCGTTCACATCCAGCGCCATCGCGAGGTTCTGGGGGTCGGGGATTTCATCACGTGTGACTAGATACGGACCCGTAGGGCCGAAGGTGTCGCAGGATTTGCCTTTGGTCCATTGGCCGGTCAGCTTGGTCTGGAAATGCCGCTCGGACACGTCATTGACGACGCAGTAGCCTGCCACGTAATCCAGCGCATCTGCCTTGCTGACATATTTCGCAGTCTTGCCGATGACGACGCCCAGTTCGACTTCCCAATCGGTATGGGTCGATCCGCGCGGCATGACCACGTCGTCATTTGCCCCGACAATGGCCGAGTTTGCCTTGAAGAACAGGATGGGGTGTTCTGGAATTGCGGCACCGGTTTCGGCGGCGTGGTCGGAGTAGTTGAGGCCGATGCACAGAAACTTGCCGATGTTGCCGACACACGCGCCAAGGCGCGGTTTGCCCGAGATCTGTTTCAGCGACGCAATGTCGATTGCGCGCAACCGGTCAAGCGTTGCATCGTCCAGGGTGTCGCCTGTCACATCATCAATATGCCCGGACAGGTCAAGCACCCGATCGCCGTCCATCAGGCCGGGCTTTTCATTCCCTACGTCACCGTATCTTACAAGTTTCATGTGGTCTTCCTCAGTGGTTGTTTCGCCAACGGCGGGCTAATGGTTGTCTCGCGGCATATGTTTGCGCGAAATGTCTTGGTAATCGGCGGCCCCGCGCAGCGTCATGCCCTCGTCAAAGCGCCCCACGCGGTCGCGGAAAATCTCTTGCCACGGGCTTTGGTTTTCGGGGCTGTCATAGCCGCCGGCATCTGACAGGGCGGCGGCGCGCGTGGCCAATTCAGTGGCGTCGATCAACATGTCGGCGGTGCATTTTCTCAGGTCAATCCGCACCATGTCACCGTTTCTGAGCAATGCAAGGCCGCCACCATCTGCGGCTTCCGGCGAGGCGTTCAGAATTGAAGGGCTGCCGGAAGTGCCGGATTGCCGTCCATCCCCGATGCAAGGAAGCGCGTTGATCCCTTTCTTCAACAGATAGGAGGGAGGGCGCATGTTCACCACCTCGGCGCCGCCGGGATAGCCCTTGGGGCCCGCACCTCGCATGAACAGAATGCAGGTGTCATCGATATTTTCTGCCGGGTCGTCGATACGGTGGTGGAAATCTTCGGGGCCGTCAAAGACGACGGCGCGCCCTTCGAACGCTTCGGGGTCATCCGGGTTGGACAGGTAGCGCGCGCGGAAGTCATCTGAAATCACCGACGTCTTCATGATCGCGCTGTCAAAGAGGTTGCCTTTGAGGTTGATGAAGCCGGCGTGCTCTTTCATCGGTTCGGACACAGGCCGGATCACTCGCGTGTCTTCGGACCGCACGTTGCCGCAGTTCTCGCGCATGGTTTTGCCGTTGGCGGTGATGACGTCAGGGTGCGGGAGCAGGTCGGCGGCTATGAGTTCGCCGATGACCGCCGGCACACCGCCTGCATGTTGGTAATCTTCCCCGAGGTATTCACCCGCAGGCTGCATGTTGACGATGAGCGGGATTTCGTGCCCCACGTTTTGCCAGTCGTCGTTGTCCAGCGGTACGCCCAGATGGCGCGCGATGCCGTTTAAATGAATCGGGGCATTGGTAGACCCGCCAATGGCGGAGTTGATCACGATCGTGTTCTCGAACGCTTCGCGCGTCATGATGTCGGAGGGACGCAAATCTTCCCACACCATATCCACGATGCGTCGACCCGTTTCATAGGCCATCTGCCCGCGCTCACGGTAGGGCGCGGGGATCGCAGCGGCGCCGGGCAACTGCATGCCGAGGGCTTCGGCAAGGCTGTTCATCGTTGTGGCGGTGCCCATGGTGTTGCAGTAGCCGACGGAGGGGGCAGACGACGCGACGAGTTCCATGAACCCATCGTCGTCAATCTCGCCCGCTGCCAGCATTTCGCGTGCCTTCCAGACGATGGTGCCTGATCCGGTGCGTTCGCCCTGGAACCAGCCGTTGAGCATTGGCCCGACGGACAGAGCGACGGCAGGAATGTTGACGGTCGCAGCGGCCATGAGGAGGGCGGGTGTTGTCTTGTCACAGCCGATGTTCAATACGACACCGTCTAGCGGGTAGCCGAAGAGGGTTTCCACGAGAGACAAATAGGCAAGGTTGCGGTCCAACATAGCCGTCGGGCGCTTGCCCGTTTCCTGTATGGGATGCACAGGCACTTCGATGCAGGTCCCACCGGCGGCAATGATGCCGTCGCGCACACGTTTGGACAGTTCAAGGTGGTGCCGGTTGCAGGGTGACAGGTCGCTGCCAGTCTGCGCGATCCCGATGATCGGTTTGCCGGATTGCAACTCGGCCCGCGTCAGCCCGTAGTTGAGATAGCGTTCGAGGTAGAGCGCCGTCATTTCCGGGTTGTCGGGGTTCATGAACCATTTGCGCGAGCGCAGGTCGTCGATTGTGATGCGTTTGGTCATTGGCCTGACCAGCCTCCGTCGATGATGTGGGGATGTCCTGTGGTGAAGCCGCTGTCGTCACTCGCGAGGTAGACGACCAGAGCAGCGATTTCGTCTGCGGTCGCAACCCGGCCCATGGGCTGGCGGGCTACGAATTGTTTCAGTGCGTCCTCATAGCTGCCGACCTGCTCGCCCAGTGCCTTGACGCGGTCATGCCAGCTTGGGCTTTCGACCGTTCCGGGACAGATGCAGTTGCAGCGGATGCCTTTGGTGACGAAGTCAACGGCGACAGATTTTGTCATGCCGATGACTGCTGCCTTGGTCGTGCCGTAGATGAACCGGTTGGGCGCGCCAATCACAGAGGAGCAGGCCGAAGACATATTGATGATTGATCCTGTTCCACGCTCCACCATGCCCGGAAGTGCGGCGCGGATCGTGCGCAACATGGAGCGCACGTTGAGGTCAAAGGCAAAGTCCCATTCATCGTCTGTGGCGTCCAGAGCGGTGCCGTGGTGGACGAACCCAGCGCAGTTAAAGAGCACGTCGGGCTGCGCGCGCGCCACACCGTCGGAGACGCTGGTATCGTCCAACGCATTGAGCACAAAGGTTTCTACGCCCTCGGGCATGTCGCCCAGCAAATCTGCGTTCACGTCAGTTGCAAAGACCTGTGCGCCTTCCGCGGCCATGGCCACGGCGCTTGCCCGGCCAATGCCCTGGCCTGCGGCTGTCACAAGCGCGCGCTTTCCGTCCAAACGGCCCATAAACTCCCCCCATTCTCATCAGGTGTTGCGCATCCCGGGATGCTGCGTTTTGATGTTAGCGTAGGACAAGCCGTTGGCATTGACCAGACGTCACGGCAATTTGGGAGGACAAGGTATGGGATCGCAAAAGGTGGCCCTGTTGGGCACGGGGCTGATGGGCTTTCCCATGGCGCGCAATCTGGCGCAGGCAGGGATGGATGTCACTGCGTGGAACCGCACGCGGGCCAAGGCGGAACCGTTGACTGAGTTTGGGGCGCGCGTCGTGGATACCACGACCGAAGCGGTCACGGGGGCAGATGTCATCATCACGGTGATGAGTGACGGGCCGACGGTTTTGTCCGTCATTGAGGATGTGAAGGCTGCGCTCACCAATGGTGCGCTGTGGATTGACATGTCTTCGACCAAGCCCGGTGAGGCGCGTGCGCAAGCCGAGAAACTGGCTGCTGTTGGCGTTTCGCATCTGGACGCACCGGTGTCCGGAGGCACCAAGGGTGCAGAAGCTGCGAGCCTCGCCATCATGGTCGGTGGCGGATCTGAGGACGTCGCGCGGTCCGAGCCGGTATTGAGCGCCATGGGCCGCCCGGTTCATGTAGGCCCATCCGGGACCGGACAGCTGTCAAAGCTGTGCAATCAGACCATTGTGGCCGTGACGATCGGCGCTGTCGCCGAGGCGATGCTGCTTGCCGAGGAAGGTGGGGCGGACCCCGCGGCGCTACGGGCCGCGCTCAAAGGCGGGTTCGCTGACAGCACCATTTTGCAGCAACATGGAGAGCGGATGACAACCGGGAATTTTGAACCGGGTGGGTTGTCAAAGTTCCAACTGAAAGACCTCGATAACGTGCTGGTCGAGGCGGAGGCTGCGAAGCTGACTTTGCCCATGACACAAGGAGTGCGGGATCGGTTCGCCCACTTTGTCGACAACATGGACGGGGCGGATCGGGACCATTCGGGCCTGTATCTTGAACTGCGTGCACGGAACGGGATGGACATCTGATGCGGGTACTTATTCTAGGTGGTGGCGGCATGGTGGGCCAGAAACTGGCCCGCAAGTTGGAGGCCGAAGGGCTGGACGGATCGCCGGTCGAGTTGACGCTGCATGACATGGCCTTTTCCGAAGGTGGCGCTGGCACAGATCGCCGTGTGGGCAACCTATCTGTCGCTGCCGAAGGAGCTGCCCTGGCGGCTGAACGGTTCGATGTGATCTATTTCCTCGCGTCCATCGTTTCGGGTGAGGCAGAGACGAATTTCGATCTTGGCTGGCAGGTGAACATGCTGCCAATGTGGCATTTCCTTGAGGCCTTGCGCGCACAGCACCGCGCGACGGGTGGGGCGTATGTGCCCCGCGTTGTCTTTACCTCGTCCATCGCAGTGTTTGGCGGCCCCTATCCGGACAAGATCGGGGACGAGTTCCTGACATCGCCCCAGACCAGCTATGGTGCACAAAAAGCCTGTTGCGAGATGATGGTTCAGGATTTCAGCCGCAAAGGGTTCATTGACGGGATGTCGGTGCGGTTGCCCACGATCTGCGTACGCCCGGGCAAGGCGAACCTTGCCGCGTCGTCCTTTTTCTCTGGCATCATCCGCGAACCTTTGAACGGTATGGAGGCTGTATTGCCGGTCGAGGACACTGTGCGCCATTGGCATGCCTCTCCCCGCTCAGCGGCCGGGTTTCTGGTTCATGCAGGTACGCTGGACACCGACCGGCTTGAAGGACGGCGGGCGCTGAACTTGCCGGGTGTGTCCTGTACCGTGGCTGAACAGATTGAGGCATTGCGCGATGTCGCAGGCAACAATGTGGTCGCACTGATCAAGCCGCAACCGGATGCCGCGATTGCCAAAATTGTGGCGGGTTGGCCGCGTGACTTTGCACCCGAACGGGCAAAGGCACTCGGGTTTGAGGCGGAGAAGACATTCCGGGAAATTGTGGACGTTTATGTGGCTGAGGACCTTGAGCAGAAATAGACCCGCGTCACGTCTCTTGCAGGCCGAGCCGGGCAAGAATCGCGGCTACCCGATCGTGCACTGGTACTTTTGGTAAAATGCAGGTGTCGTAGCCAAGGGTCGACACAGCCTCGGCAAGTCGCGCGTATTCCGCTGCAGCAGCGGTAAAGCCATGCTGGCGATCCTCGTCTTGCTCATAGATTTCGGGCCATGGGGGCACAAGAAAGACAGGGTTGGCGTAGTGCAGTTCGCGTCCCAACAGCGCGCTGTACGACGCACCACCAGCGAAGTCCAACGCAACGGCAGCATCAATCAGACCGCGGTCAAAGAAGGTCACGCAGTTCACGTCAGCAGGAGATGCGAGGTCGTCCAGAGCCATCTGGATGGCGCGTTGCGCAAATGCGGCGGGATCGATCCAAGGAAGTGCGGTCCCGTGGATCGCGCGTTCTTCGGCGATGATCCGGCGACCGGGTTCGGGGACGGTTTGAAATCCGCGTCGGTCCAGTGCGTCAATCAGCGATGTCTTGCCGCCGCTTGAACAGCCGGTGATCAGGATTTTTTTAGATCGCATGTCTCTGCGTCATTCGGGATTGCCTGCCGTATAGGGGGCTGTAAGCCTGTTACGCTGTGGCCAACAGGTGGCGCGCCAGATGATCATGGATTTTCTGGCGGGTCAGCGCCTCGTCCCCGGACAGGGCAGCATCCAGTATCTGCTGATGGTGACGGATGTTGTTCGAAATGAAATCGAATGCCCGGTCCTCGACCATAAGTTGCTGACGGAAGCGGCAGTAAATCTGGTGGTGCAGACCGCGCAACGAATCTGAGCCGCAGGCCGAGATCAGAGTTTCGTGAAACTGCTTTTCTGCCGCGAACCACAGATCGACAAACGGGGCCTTGTCGTCGGCCGTTTGCAACCGCATTTCGAGATGACTGAGCTGGTGATGGGCCGCCGTCAACTGCGCTTCCCACGCGATGCCCCCCAACCGAATCGACATGGCTGTCCCCTCGGCTTCGAGCAGAACGCGCATATGGGTCAATTCGTTCACGACCTCTGCAGATTTCTCGGGCACGCGAAAGCCACGCTGATCGCGAAACTCGACGAGACCGAGGGTGGAGAGGCGGAACAGTACTTCACGTATGGTGCTGGCGGAACAGCCGAATTCCTGGCGCAAATGCTCGGCCCGGACCTTCTGGCCATGCGCAAACCCGTTGGTCATCAGCCGGTATTTGAGGGTTTCGTAGATGTCAGTGTTTTGGAGCAAGAGGCACCGCCGTGACTTCATTGGGCACGGGGGAGTAAATCACAAAATCTCGAAATTTCAAGAAAATCTCAAAAATACGCAATATTTCTAGTTTTTTGGTTGTCGTATGGGAAATCTCCGCTTAGCCTTGTCGTCACAGTGCGTCAAAGCGGGCCAAAGACCTGACTGCGTGCAATACAAATGTATCTGGGAGGATAACATGACATTCATGAAGAAGGCGGCATCCGTCGCCGCCGTAGCTGCGCTGGCAGCAAGCACGGCAATGACTGCGGGCGCGCAGGAAACCAAACTGCGCATCCAGACACACTACGCGCCTGAAACCGTATCCGGTAAACTGGCCGCGCAATACGTCGAGGACATTCAGACAATGTCCGGCGGCGGAATCCAGGTCGAAATGTTCTACAGTTCTTCCGTTGTGAAGTCGGTTGAGACATTCGACGCGGCATCCACCGGGATTCTGGACTGTGACATGACCGGTGGTGGGTACCAGACGGGCAAAAACTCGGCGTTTCAGTTCGTGGGCGACATCATGGGCGGTTACGACACGCCTTATCAGCAGCTGAGCTGGCTGTATTATGGTGGCGGTCGCGAAGCGGCGGCACCTCTGTACAACAAGTACGGCATGGAGCTGATCGGCTGGTGGGTCTACGGTCAGGAATCCTTTGCGTCGGGCAAACCGATCGAAAAGGTCGAAGACTTCAAGGACTGGAAATTCCGTTCGCCTCCAGGCATGCAGACCAAGATTTTTGAAAAGCTCGGCGCCTCGCCCATCGTGATGGACTTTACCGAGATCTTTACCGCACTGGAAACCGGAATCATTGACGGTGCAGATGCCTCTGGCCTGGCGAACAATGTGGGCCTCGGTCTGTATGACATTGTCAACTATGCCAACTTCCCCGGCTTCCACTCGATGCCTTCGGATCACCTGGCGTGCAACAAGGCTGTGTTTGACGCGATGCCCGAAGCACATCAGCGCATCATGAAAGTTGCCATGGAAGCGCTGGC
>JBCBDZ010000097.1:0-11518 GCA_038529225.1 Pseudomonadota bacterium | reverse complement strand
AACCCGGCTCGATTATCCATATTTCGTCTCAAATGGGCCATGTGGGGGGCATTGATCGAACTGTTTATTGCGCGACCAAACATGCAGTCGAAGGGATGGTCAAAGCCATGGCGATCGAGTGGGGCAAGTCGGGGGTGCGTATTAACACGATCTGCCCGACCTTCATTCGCACACCGCTGACCGAACCGACGTTCAATGACCCGGACCGTTATGCGTGGATCATGGACAAGATCAAGCTGCCCCGCGTCGGCGAGGTGAGCGATATCATGGGCGCGGTTCAGTTTCTGGCAAGCGATGCCTCGGCCATGGTGACGGGCACTTCGATGCTGATCGACGGAGGCTGGACGGCAGACTGATGGGCGAAAAGGTAACAGCATTGGACGTGGCAGAACGGGCGGGAGTTTCCCGCTCGGCCGTGTCCCGAGTGTTTACGCCCGGTGCCTCTGTGTCCGAGCGTACGGCCAAAAAGGTCCGCTCGGCTGCAGAAGCGCTCGGCTACCGCCCCAACGTGCTGGCGCGGTCGCTGATCACCGGGCGGTCGCGCATTATCGGCCTGCTGGTCGCCTATCTCGAAAACCAGTTTTATCCCGAAGCGATCGAACGGCTCAGCCATGAGCTTCAAAAGCAGGGCTATCACGTGCTCGTCTTCATGGCCGCGAACTCGGGCGAAGAGGCGGACGAAGTGATGGAGGAACTGCTTGACTACCAGGTCGACGGGATCATCGCGGCGTCGGTGGGCATGTCCAACGATCTCACCCGCCGCTGCGAGGCCGCTGGCATCCCGATCGTGCTGTTCAACCGCGCACAGGATGATGACCGCCTGTCTGCCGTGACATCAGACAACTACCACGGCGGACGCAAACTGGCCGAATTCCTTGTTGCCGGCGGGCACAGCCGCATTGCGCATATCGCAGGGTGGGAAGGCGCCTCGACGCAGCGGGACCGTGAGGCGGGCTTTGTGGCGGGTTTGAACGCGGCAGGCCAGCGCCTTTGTGCCCGTGCCGTCAGTGACTTTCAGTTTGAGAAGGCCAAGGCCGTCGCGCGGGACATGTTCTCTGCCGCTGACCGCCCTGACGCGGTTTTCTGCGCGAATGACCACATGGCGTTTGCCGTCATGGATGTGCTCCGATTTGAACTGGGGCTTTCTGTTCCGGGCGACGTGTCCGTTGTCGGATATGACGACGTGACGCTCGCCGCATGGCCCAGCTATGACCTCACAACCGTGCGTCAGCCCGCCGGTCAAATGGCGCAATCCTGTGTGGGCATCCTGATGGATCGCCTCAACGATCCCGACACCAAACCGCGGCGCGTTGCGCTCGACGGCCCCCTGATCATTCGCGGCTCTGCCCGCATTTCCAAAGGATGGACCTCATGAAGGGTTTTTCGAACCGGTGGAAAGACTTCCCCGACTACATCATCGGCATCACCAAAGAGATTTGGGAAGACCGTGGCATCGCCACCCTGCATCACTACTACAGCCCGGACATTGTCGTACGTTCACCGGCATCTGTGGTGATCGGAAACGAAAAGGTCATCGGGGCGACGATGGCCACGCTGGCCGAATTCCCCGACCGCACGTTGCTGGGGGAAGACGTCATCTGGTCCGGTACTCCGGAAGAGGGGATGTTGTCCTCGCATCGCCTGTTCAGCACGGCGACCCACATGGCCGACGGTGTCTACGGTCCTGCGTCAGGCAAAAAGCTTGAATACCGCATTATCGCCGACTGCCACGCGATCAACGATCAGATCAATGACGAATGGCTGATCCGGGATCAGACAGCCATCGTCAATCAGATCGGCTGGGACGCCAAGGAATACGCGGCCGACCTGATTGCCCGCGAAGGCGGACCTGAAAAGGCGGTGCGTCCACTCACCCCCGCAACAGACCAGCCTGGCCCTTACAAGGGGCGCGGCAATGACAACGTGTGGGGCCAGAAATATGCCGACATCCTGACCCGGATCATGGGCGCGGACATGGCCGTGATCCCGGCTGAATATGACCGCGCCGTGCAGTCCGAATATCCCGGGGCCACCACCGGGCACAGTCATGGTCCGGTTGATCGCTTCTGGATGGGCCTGCGCGCGTCTTTCCCGGATGCGACCTTTACCATCGACCACCAGATCGGGCGTGACGATGACCTTATGCCGCCGCGCGCCGCGATCCGCTGGGCGCTGCATGGCAAGCATGACGGCTGGGGCTACTTCGGCGCACCAACCGGGGCCGAGGTCTACGTGCTGGGCATCAGCCACGCCGAATTCGGCCCATGGGGTCTGCGCCGTGAGTTCACCCTTTTTGACGAGACCGCGATCTGGAAGCAGATCCTGCTTCAGACAGGATAACGCACGCATGGTCTTGTATAGGAACCATTCGGTCCCCAACTATTGCCCGTCTGCACGATCGCAGGCGACAAAAGGGGTTTGACCTATGCAACGCTATGACGAATTGATGTTCACACCCGCTGTGCAAGCGCTCCAGGACATAGAGGGTTCGCGCGAGATGTATGCCCGCAGCTACGGCGCGCGCACCCGGCCGCTGGGCGCGGATGACATTGCCTTCATCACCAGCCGCACCTCGTTCTACATGGCCACCGTTTCCGAAACAGGCTGGCCCTACATCCAGCACCGCGGCGGTCCGACGGGTTTTCTCAAGGTGCTCGACGATCACACGCTGGCCTTTGCCGACTACAAGGGAAACAAGCAGCACATCAGCCATGGCAATGTGGACCATGACGACCGGGTGTCGCTGTTTCTGATGGACTACCCGCGTAAAGCCCGCATGAAGTTGCAGGGGCACGCCACGTTCGAGGACGCAACCGGCGATCCTGACCTCGCCGCACGCCTGACCGTCGAAGGGCAGGGCCGCGTGGAACGCCTCGTGACCATCAAGCTGGCCGCATTCGACTGGAACTGCCCACAATTCATCACGCCGCGCTTTGACAGCGCAGAGATTGCGCAACTGGTCGGGCCGGAGATGGACAAGCTGAGCGCACGTATTGAGGAACTCGAAGCTGAAAACGTTGCACTGCGAGGGCAGGGATGACAGATATCTACCGCGCTGCTGAACGACTGATGGGCATGCAGGACGCTGATTGGCAGCGCCATGCAAACCCGCTCAGCGTCTGGACGCGGTTCACGTGTCTTCCATTGCTGGCATTTGCGATCTATGCGCGGCAATGGATCGGCTGGTGGGCTCTGCCGCTTTTTGCGCTGGCCTGCCTCTGGACGTGGGTCAATCCACGCGCATTCCCACCCCCCAGCGATTTCGGATCATGGGCCTCCCGTGCGACATTGGGCGAACGTGTCTTCCTCGCCCGAGACCGCTACGACATCCCGGACCA
This sequence comes from Pseudomonadota bacterium, assembly GCA_038529225.1. Classification (GTDB taxonomy): domain Bacteria; phylum Pseudomonadota; class Alphaproteobacteria; order Rhodobacterales; family Rhodobacteraceae; genus Tateyamaria. The sequence continues at coordinate 8,180 of JBCBDZ010000097.1, read as the reverse complement.
CCACATGCGTGCCTCCCACGTGCTCACGGGTCTGTCGGCCATTGGGCTTGCACCGCTTGCCTACGGGCTGATCGTGCTCGACCCGTTTGCCGTTCTGGCCGGCCTTGTGGCCATCATCCTGCCAAAGGTCTGGTTCTGTGACCGGATGGTCTGGATCCATGCCGAACTGACCGGGACCACCCCAGGCACACCGCTCTCAACACCTCTATTGCCCCCCGAAAGGACCTGAAGCTATGACCCCCGCCGAGATGGAGCCGCGCATCGTACGTTACGGTGACCTCATGCCCTGCAAAACCGCGTTCATCGACGCCCACACGCCGGGGTCCGACCAAAAGGAGAACTTCACCATTATCGGTGGCGGCGTGTCGGAAAGTGCGGACCAGCACGTCCATATCTCGATCCCACACGGGTTCAACATTGGCGCTGCAGGGCAACCGCCCAAATGCCGCAACTCCCTGCACAGCCACCGCACGGCTGAAGTGTTCTTTGTGCTGTCAGGCCGCTGGCGCTTTTTCTGGGGGCGTTGGGGGGATGCAGGCGAGGTGGTGCTGGAAGAAGGCGACATCATCAACATCCCCACTGGTATCTTCCGGGGTTTCGAGAACATCGGAACAGATTACGGGATGATCATGGCGATTCTTGGCGGTGACGATGCCGGCGGTGGCGTGATCTGGGCCCCGCAGGTGATCGAAGATGCGGCGGACCACGGGCTGGTACTGGGCGAAAACGGCAAGCTTTATGACACCAAGCAGGGTCAGGCGCTGCCGGATGGGGTGAGCCCGATGCCGACCCTGACGGATGAGGAACTGAAAGAGTATCCCGAAATGTCTCCGATGCAGGTCATTGGCATGGGCGTGCGCCGATACAACGACATGATGGCGCTGGGCCAGCACGCACCGTGCAAAGTGATTGGCGAGGCGGGCATCATCCGCGACAAACCGGGGTTCGAAGTGGACCTGATCACCCGCGGCAGCGCGACCGACGACATGCACCAGCACGACCGACCTTCGGTTCTTATGCCGATGCGGGGCCATTGGCGCGTGACATGGCAGGGTGGGGCAACGACGCTTGCCCCCGGCGACACAATGAGCATGCCCGGAAACATTCCACACAGCGCAGTGCCGTCCATGACGGGGGAGGCCTCGCTCTATCACGTTGTCGCCACAGATGATCCTGCCGGGCCGACATGGACGGGCTAAGGACGGCTTTTGCAGCGGCGGTCTGCGTGCTGGTCGGGGCCACGAACCCGGCCCATGCGGACTGGGTGACGCGCACGGCGGATGATGGCGCTCTGTTTTACGGGCTGGCCATGGCCGAGGGCACGGGGTTTGCCGTGCGTTGCAATGGCCCATCGCGACAGGGCTTGCCCCCGGTCAGCGTAGAAGCCCATGAAGAGGCGCGTACTGATCCGTTCCACCTGCTCTACAGTCTGCGCCCGCCGCTAATGGAAGAGCCGGCAATCGGGTACCAGCGCGGCGATGTGGTGGTCTGGTCCGGCGGCACCGGCTACCGGCTTCCCACGACCATCTGGAACGAGTTGGACGGCGAATGGCAGGCGCAGGTCGCGATGACAGACGCGCTTTCGCTGTCGCTGATTACAGCCACCGACCTTGTCGTGGGGCCAGAGGCCGGGCCGCATACGCGCCTTTCAACGGACGGGATGAGCCAGTCCGTGGCCGGGGCCATGGCGTTCTGCGTTGCCGAATACCGGCGCGCCGGTCTGGCGGTGCCTGCGCAACTGAACGCGCTTTGGCCACCGACGGGCGATGGTCTGCTTGGGGACGACACGGCGCCTACCATTCCGGACGGGATGGTCGACTTTGCCCGCGCACATATCCGCGACGGCTGCGCCGGGCCTGCGCAGATCGACGAAAGCGCGATCCTGCTGGGCGAGATTGACGGCGATGGGCAGGAAGACGCAGTGGTGAACTGGGGCCGGATCACCTGCTCTCAAGGGCTGGCCCGCCCGTTTTGTGGAGCATCCATGTGCAGCGCGGATGTATACCTGTCGAGCGCTTATGCGCGCAAAGGCGGTCCGTTCAACCTGCTCGCGCTTGGCGTGCAACTGCAACCGCTCACCAATGGGTTGCAAGGCGTGTCAACCGGCGGGTCCCTTTCCATGTGCAACGCGGCAGGGCAAACCGGTGGGGCATGCAATTTCATCTGGTATTGGAACGGGATCGACCTCGTGCAGCTGAAATGACTGATCTTGATCCCCTCGCCGATGAAACCCGGGCAATTTACGAGCGCCAGGCCGCGCAGTATGATGCCAATCGGTCCCGCGCCCTGTTCGAGGCGCGCTGGCTGGCGCGTTTTGCAGCCGGGCTTGCGCCGGGCGCACATGTGCTGGACCTTGGCTGTGGCACCGGCGAGCCCATCGCGCGCTGGTTCATGGCCGAGGGGTTCAGGGTCACGGGCGTCGATTTCGCCAATGCCATGCTCGACATTGCGCGTAGCCGCTGGCCGGACGGGGATTGGCGCCATGGGGACATGCGCACCCTTGATCTGGGACAGACGTTTGACGGGATCATCGCCTGGAACAGCTTTTTCCATCTGCGCCCGGACGAACAGCGTGTTTGCATTGCGCGACTGGCTGACCACCTTGCACCGGGCGCGCCATTGATGCTCACTGTGGGTCCGCGAGCAGGCGCCCTCAGCGGCACCGTGGGCGGGGACACCGTCTATCACGCGTCCCTGTCGCCGGCTGACTACGCGACTTGCCTTGAGGCGCACGGTTTGCGCCTGACCGGATTTCTGGCCGAAGACCCGGAAGCCAACGAACACAGCGTGCTCATGGCGCGCAAAGACCACGATCAGGAGACTTGAAGTGACCATTCTCACCACACATGTCGGCAGCTTGCCACGCACCCAGGAGGTCGTGGATTTCATTTTTGCGCGCGAGAACGGCAAAGACTACGACCACGCCGCTTTCGATGCAGCCATGACAGCAGCGGTCGACGTCACGGTGGGCAAGCAGGTGGCTGCCGGTGTGGATATTGTCAGTGACGGCGAAACATCCAAGATCAGCTACGCAACCTACGTCAAGGACCGCTATACCGGCTTTTCCGGCGACAGTCCGCGCAACGCACCTGCCGACCTCAAACAGTTCCCGGGTTTCCTCAAACGGCTTGCAGACGAAGGGGGCACGCCGCAATACGCCCGTCCCATGTGTACAGGCGAAGTCAAGAGCCGTGGGCAGGGCGAGTTGGAAAAGGACATCGCCAACCTCAAGGCGGCGATGGCCAAACACGGCGTCGCGCGCGGGTTCATGAACGCCGCTTCACCCGGGGTTATCTCTTTGTTTCTACAAAACGACTACTATCCGACCCGTGATGCATACCTCGCGGCCCTGGCGGATGCGATGAAGGCGGAATATGACACGATCGTCGCTGCGGGCCTTGATCTGCAACTGGACTGCCCCGACCTCGCGCTCAGCCGTCACATGCTGTTTGCGGACCTGACGGACGCCGAATTCGTCAAGATCGCAGATGCCCATGTCGAGGCGCTCAATCATGCATTGCGCGACATACCAGAGGAAAAGGTCCGGGTGCATATCTGCTGGGGCAACTACGAGGGGCCGCATGTGTGCGACATCGATATGGACACCGTGTTTCCGACGCTGATGTCCACGCGTGCCTCTTACCTGTTATTTGAAACGTCAAATCCACGCCATGCGCATGAATGGACAGTGTTTCGGGATCGCAAGGCAGAAATCCCCGACACCAAGGTGCTGGTGCCGGGCGTTGTGGACACCACCACCAACTTTGTCGAACACCCGCAAGTGGTCTCGCAACGCATCGAAAGGTTCACGGACATCGTGGGCATGGACCGCGTCGTGGCCGGCAGCGATTGCGGCTTTGGCACCTTTGCGGGCTTTGGTGCTGTTGATCCCGATATCGCCTATGCCAAACTCGGGGCGCTGTCTCAGGGCGCGGGCCTTGTTTCTGCATAGGGTGGTCGTTCTGTGTGCGCTGTTGGCAGTCCCGACCCAAGCGGAAGAGGCTGAGATGATATTGTCTCCGGACTGGGAATACGTGGCCGATACCGTCATGGGGGGTGTGTCCACAGGGCTGGCGCGCCGGGAAACCGTGGCCGGGCGCGACGCTGTGCGGCTGATCGGCAGCGTGTCACTCGACAACAATGGCGGGTTTGTGCAAATCGCCTTTGACCTGGCCGAAGGGCGCGACTTTGATGCCAGCGACTATCGCGGGGTGTCCTTCGAGGTGCTGGGCAACGGGGCCACCTACGATCTGCGGCTGCGCACCAGTGCGCTCAAACGGCCTTGGCAGTCCTTCCGCACCAGCTTTGTCGCACCGCAGACATGGACAGAGGTGCGTGTGCCCTTCGATGCGCTCACAGCGCACCGGACGGAGGCGACGTTTGACCCCGCCCATCTGCGCCGGATAGGAATTCTTGCAATTGGAACAGTCATGGAGGCCGACATCTCGGTAACGGCCATGCGCCTTTATCGCTAGGCAACAACCTGCAGGCGCTCACAGGGTTATGTGCGCAGCAGATGGGCAAGCGTTCGCACTGCCCCTTTATTTTTGCGAAACTATGACGCTAAATGCAGTCACGCATTTTGAACGGCGTTTTTTTGTGTTTTGATTTAGACGCTGGGATCCCTTTTTGGGGAAGGGACCAGCACAGTTGGAGGATCCATCGCCATGAGGGTTGAGCGCGCAATTCTGCTTGCCGACGTGTCCGGCAGCACCGCGCTTTACCGCACGCACGGCGACGAACGCGCAAGCCAGCTTGTGTTCGAATGCGTCGAAGGCATGCAGAAGATTGCGACGATCCACGGCGGTGAATTTGTCCGCTCCAAAGGTGACGATGTGCTGTGCCTGTTTGAAGGTGCGGATGCGGCGATTGCTGCGGCAGGCGACATGATGACCCACGGCGCGCGGGGCGAGGTTTCGCTGCATGCTGGGCTGCACTGGGGCCTTGTGGTGCACCGGGGCACGGAACTGTTCGGGGACGCAATCAACATCGCCGCGCGCCTGTCCAGCCAGGCAAAGGACAACGAAGTGCTGATGAGCCGCGAACTGGTCAACTACACCAAGTCTGTGGACCGGGCCACGCTGCGCTCGATCGGGGAACACACGCTCAAGGGCATCAACATGCCGACCGAGATTTTCGCTCTGATGGCGGGGGGGGACGAAGATGGCGGTGTTACCAACTTTCAGGCCCAACCCACCATGTTTCAGGCACAGCGCAAGGAGCAGGTGGCCAAAACGGCTGTGCGCCTGTCGTGGATGAACTGGTCTCAGGACATCCAGGAGGGACAACAAATTACCGTGGGGCGGTCATCGGCCTGCGGGCTTGTGGTGCCCGAGGCCTGGGTGTCCCGCGTGCATGCGGCCATCTCCGTGCGCGGCGGGATCGTGGAGTTCAAGGACAGCTCCTCTGCAGGAACAACGCTGGCCATTGGCACAGCCCCCGAATTCTACATCTGCCGTCAGACCGTGGCCCTGACCGGAACAGGTTCCATCGCCCTGGGCGGTGTCGCTTCGGGCGAAGCCCCGCGCATCACCTACGAGGTTGTACAGGTCGACTAGCCCTCGCGTGGCGCGGGCGCACCCCCCTCGAAATTGTTGCCATTCTGATAGTCGCAGGGGTCATCCTGCATCTGCAGATGCAATCCGTCTCCTTGGTAGGGATGCGCGCGGGCCAGTTCCTCGTCGACATCAATGCCCAGACCGGGCGCGTCCGACGGCGTGATAAACCCATCCTCGACCCGGATCGCGCCCTTGATCAGCTGATCATGGAACGGCGTTTCAATGGTTTCACACATCAGAATGTTCGGGATTGAGGCAGCCAATTGTATGTTCGCCGCCCACTCAACAGGACCCGCATAGAGATGCGGGGCCATCTGCGCATTGTAGACCTCCGCTATGGCCGCAACCTTCTTCATTTCCCAGATACCACCCGCCCGGCCAAGTGCGGGCTGCACAATGCTGGCCGCGCCACTGCGCAAGACAGGAGCAAATTCCGCCTTTGTGGTCAGTCGCTCGCCTGTTGCCACCGGAATGCGGACTGCGCGCGCGACCTTGGCCATCTCTTCCACGGCGTCCGGCGGGATCGGCTCTTCGAACCACAGCGGTGAATAGGGCTCCAGCGCCTGGCCCAGTCGAATGGCCCCCGCGGTCGTGAACTGCCCATGCGTGCCAAAGAGCAGATCGGCCCGGTCCCCAACGGCCTCCCGTATCGCTTTGCAAAAGGCCACGGACATTGAAATGTCGCGCATCCCCGGCATGTGGCCGCCGCGCATGGTGTAGGGGCCGGCGGGGTCGAACTTTACGGCCGTATAGCCACGCGCCACGCAATCAAGGGCCGACTCGGCCGCCATTTCCGGCGAGGTCCAGAAGTCCTCCAGCGAATGATGGGGCAACGGGTAGAGGTACGTGTAGGCGCGGACACGATCATTCATGCGCCCGCCCAGCAAGGCATGGACAGGCCGCCCGCGCGCCTTGCCAAGAATATCCCAGCAGGCAATCTCGAGCCCCGAGAACGCGCCCATCACGGTCAAATCCGGGCGCTGGGTAAAGCCCGAGGAATAGGCCCGGCGAAACATCAACTCGATATCTTCGGGGTTCTCGCCCTGCATGTGTCGGGAAAAAACGTCCTCTATCACGCTGCGCATCGCATCGGGCCCGACGGACGAGGCATAGCATTCGCCCCACCCGACAATCCCGTCATGGGTCGTGAGTTTGACGAGGATCCAATAACGCCCCCCCCAACCGGGAGCCGGCGGCGCCGTGATAATGATGTCGAGGTCTTGCAGTTTCATGCGCTGATCCAGCTTCATCTTGCCATGTAAACTTCGGGGGAGTCCCGCAGGGACGGGGGCTGGCCCCCTTACCGGTTGAACATAATCACGTTGCGCCGGGCTTTGCCGCCCTTGGTATCGGCAATTGCCTCGTTGATCTGATCCAGCGACCACCGGCCCGAAATCAGACTGTCCAGTTGCAAACGCCCTTGCAGGTACAAATCAACCATCCAGGGGATATCACGCTGGATCACCACATCGCCCATTTTCGATCCGACCATACCCTGACCCAGAAAGGCGAGGTTGACCGGCTCGTATTCCGCCATCGCGCCGGAATGGGGCATGCCGACCATGACGACCTTGCCCCCACGGCCAAGATACCTTGGGGCCTGATCGTAGGCAGGGATCGCGCCCACCGTGACAATGACAGCTTCAGCGCCTTTTCCACCTAGGGCCTTGTAGGCTTCGCGCCACGGGGCCTTGCCCGTGGCGAGCACACCGTGGGTGGCGCCAAAGGCGGTCGCGTCATCCAGTTTGTCTTCGGTCATGTCAACGGCGACGATCCGGCGTGCACCTGCGATCCTTGCGCCTTGAATGGCGTTCAGTCCCACACCGCCAGCACCGATGACCACAACGTCCTGACCTGCGCGCAAGCCTGCTGCATTGACCACCGCGCCGACACCGGTGATCACACCGCAGGCAATCAGGCTGGCCGCGTCCATGGGCATCGAAGCGGGGACCCTGACCAACTGGCTTTGATCCACAACCACCTTTTCGGCAAAGGCCCCGCAGGCCATGGCCTGATGCAGCACCCCGTCATCTTTCGTGCGGATCGGCCCCTGATCCCCGTCGTAGGGCGTTTCGCAAACGGTGGGCTTTCCGCCTGCACAGGACGGGCAGGTGCCACAGGCGCGGATCAGGGTGACCACAACCGGATCACCGACCGCAACATTTTGCACCGTGTCCCCAACCGCGCTGACCACGCCCGCCGCTTCGTGTCCGTAAACCGCAGGCAAACTGCCACCCCATGCGCCCTCCGCAAAGGAAATGTCGGAATGGCAGATCGCGACCGCGTGCAGGGTCACCTCGACTTCACCCACCTTGGGCTCTCTCAATTGGATGTCCTCGATCACGAGGGGCGCGCCGAATTCGTGGCACACGGCCGCTTTGATAGTCTGCATGTCTGTCCTTTGTCGCGCGGTCGCTTGACTTGCGTTTGGAGTTTCGATTTCGGCGACGGTGGCGCAGGTGCGCGGCACTCGCAAGAACAATTGCGACCTCTCAGGGACGTTGATCGCCGGTGACGTCACGAGAGACCGCAATTTTCCCGACCCGCAAGAACACCACACGGCTCACAGCCATGAGAATCGCGGACAGATAGAACGAGGCCCCTGTCTACATGCCCGGGGCC
>JBCBDZ010000096.1:0-11546 GCA_038529225.1 Pseudomonadota bacterium | reverse complement strand
ATCACCGGTGTGGTTCTCGCGAAACGCTGTTCCGAGGCCATAATACCATCCAAACCCATCAGGTTTGACATGCGGATAGTCCAAGGGATTGCGCCCCGTGTTCGTCGCACTCCCGAACCAGTGGCTGTGCACGCGGGCATAGTCGCTGGCCGACATTGACCAACCACCCCAGCTTAGAAAACTGCCACTGACCGGCGACGGCTGCCCCCGTGCTCCGGCGGGGTTCAGAACAAGGCGACGGCAGGTGCTTTCGTAATCGCCCGTTGCGCGCGCCTCGATGACAAGGCCCAGCAGCGCGTAGTTGACGTTGTTGTAGGAAAACGTTCCCGCATCCCCGACAGGGTCCTGTATCAGGCCAAGCACAAGGTCCGCCCTGTGCACATCAGAGTTCACCCAAAGCGGCATCAGGGCTTGCGTGATATCCATCGTTATTCCGCTTGTGTGGGTGACAAGCGACGCAATGCTGACATCCGGGCCACGCCCCAACACGTCTCGCACGCTGTCAGAAAATTCGAGCTGGCCCAAATCTGAGAGCGCCGCTGCACAAAGCGCCGTTATGGATTTGCTCACACTGGCCAATTCTGCCGGTGCGCTGGCATCACCGAAATGAGTCGTGAGCACGCCTTGAAAGGCCAATGCGCCCGTTCCGGTGATGTCCCGGCGCACCAGCCACTCCGCGTAGGCCATGCGCAGGGCCTTCATGCGATCAGCGTCCTGTGCGGCACTCAGAGACGGTACCCACATCAGGATCAATACAAGGAGAACACGCATCGTCATTGCGGGCACCCTAGCACATGCCAAGGCTCAGTGGCCCGCGTAAATCTCCGCCACGCGCTTGACGGCCTCTTCGGGCGGCATCTCTTCGCTTACCCCGGTGCGGCGCGAGGTCAATTCGACCACGCCGTTCTTGAGCCCACGCGGCCCGACAGTGATCCGCCAGGGCAGACCGATCAGGTCCATGGTGGCGAACTTGCCCCCTGCCCGTTCGTTGCGATCATCATAGAGCGGCTCAAGGCCCAGCAGACCGAGGCTGGAGTAAAGCGCCTCACACGCCGCGTCCGCCTCGCCGTCCCCCTGTTTGAGGTTCACGATGCCGCAGTGATAGGGTGTGACGCCTTCGGGCCAGATGATGCCGTTGTCATCGTGGCTGGCCTCGATGATGGCGCCCATCAGGCGGCTGACGCCGATGCCGTGGCTGCCCATGTGCACCGGCACCTGCTTGCCATCGGGGCCTTGCACGACCGCGTTCAAAGCGTCTGAGTACTTGGTGCCAAAGTAGAAGATCTGCCCGACCTCGATCCCGCGCGCCACGCGGCGGCGATCCTCGGGGATCGCGTTGAACAACGCCTCGTCATGGGTTTCGTCGGTGCGCGCGTAAAGGTTGGTGAATTCTTCCATAACGCCTGCACACTGGGCCACGTCGTCATAGTCGATGTTGCGATCACCAAAGGTCAGGTCTGTGACGGCACTGTCGTAGAACACTTCGGATTCGCCCGTTTCGGCCAGCACAAGGAATTCGTGCGTGTCATCGCCACCGATGGGCCCGGAATCCGCACGCATCGGAATGGCCTGAAGCCCCATGCGTTCGTAGGTGCGCAAGTAGCTGACCAGATGGCGGTTATAGGCGTGCAGCGCATCCTCTTTGGTCAGATCAAAGTTGTAGCCGTCCTTCATCAGGAATTCGCGGCCCCGCATCACGCCAAAGCGCGGGCGGATCTCGTCCCGGAATTTCCACTGGATCTGATACATGGTCAGCGGCAGATCCTTGTAGCTGCCCACATGGGCGCGGAAGATGTCGGTGATCAGTTCTTCGGCGGTGGGGGTGAACAGCATGTCGCGCCCGCCGCGATCCTTGATGCGCAGCATTTCGTCACCATAGGCGTCATAGCGCCCGCTTTCACGCCACAGATCAGCGGACTGAATGGTGGGCATCAGCATGGCCATGTGCCCGGCGCGCGCCTGTTCCTCGTGCACGATATTCTCGATCTTGCGAAGCACTTTGAAACCGAGCGGCAACCACGAATAAATGCCCGCACTGGCCTGCTTGATCATGCCTGCCCGCAGCATCAGGCGGTGGCTCACAATCTGTGCCTCGCTGGGGTTTTCCTTGAGAACGGGCAAAAAATAACGGCTCAAACGCACGATCAGCACTCCATCAGATATTTGGACCTGATTAGGCGAAAGGGTGTAGGGCCGCAATCACACTTGAGCGGCAGTGCAGGAAAAAGGCGGCTGTCGGCGCGTGGTTCAGGTCACATCGACATAGTTCTGCCCTGTGTCGGCGGGCAACTTGATGTCCAGAAAGTGGCTGATGGGCACGGGTTCGGCGACACCGCGAAGATACACGCGCGCTTCCACCTTGAACGCGCCCCACGCCCAGAACGTGATTGAAAAGTCGTTCTTGCGATTGTCAGAGCGACGGTTGCGATTGGGAAAGGACGGGTGCAGGAGGTATTCGACATGGGTGACCCGATCCAGTTCTTCGGCTGTATCCGCCTCGACCCAGACGCCGACATGATAGTGATCCCCGCCAGTGGCGGAGAGCCGCTTGAACTTGACCCGCCCCTTGGGGTCCTTGATGACCGAATTGCACATCTTGTAGGTCACTGGGTGATCATCCTCTGGTTAGGGGCAGAAGGTCGTCCGCACGGCCTTGTTCGGTCATGTCCGGAACGGCATCAAGCCCCGGTCCGATCCAGGTGTCAGTCGCAAAGGCCTTGTTCTCGGCGACCTTGGCGGCTGCATCCCGCATCGGGGTACCGTTGTAGACGTCCATGCGCGTCAGCTTGGATTCCAGGATCGAGATGTTCGTGTCATCCGAGGATGTGGGCACCCGGTGACGCAGATCATAGATGACATCCACCAACTCACCTTGCATATCAAAGAACTCTTGCCGCGCCTTGGTGTCGTTTTTGATCTTGGTGTCGAAGGCAAGCAACGGGGCAGCGCCCGCCAGGCCCCCGGTGATGACGGCCAGAACCGACAAACCCAGTTGCCCGTTGGCACCAAACGGCTTGACGATTTCCGCCATCAGATCGGCACCAGCGCCAGCGGTGAGCAAACCAAAGCCGAATGTCAGCCATTGCAACAACGACGCGTTGCGTTCGTTGCGCTCGATCCTTTGTTCCAGCGACAGGACACAGGCCTGCGCATCAATCCAAAGGTCTACGATGCGGTCCCGGCTTTGCTCAAAATATGCAGCGCTCATGCATGGAGCCAATTTGAAAACTTCACCTATTGCGAGAGCCTATGCGACCTTCGCCACCTGTCCAAGCCCAAAACGCAACCTGCGTGCGACCACTTCTTCCCTTGAAAGCGAGGGCAAAAACCGCAATGTGGTCGCACGGTCAAACGGGAGACAACATGGCCCTACCGGTGCGCGATCAGTTAAAATATTGGGGGATCGCTGCGGCGGTCTTTTTCTTGCTGCTGTTTGCTCTGGGCGACCAGTTGCTGCCCTTCTTTCTGGGCGCTGCGATTGCCTATTTTCTTGATCCGGTGGCAGACTGGCTTGAGGCGCATGGATGCAGCCGCGCCGTGGCCACCGCCATCATCACGGTCAGCGCCATCATTGTCTTTGTCCTGCTTGTCCTTCTGGTCATCCCCAACCTCGTGCAGCAGTCGGTGCAACTGTTCAACGCGGCACCCCAGATCGCCCGCGACGCCGCCACCTTTCTGAACGAACGCTTTCCCAGCCTGTTGGACGAAAACTCAACCCTGCACAAATCACTGTCGAACCTCGGGCAGACCATTTCGGAACGCGGTGGCGATCTGCTGAACTCGGCGCTGACCTCGGCGGCCAGCCTGATCAACATTATCGTGCTGTTTGTGATCGTGCCGGTGGTTGCGGTTTACATGCTGCTGGATTGGGATCGGATGGTGGCGCGGGTGGACAGCCTGCTGCCGCTTGATCATGCGCCCGTCATTCGCCGCCTCGCCCACGAGGTCGACCAGACCCTTGCCGGGTTCATCCGGGGTATGGGCACGGTCTGTCTGATCCTTGGCACCTATTACGCTGTTGCCTTGATGTTGGTCGGGCTCCAGTTCGGGCTTGTCGTCGGGTTCGTGGCGGGTCTTTTGACCTTCATCCCCTATGTGGGCGCGCTTGTGGGCGGCGCTCTGGCCATCGGGCTGGCCCTGTTCCAGTTCTGGGGGGACTGGGCCATGATCGCCGCCGTGGCCATCATTTTCATGGTCGGTCAGGTCGCCGAAGGCAATGTGCTGACCCCAAAACTGGTCGGGGAAAGTGTCGGGCTGCACCCGGTCTGGCTGATCCTTGCCCTGACCGTGTTCGGAGCCCTGTTCGGCTTTGTCGGAATGCTTGTCGCAGTTCCCCTGGCGGCAGCCATCGGCGTGTTTGTCCGTTTCCTGACGGAAAAGTACACGGACAGTCGACTTTACAAGGGGCTAGAGGCCGACGCGACCGTCGAGACCGAAGAGTAGTCATGGCCACGCAACTGGGACTGGACCTGCCTGCACGCGCAGCCCTTGGGCGTGACGATTTTCTTGTGGCGCCCTCCAACGCTGTGGCCATGAGGATGATTGACGACTGGGTCAATTGGCCCTTGCACAAACTGGTTCTGAGCGGACCCAAAGGATCAGGCAAAACCCATCTCACCCATGTCTGGGCCGCCGCGAGTGGTGCCCGGATCGTCGCAGCGCACGACCTGAGCGTTGATTTGCTGGAAACGACGCCAACGCGGCCCGTGGCCGTCGAAGACGTACCGCTGATCTCGAAAGACACGGACGCGCAGACGCTCCTGTTTCACCTTCACAACCTTCTGGCCGAGGCCGGGCAGCACCTTCTGATGACCGGCACTGAAAGCCCGTCCCTTTGGGCCATGTCCCTGCCCGATCTGCAAAGCCGGATTGACGCGGCAGGCCATGCCGCCCTTGACCCTGCAGATGACAACCTGCTGGCGGCAGTGTTGGGAAAACTGTTCAACGACCGACAACTGACCCCGCGCGCAGACGTTATTCCCTATCTGCTCACCCATATGGAGCGCTCTTTCGAGGCCGCGCGGCGCATTGTCGCCGCGCTTGATGCCACCAGTCTGGCCCGCAAGAAGCCGGTGACGCGCGCGTTGGCGGCAGAGATGCTGGACAATGACACGGACCATGAGGGATAGTCGTCACTCCACCGTCACATGCGATCGCCATACCCGTCCTATGACCAACGCCGACTTTCTTGCCTCGCCCTTTCCCGAACCCCTGGACCTGCCCGAACTGGACACGAGTGGTCCGGGCAGGTTCTTCAACCGTGAGCTCAGCTGGCTGGGCTTCAACTGGCGTGTGCTGGAAGAGGCGGAAAACCCCCGCGTACCGCTGTTGGAGCGATTGCGATTCCTGTCGATCTCTGCCGGCAACCTTGACGAATTCTACACCGTGCGGGTTGCAGGCCTGCGCGAACTGGCCATCGCCGGCAACACGACGCCCGCCGCAGATGGTCTTTCCCCGGCCGAGCAACTGGTGCTGATCAACGAAAATGCACGCGCTTTGCTGACTGAACAACAACGCGTTCTCAAGAACTTGCACGAAGAAATGGATGCGGCGGGCATCAATGTCCTGACGCCCGAAGAGTTGACCAAAGAGGACGTGGCCCATCTTGAAGAGGTGTTTCTGGCCGAAGTCTTCGCGGTTCTGTCGCCCCTTGCCATCGACCCGGCACATCCATTCCCCTTCATCCCCAACACCGGCTATGCGCTGGCCCTGCAGATGGAGCGCAAGTCCGACAAGCGCACCCTTCAGGCGTTGCTGCCAATCCCGGCTCAGATCGACCGGTTCATCGCCCTGCCCGGCCCCGGACAGCGGTTCCTGCCGCTAGAGGAACTGCTGATCCTGCACATTCCCAGCCTGTTCCCGGGCTACAAACTCAAGGCGCATTTCGAGTTCCGCGTGCTGCGGGACAGCGATCTGGAAGTTGAGGAAGAGGCCGAGGACCTTGTGCGCGAATTCGAGGTGGCGCTGAAGCGGCGTCGCCGGGGAGAAGTGGTGCGGATGACCCATTCCGCAGGTGCACCGGATGCCCTGATGGCGGTTATCAAGGAAGAACTCGGTGTCACCGATTCTGAAATTGTCGAGGTCGATGGCATGCTGGGCCTGGCAGACCTCGGTGCACTGGTGCTGGACACCCGTCCGGATTTGCTCTGGCCCTCCTTTACGCCGCGCGTCCCCGAACGGGTCAGTGACTTTGACGGTGACATGTTGTCGGCCATCCGCCAGAAGGACATGCTGCTGCATCACCCTTACGAGACATTCGACATGGTCGTGCGGTTCCTTCAGCAGGCGGCCCGCGACCCGGACGTTGTGGCCATCAAGCAGACGCTTTATCGCACCTCAAAGAATTCGCCCATCGTCGAGGCGCTGTGCGAAGCCGCCGAAGACGGCAAATCCGTCACCGCACTCGTCGAACTCAAGGCCCGTTTTGACGAGGCCGCCAACATCCGCCAGTCGCGCCGCCTGGAACGGGCTGGCGCGCATGTGGTCTATGGGTTTCTCGACCTCAAGACACATGCAAAGATCAGCACCGTGGTGCGCCGCGAAGGCAAGAAACTGGTCACCTATACACATTTTGGCACTGGCAATTATCACCCGGGCACCGCCCGCATCTACACCGATGTCTCATTGTTCACTTGCGATCCCAAACTGGGGCGCGATGCGACCAAGGTGTTCAACTATCTGTCCGGCTACGCCCCGCCCGAGGCGCTCGACAACCTCGCCATTTCACCGACCACATTGAAACCCAAATTGCTGGAAATGATCCAGGCCGAGGCAGACCACGCCGCGAACGGCAAACCGGCCGTGATCTGGGCCAAGATGAATTCGCTGATCGACTCCGAAGTCATCGATGCCCTCTATGCCGCCGGACAGGCAGGGGTGAAAATCAGCCTCGTTGTCCGTGGCATTTGCGGATTGCGTCCCGGGATCAAGGGGTTTTCGGACAACATCCGTGTCAAATCCATCGTGGGCCGCTTCCTGGAACATTCGCGCATCGTCTGCTTTGGCAACGGGCATGGTCTGCCGTCTAAAAAGGCACGTGTGTTCATCTCTTCTGCCGACTGGATGGGGCGCAACCTCAACCGGCGGGTCGAAACACTGGTCGAGATTGAAAACGCCACCGTCAAGGCTCAGATCGTCAGTCAGGTGATGGCCGCCAATCTCGCAGACGTGGCGCAAAGCTGGGTGATGGCACCCGATGGAAGCTTTACCCGTCCAGACCTGAGGGAAGGAACGTTCGCCTTCAACTGCCACCGCTTTTTCATGGAGAACCCCTCGCTCTCCGGACGCGGATCGGCGGGGGCCTCGGACGTGCCAAAACTGACCCATACCGAAGACTAGGCACCTCGTCCGGGTCGGTGGGCGGGCGCCTTCCGGCGCAGCCGGAACAGTGCCGCGCACCGACCCTGCGCATTGACCCAGACGTCTCACTGGTCCATCACTGATCCCAAGATCGGCACCACGGGGGATCCATGAACGTTTTGGTCGAACCGCATCACGACGGTGGCCTCTTTGGCCGTCCTCTGTTTGAAGACCCCTCAGCGCGCGCTTTGTCCCGTGTCGGCGTCGTGGATGTCGGATCCAACTCGGTCCGGTTGGTGGTATTTGACGGCGCAGCACGCAGTCCCGCCTATTTCTACAATGAAAAGATCATGTGCGCCCTTGGCGCAGGCCTGTCTGACACCGGGCATCTGAACCCCGAAGGACGCGTGCGTGCGCTGGGGGCGTTGCGCCGGTTCCACCGTCTGGCAAAGGGGATGGGGTTGTCCGACCTGACGGTCGTGGCCACAGCCGCCGTGCGTGACGCCAGCGACGGGCCCGCGTTTTGTGCGGATGTCGAGCGGGAAACCGGTCTTTACGTGCGCACCATCGACGGGCGGGAAGAGGCGCGCCTGTCAGCCCAAGGCGTCTTGCTTGGCTGGCCCGGCTCTTACGGTCTGGTCTGCGACATTGGTGGGTCCTCCATGGAACTGGCCGAAATATCGGGGGGCATCGTGGGGCGACGCGAAACCTCTGACCTCGGCCCGCTCAAGCTGCAAACCGTCAAGGGCGGCAAAAAGGGGCGCACCGCGCATATCAAGGCAACCATGGAGCGGCTTGAGCACGCGATGGGCGCACAGCGCGACCGCCTGTTTCTGGTGGGCGGATCATGGCGCGCGATCTGCAAGGTGGACATGTACCGCCGTGGCTATCCGCTTCAGGTGCTGCACGAATACCGCATGACTCCCAAGGCCGTCCGCCAAACGGCCAAATTCATTGCCACACACCCCGATCTCGAGGCATTGCGAAGCGCCTGTGGCATCTCTTCGGCACGTATGGCGCTGGCACCACTGGCGGGCGAAGTGTTGGTGAGGCTCGTCAAAACCTTCAAACCCAAGGACATCGCCATCTCAAGCTATGGCATCCGCGAGGGCATGCTGTACGAGCAGATGCCACAGTTGCTGCGCGACCGTGATCCGCTGATCGAGGCCTGCCGGTTTGCCGAGGCCAAGGACGCGCGCATGCCGGGCTTTGGCAAACGGCTTTACGAGTTCCTCGAACCACTGTTCAAATCGGCACCCTTCGCGCGCAAACGTCTGATCAAAGCGGCCTGCCTTCTGCATGATGTCAGCTGGCGTGCGCATCCCGATTACCGGGCCGAAGTGTGTTTTGACAACGCAACCCGCGCCAACCTTGGCGGTCTGAAACATTCCGAGCGCATCTTTCTCGGCCTTGCCCTGCTGCACCGCTACACCAACCGGCGCGAAGGCACCCATTTCGAAAACCTGTACGACCTTGTCGACGAAAAAACCCAGACTGATGCCGAAGTGCTGGGCAAGGCCATGCGGTTTGGCGCGATGATGTGGATGGACAAGGACGCCAACCTTGGCGAATTCCGCTGGTTCCCCAAGAAAAAGCAACTCGAACTGCGCCTTTCCAAGGACGCGATGCCGCTTTTTGGTGAGGTGGCAGAAGCCCGGCTCAACTCGCTGGCCGCTTCGCTGCGCGCCGAAGTCACAGTCAAGCAGCGCATGCGTTAAAGCTCGATCTGGCCTTCCGCATCGGGCACGGGCGCGTCAGCGGGCGGTTTGCGCCGGATGATGATGTCACCATTGTCAAGGATCTCTGGCGGCTCATACACGCTCCAGTCCTCGACCTGCTCCAGCAAATCACGCAGGGCCGGGCCCATTTGGGCGGTGAAATCGCGCAACGCGGGGCCATACTCGTCTGCCAACCCCTGAAAATCCTCCAGCGCAGGCTCCATCTGCTGCATCAAGCCTTCCATCAGCATCTGTGCGCCGCGTTCCATCAGGGACAGCCCATCCCCCTCTTCCTCGGCCAGAGCGGGGGTGGCACATGTCAGACACGCAATCAGGATCAGACGTTTCATGCCCCCAATATGGGACCTCAAAGCGCAATATCCAAGCTCACCGGGAAATGATCGGACGCGGCCACCAATGCATCACGCAAGGCAGGGTCATGCCAGCACGCGGGATCATCCAGCGGATGCCAGATGCGCCACCGGCCTCCGCGCGCGGCCAGATCAGGCGAGACCATGATGTAGTCCAAAAGCGCCTGCAGATATCTCTGTTCGGGTTTGATCCAGAACCGCGCCGTGGTCGGCGTGGCCCCGAGGCGCCTTTGCAGCCCTTGGCGCGCATGCGGGTCAAACAGGGCTGTCTGCCCCGCGCCCAGAATGATTTCGACGGACGAGCGGCCAAACAGGTGTTCATATTCATCCAGTCCCGGGCCGTCATTGAGATCGCCCATCAGGATCAGCGGCGTGCCCTCGTCAAGATGCGCCGCGATGCGCGCGCGCAACCAGATCGCCTGCGCCAATTGCTTGCGACGGTTTGCAATCGAGATGCGCAGCACCTCGTCGCGCGTCGTGGCCCCGTGGGGTGCTTTGGATTTAAGATGCGCGCCGATCAGGCGAAATCGGGCACCGCCATGCGTTTCCACCGCCAATTCGAGCGGTGGTTTTGAGAAAACAACCCCGTCCTCGGATGCATCAAAGTCCAGATCAATGGCAAACTCGCCGTCAAATTGCGGGGCCCCGGGATGGACCTGCGGATAATGGCGCACCTCCAAAACGTCAGGGTCATAAAGCAGCGCAATCTCTTGTTGTGTGTCATTGGCAAAGCCGATGATAGCACGGCACGCGCGTATACTGGCATGGGCGGCAAATGTCTCAAGTGCCGCCACCGTATCACGACGACGGCCCTGATCCGGGGCCTCGATGATCATCACGCCGTCTGCATCCATCGCCTGAAACACGCGGCACAGAGCAGCTATCTGATCCCGGCGCGTTACACCGTGGCGCCCCGACCGTTCGTCATCGTTCAACAGCGTGCCATCATCGGCAAACAGGCTGTTCATCCACTCGATATTGTATGTCGCAAGCCGCATCAGGCGTGCGCGCTCCGAATGTCTTCCCAGGCGCGGTTGATGTCGATCATGCGCTTTTCGGCCAGTCGCACCGCCTCTTCGGGCACGCCGCGGGCCATCATCGCATCGGGGTGATTTTCGCGCACCAGCTTGCGCCAGACAGCACGCATTGCCTCAAGATCCATGTCAGGTGTCACACCAAGGACCGTGTAGGGATCGGGCACGGCGTCAGGCACGAAACGGGCGCGCAGAGCGCGAAACTCAACGTCAGGAATTGCAAAGATGTGCGCCACACGTTCCAGAAAGGCATCCTCGTTAGGATGATAAAAACCGTCCGCCATGGCGATGTGAAACAGCCCCTCGACAAGGTCTGTCAGCGTCTCGGGCTGGTCGGAAAACATGGAATGGATGCGCGTGGCGTATTCCTCGAAACCGGCCACATCCTGCCGCGCCAGGTTGAACACGCGGGCCGCCCCGGCCTCATCCTGCGCCGCGATGTGAAACACGTCGCGAAAAGCGGTCACTTCGTCGCGGGTCACCTGCCCGTCAGCCTTGGCCATCTTGGCCCCCAGCGCAATCACCGCAATGGCAAAGGCCACGCTGCGTTCCGGCGGTGAGCGCAATCGGTCAAAGACGGCTGTGAGCCCTTCGCCAGCGGTGAGGGCAGCAAGGGCGTCGGATATGCGGGTCCAAAGTGACATGAGGCCACCTTATACGCCAAGGTCTGCGCGCATGTTAGGGCAATCAAACCTACGACAGCAGCTTTTGCATGAGGATCAGATCGAGCCATTGCCCATGCTTGCGTCCCACTTCAGGCATCTGCGCGACAGTCTCAAAGCCGAGCGTTGCATGGAAAGCGACCGCGTCGGGATTGGCGCTGCTGATCCCGGCCACCATCACGTGATGCCCTTGGCCGCGGGCGTGGTCCATCAGGGCCTGCATCAACGCGCGCCCCTGCCCGCGCCCTTGCGCCGCCTTGTCCAGCAGAATGGAGTGTTCCACGGTTGCAGCATATCCGGGCCCCGAGCGAAATGGACCATAGGTTGCAAAACCTGTCCGATCCGCCAGCACGAGCACCGGACGCGTTTCGATCATCCCTGCGATTACACTTTCGGTTCTCAGGGCCTGCGATCCTTTTGCAAAAAGACAGCACAACGCTGGTTCCGCCCGGAGCGACGGCC
>JBCBDZ010000095.1:0-11687 GCA_038529225.1 Pseudomonadota bacterium | reverse complement strand
GTTTTATGCGCTGTTGCTGGACGGTTTGGGACTAAGCGATGCCGCGCTCCCGGATCAGAATGACCGGGCAAGCTGGCCGGACATGACGGCCCGCTTTGCAGATATCTTTGCGCGCCACCCGCGCGACCACTGGGCCGATGTATTTTCGGGCACGGATGCGTGCGTCGCGCCTGTTCTGTCAATGGATGAGGCCGCAAAGGACACGCACCTGTCACCGCGCGGGACCTATGTTGACGTCAATGGGGTGCGCCAGTCAGCACCCGCACCGCGGTTTTCCAACGCGCCTGCGGGACCAGTACCTGCACCAACCGCCCCGGGGGCGCAGACAGAGGCGATCCTGACCGAGTTGGGCTATGACGCGGCCGCCATCCGCGCGTTGCGCGATGGCGGGGTCTGCACGTGAAGGCACTGATCGCAGGGGCCGGGATTGGCGGGCTGGCGAGCGCCACGGCATTGGCCTTGCGCGGATGGGAAGTCGCCGTGTTCGAACAGGCCCCCAAACTGACCGAAATCGGCGCGGGCCTGCAGATTTCTCCCAACGGCTGGCGCGTGCTTGCGGCGCTTGGCGTGACGGACCTTCTGCAGGACACACTCTTTGAACCTGAGGCGATCGAAATGCGGATGGGGCGGGGCGGGGGGCAGGTCTTTGGACTGCCCATGCGCGGATATGCACGGCACAGGTGGGGCGCGCCCTACATCCACATTCACCGTGCGGATCTGGTGGCAGCGCTCGAGGCGCGATTGCTGGGGGTGCAAAGCGACGCCCTCCACACCGGGCGGGCGGTGACCGGCTATGACCAGTCAGAGGACGCCGTGTCCCTGACGTTGACAGATGGCACACAGCCCTGCGGCGACATCGTGATCGGCGCGGATGGGCTGCACTCGGTGATCCGCACGCAAATGTTGGGCGCTGACACGCCGCGCTACACCGGAAACGTGGCGTGGCGGGCGGTTGTCCCGATTGAGGCGCTGGGCGCGGATGCGCCGCCCCCGACAGCCTGTGTCTGGGTCGGGCACAAGCGGCACGCCGTGACAACGCGACTGAGGGCCGGGGGCCTTGCGAACTTTGTGGGCATGGTGGAAACCGATATCCCGACCAAGGAAAGCTGGCGGGCCGAAGGACGCCGGGCTGACGCGCAGGCGGCCTTTGACGGCTGGGCCCCGGAAATCCGAGCCATCCTCGACACCGCTGACGTTCTGCATCACTGGGCCCTGTTTGACCGCGCGCCTTTGCCCGGCTGGCATGCAGGGCGGGTGGCTGTGATGGGGGATGCGGCACACCCTATGCTGCCGTCGATGGCGCAAGGCGCGGTTCAGGCACTGGAGGACGCGTGGGTTCTGGCGGACTGTCTTGCCACGCAGGACACGCCAGAGGCGGCATTCGCAGCCCTCTACGCACAAAGGATCGCGCGGGTGTCGCGCATCCAAAAAGGTTCAGCGGCCAACGCGCGGCTGTTCCATCACGCCCACGGGCCGGGGCGCTGGGGGTTTTACAGACCGATGGGACTGGCGGCACAGCTTGCGCCGAACGCGTTTCATGCGCGCCAGGACTGGGTTTATGGCCACGACGTGACCGGAGCGGGCTAAGCCCGCAGCCCATGATCAGGACTTGTTCATCCGGTTTTCGATCAGATCGTCCACCACCGATGGATCGGCAAGGGTAGAGGTGTCACCCAGCGCGCCAAAGTCGTCCTCGGCAATCTTGCGCAGGATCCGGCGCATGATCTTGCCGGACCGGGTCTTGGGCAGACCGGGCGCCCATTGCAACAGGTCCGGCGAGGCGATGGGACCGATTTCCTGACGGACCCACGTGCGCAACTCCTTGCGCAGCTCTTCCGAAGGCTCTTCGCCGTTCATCAGGGTCACATAGCAATAAATGCCTTGGCCCTTGATGTCGTGAGGATAGCCGACAACAGCGGCTTCGGCGACCTTGGCGTGGGCCACCAGTGCGCTTTCGACCTCTGCCGTGCCCATGCGGTGGCCCGAGACGTTGATCACGTCATCGACCCGACCCGTGATCCAGTAATCGCCATCCTCATCGCGCCGACAGCCGTCGCCGGTGAAATAGTAGCCCTTGTAGTCCGAGAAGTAGGTCTTCTCGAACCGCTCGTGATCTTCCCAGACCGTGCGCATCTGACCAGGCCAGCTGTCGGCGATGCACAGCACCCCCTCGACCCCGTTGCCTTCGATGATCTCGGCGGTGGTGGGTTCCAGGACAACGGGTTTGACGCCAAAGAAGGGCTTCATCGCCGATCCGGGCTTGGTCGCGTGCGCGCCGGGCAGGGGGGTCATCAGGTGCCCGCCGGTTTCGGTCTGCCACCACGTGTCCACGATGGGGCAGCGTCCGCCGCCGACCACGTTGTAGTACCAGTTCCACGCCTCGGGGTTGATCGGCTCGCCCACGGTGCCCAGCAGGCGCAGGCTGCTCAGATCGGCCTTTTGCACAAAGCTGTCGCCCTGACCCATCAATGCGCGCAAGGCAGTCGGGGCGGTGTAGAATTGGGCCACCTTGTGCTTTTCGCAGATCTGCCAAAAGCGCGAGGCATCCGGGAAGGTGGGCACACCTTCGAACATCAGGGTGGTGCCGCCATTGGCGAGCGGTCCGTAGACGATATAGCTGTGGCCCGTGACCCAGCCCACATCCGCAGTGCACCAATAGATGTCGCCATCATGGTAGTCGAAGGTCATCTCGTGGGTCATCGCGGCATAAACGATGTAGCCGCCTGTGGTGTGCACCACGCCCTTTGGCTGACCGGTCGAGCCTGACGTATAGAGAATGAACAGCGGGTCTTCGGCCCCCATCTCCTCGACCGGGCAATCGGCCGGGACGTCTGCTGCGGCCTCGTGCAGCCAGTGATCCAGCCCGTCGCGCCATGCAATCTGCTGGCCGGTGCGCTTGACCACTAGACAATGGGTGTCGTGCATCACGTTGATCAGCGCCTGATTGACGTTGTCCTTGAGGTTGGTGACGCGCCCCCCTCGCGGTGCGCCATCCGACGTGATGACCACCTTGGCGTCACAGCCCGACACACGGGCGGCCAAAGCATCCGGAGAAAAGCCTGCAAACACGATCGAGTGAATGGCACCGATGCGGGTACAGGCGAGCATGGCATAGGCCGCCTCGGGGATCATGGGCAGGTACAGGACCACCCGGTCGCCCTTGCCGACGCCCAGTGACTTGAGCACGTTGGCCATCTTGCAGGTCTCTGCGTGAAGCTGATTGTAGGTGATGTGCTGGGCTTCATCATCCGGGCTGTCAGGTTCCCAGATGATGGCCGTCTGATCGCCGCGCGTGGCCAGATGGCGGTCAATGCAGTTGGCCGAGACGTTCAGCGTGCCATCTGCATACCAGTTGATCGAAACGTTGCCGAAGGTGTAGTCGACGTCCTTTACCCGAGTGTAGGGTTTGATCCAGTCGATCCGCTTGCCATGCGCGCCCCAGAACGCGTCCGGGTCGGCGATCGAGGCGGCATACATCTCGTCATATGTGGCGGCGTCCACATGGGCGCGCGCCACCATGTCTGCGCTCGGGGCATAGGTCTTGGTATCGGACATGACTGTTCCTCCGGTCTTCATTCCAGTCGCTCGGGATATGCGCACCGGGTCTCCGCCCCGTGGTCTGGAGCGGGGTAGACTGGCACGCGGCCTCCTCCCATTGGGGTGATCATACCCATTGCTGAAAAGAAAGGAATAAAAGGCTGGAACAAAACGGTTTTGTTGTGAAGATTTTTTACCTGCCGCAGAGGATCTGTAAATTTTCCTGTGGAATGAGTAAATTTCCGCGTTATTCCTGCGTCTTGGCTGTCAATCAGTCTGCTGCGTGCCCTTCAGTACACGCTTCGGCACGCGCCTCGCCGCGCACGACGTCGGCGCGCGGCAAGGATGCTGCGGGATGCAGTGTCATCCGAGTGCAGGTGGCAGGTTTGGCATATCCCGGGCGGTCAGTGCCGAACAGGCCAACTGACCAACTGGAAAAGGCCTGGCGGAACCGTCGGACCGAAAAGGGGTTCTCGCGCTCGGGGCCCTGGCGCCTGAACACGCACCGGGGCCCGGTCACGTACCGCTGGTGTCGACCCCGCCAGAGGCTTCGTGCAGCGATGAGGGCATGCATGGCCCGCCCTCGGGTGGGGGATCGGGCCACAGCCAGATGGAACAAAAACCGGCCCTCGGTCCGGTGCGCCTTTTTGCGTGGGTTTTGGCCCGACACGGCCTTGGCATGGCGCAACAGGTGACCCGCAGGCTCCGCACCGACGAAAGGACGTCCACGATCCAAACGCATGTCGACCCACGGGTTCATCGTCTTACGGTAGATCGGTCTGGAGCCCCTTGAATTGCAGGGTTTTGCAAATCCGTGTCACCTGCTGTCTCGGGACGGCGTGCAGGTGCGGGCACACAGGTCCAAAACAGCGTTTTCGGGTATCAAACGGAGTGGCAACACCGTGTTTCACGCAGCCGATGCCCGATCACCAGACGCCAATCCCCGGCCTGTGCCGTCCATCTGTCGCGCTTGATCAGAAACCCCTTGAAATTTGGAGAGGGCTTGGCTGAGCACACCTGCATCATTGGTCAGGGAAACGCTGGAGGCCGTGAGTTTTTCCAAGGACGCGGCGTTGTTTTTCGCGCTTGTTTCAACGGCCGTGATCGCTCCATTGATGTCTGAAATGCCTCTGGCTTGCTGTTCGATGGCCGACGCGATTGCAGAGATCTGCTCGGATGCGATGCCGACTTCAGACACGATGCCTTCAACGGCCGTCCTGGACGCCTCTACGTTTGCGATGCTGCTGTCCACCACTGCGGTGTTTTCACCAATCACGCGGTTGACGTCCTGCACGGCATCCTGTGAGCGCTGCGCCAGCGCGCGCACCTCGGATGCGACAACCGAAAATCCTCTGCCTGCCTCGCCGGCACGCGCCGCTTCGACCCCTGCGTTCAAAGCCAGAAGGTTGATCTGAAAGGCGATGTCCTCGATCACCCGCACGACCCGGTTGATTTCCGTGGATGCGCGTTTCATGTCGCCCATCGACGCTTCTGTCGTGTCCGTGATGTCTCGTGTCTGGTTCGCGCGTGCCTGGATGTTGCGTGTTGCCGCATTCGCCGCCTTCGCGCTTTCGACCACCTCGCGCACGCGCGTGGTCATGCTGTCGATGGCAGCAGAGGTCTCCTGCACCGCAATGGCATCCCCCTCAGCCCGCTTTGACATGGTGGATGCAGCCGTTTGCAGTTCGCCCGAGGTTGCGGAAACGCTTTGACCGCCGCGCAGGATCGTCGCCATGGACGATGATACGGCCTCAAGGGCGGCATTGAAATCTTCCTTCATCTTCAGGAAGGCACCTTTGCGCTCCCCTTCCATGCGCACGGCGAGATTTCCCTGCGCCAGTTCCCCGATGCCCCACACGATATCGGAGATGTTGCCCTCCATCGCGGACAGGACCTCGTTTATCACGTGGGCAAGGTCCGCGAGGTTCTGATGATCAGGATCAACCGGCATCCGGCGATCGAACTGTCCGTTTGACGCAGCCCCAAGCACAGACTGCAAATCCCGTTGAAAACTCTCGAATGCCCTCAGGCGCGCGGCTTCGTCTGCCATTGCTTTCTCGCGTTCCGCCTGCGCCTGGGCCTCACTTTCCAAAAGCTTTGTGCGGGCTTTCTCGGCCTCGGCGCGCTCTTTTTCGCGCACCTCGACGTCATCCAGCGTCGCCATCAACTCGTGCGTTTTGCGCGTGCCGACGATCAATTTCTCAAGACTCGTGGTCAGAGCCTTGATCTCGGCCAGATCATTTGTGCGGCTGTCCACCTCCAGCGTTGTGTCACCGTCTGCAACTGCGGCTATGGCGGCTGTTGCGTATTGAACGCGCGACGCGACCCGTCTGGAGATAAACACCGTCGCTGCAATGATCAGGCTGATGATCGACAACGCGACAACCACATCGAAAATCAGTACATTCAATTTGCCCAACTTGCGGTTTTCCCAGTACAGGCGCACTTCCTCGCCTGCGCGTTTGGACAGGTTCGCAAACCCGTCAAGAGCGTCGTTGGATTGCGCAAAGAATTCGTCAAAAGTAACCGGGTAATCGGCTGTCCTGGCTTTCATCGACTCATCCAGAGTTGCAACAAGGCCGAGGTAATCACCGAAGTAATGTGCGCCGACACGTTCGATGTCCCGAGCGAACGCCTCATCGGGTCTTGCGACGAGAACGGCCTTCTGCATCTCGCTCCATGCCCGCGCTGCACGCGCACTGTCCGCCAGGATCAAAGACTGCACATCCGGGGGGATCGGCCGGCCTGTCAGCGTGGCAATCGCATAATATGTCCGTGCCCGGCCGCCGAATTCGCGCACTTCCCATGCCAGATTCTGGATTGAGACCAATGCAAAGGCCGTGTTCGACGTCAGACTGTTTTCAATGGAAAGCAGATTTGCAATGACCTTCAATTCCGCGATTGTCTCCTTCAGCTCGAAAGGCAAATCCTTGACACGCTGCTGATCACGGCGCGCATTCGGGAGCGCCAACATCGCGTCTACCTCGGCGCGCAGGTCCGACACCCTGTTCAGGGCGGCCCGGGCCTGGGATGAGAAAGCATCCTTCGTCGGCAATTCAGAAAATGTCTTGAGCGCCTCCTGCGCTTCGGCAAACAGGCCATCTGCGAGAACCCGCTGACCCTCGATCAGGTCGAGGAACGTGCGCGAGGCGGGCTCGCGGACAGCGAGGGCGACTTGCATGACACTGCGTTCCAGCGACAAGGCAACCGTTGCGTCCTTCCATATGGCTCCGGCCTCTGCCAGCGTTTCCAGCCGTTCAACGGTTCGGTAGTCCTGCGCGGATCGTACGACATCCGAACCATACTTCCAGATTGCCAGGCTGCCGATCACCAGCAGTACGAACAAGCAAATACGCGAAATACTCATCCACTCTCTCCATCAGTGTCTTGCTGGCGGTGCTAGAGGGGACTGTTTAAGATTCCCCTGCCGGGCGGGGTGTTGCACCGTTTGACACCCCCTCACTGTCTAAAGTTGGAATAGTTTGCCTTTGACGTGCGCAACAGGGGCCGTCGCGTGCCCGTCCCGAGTGACATGCGCTACCATCTTGGCAACCGACCCGCACCACGTTAGCTTCGCATCCAAGCGGGCGCAAAAAGCCGCCCGCATCTAGGGAGAACTTACATGAACAAATATGCTGTAGGCGCCGTTGTCGGCGCCATTTCGTGCACCTTTGCGCTGGAGGCTGCGGCCACCGAATGGAATGTATCCGTCTGGGGCAAGCGGCGCGCATTCACGGAACACGTGGAAAAGCTTGCTGAACTGGTGGCCGAGAAAACCGGTGGCGAGTTCACCATGAACGTCAGCTACGGCGGTCTGTCCAAGAACCGCGAGAACCTCGATGGGATCTCCATCGGCGCATTCGAAATGGCGCAGTTCTGTGCAGGCTATCACGCGGACAAGAACCGGGTCGTGACCGTGCTGGAACTGCCCTTCCTCGGGGTTGAGAACCTCGAACAGGAAGTGGCCGTGGCCCGTGCGGTCTATGCCCATCCGGCCGCGACCGAAGAGATGGCGCAGTGGAATGCGAAACTGCTGATGACCTCGCCCATGCCGCAGTACAACCTCGTGGGTACGGGCGAGCCGCGTGATGAACTGGCCGAATTCAAGGGCATGCGTGTGCGTGCCACGGGTGGTCTGGGCAAAGCGTTCGAAGCTGTGGGCGGTGTGCCAACATCCGTGACCGCGACCGAGGCCTATCAGGCCATGGAAGGCGGCGTCGTGGATACAGTGGCCTTTGCCCAGCACGCGCACCTGTCCTTTGGCACGATCAACCAGGCCGACTGGTGGACAGCCAACCTGAACCCCGGCACGGTGAACTGCCCGGTTGTGGTCAATATCGACGCCTATGAGAGCCTCAGCGACGAACACCGCGCCGCCCTTGATGCGTCGATCCCCGAAGCGATCGAGCACTACCTGACCAACTACGCCGAACTGCTTGAACGTTGGGATTCGGTTCTGGCCGAAAAGGGTGTTGAAAAGGTCGAAGTGGCCCCCGAAGTGATCGCCGAGTTCCAGGCGGTTGCGGGCAAGCCGATCCACGATGCGTGGATTGCCGACATGGAAGCCCAGGGCCTGCCGGGTCAGGAGCTTTATGATCTTGTGGTGTCCACTTTGGCAGATGCCAAGGGCGGAAGCTGATCCATGCAGGGCCGCCCTGAACCGGGGCGGCCCTTGCCAATAACAAGAACACGTGAGGGGATAGGTCATGGCAGGCTCTGCTGCGGTGCTCGAAGATTCCAGTTTGCTCAGCCGACTGGACCGCGCGCTGCTCCCGCTTGAACGATTTTGCGCGCTTCTGTCGGGTCTGGCGATCTTTTCCCTGATGTTTCTGGCCGCCTATTCGGTGACAGGGCGCAAGTTCTTTGCCTCTCCGCTGGCGGGCTACGTGGACTATATCGAAGCGGCGATGCCGATCATTGCGATCATGGGCGTGTCTTACGTGCAGCGCGACGGCACCCATGTGCGCATGGACATGCTGGTCAGCGCATTGCGGGGCCGTGTCCTGTGGTTCTTTGAACTGATATCCGTTTTGCTCATCCTGCTACTGATCACCGCGCTCACATGGGGCGCGTGGGAGCATTTTGACCGCTCCTTTGACTGCGCGCGACCCCTGTGCAGCCGCGACAGCTCGATCGATATCGGGCTCCCGATCTGGCCCAGCAAGCTTGTGGTGCCTATCGCCTTTGCGATCCTCACATTGCGGCTACTGTTGCAGGCGTGGGGGTACGGGCGGGCACTGATCCTCGGGCTCGAAAACCCGGTGGCCGTGCCCTTGAACCTCTCTGTCGCTGAACAGGCCCGGATCGAGGCCGAAGCGCTTGAAGGGACAGACTAAGTGGCTCTGATTTTTCACAATAATCCAGCATCGGCGGGCCGGTTCGACCAAAGGAAGCGGCAGGGCCCGCCGATTCAGCACAAACCAGGAGCGCACTGATGGAACCCATCGAGATTGGGCTGTGGGTCAGTGGTGGCCTGCTTGTCTTTGTCCTGCTGGGGATGCGCGTGGCCTTTGCGGCAGGGCTGGCGGGCTTTGTGGGCCTCGTCTGGCTGCGCTGGAACGGGTTTGACTATGACACCGAACGGTTCTGGAAAGCAGTCGAAATCAGCGTCAAAGTGGCAGGGCTGACGCCGCACTCAAAAGTCTCGGCCCAAGTGCTGAGCCTGATCCCGGTGTTCATCCTGATCGGCTACCTCGCCTATCATGCCAAGCTGACAACGGCGCTGTTTACGGCGGCCAAACGCTGGGTGGCGTGGGTGCCGGGGGGGCTGGCCGTCTCCACGGTCTTCTCGACGGCAGGATTTGCGGCGGTGTCCGGCGCGTCCGTGGCCACGGCGGCGGTATTTGCGCGCATTGCCATCCCCGAGATGCTCAAGATCGGATACAACAAGCAGTTCGCGGCAGGGGTCGTGGCCGCGGGGGGCACACTGGCCTCGCTGATCCCGCCCTCGGCCATCCTTGTGATCTACGCGATCATTGTGGAACAGGACGTGGGCAAACTGCTGCTGGCAGGCTTTGTGCCCGGTGCGTTTTCGGCCATCGTCTATGCCGGGCTAATCATCGGCATCGCGATAGTGTTCAAGACGGTGGGGCCGCCGGTGACCGGGTTCACGTGGCGTGAACGGTTCCAGTCGCTGCCCCCGGCCATGCCCATATTCGCGGTGGTGATCATCATCATCTTCTTCGTGTACAACCCGTTCGGGGATGCGTGGGGGACGCCGACAGAAGGCGGGGCCATCGGGGCGTTCATCATCTTCCTCATGGCGCTTTATCGGGGCATGCGATGGGGCGAGCTGAAACGCGCACTTCTGGACACGGCCAAGCTGACGGTGATGATCTTTACCATCATCTGGGGCGTTCTGATCTATGTGCGGTTCCTGGGCTTTGCCGAACTGCCTGACGCGTTTGCCGCATGGATCACGTCGCTGGACATGTCGCCCATGCTGATCCTGATCTTTATCCTGCTGGGCTATGCGGTGCTGGGGATGTTCATGGACGCGATTGGTATGCTGCTGCTGACATTGCCCGTGGTCTACCCGGCGGTGATGGCGCTGAACGGGGGCGAGTTGGTGTCTGCCGCCGACAGCGCCTTTGGGATGTCTGGGCCCATGTGCGCGATCTGGTTCGGGATACTCGTGGTCAAGATGGCCGAGTTCTGCCTGATCACCCCGCCCATCGGGCTGAACTGTTTCGTGGTGGCAGGCGTGCGGGACGACCTGACGGTACAGGACGTGTTCAAGGGCGTGACACCATTCTTTATCGCGGATGCGGCGACAATTGCGATGCTGGTGGCGTTTCCTGGGATCGTGCTGTGGCTGCCGTCGCTGGCGGGGTAGGACGGACACGCTTTGCGGTTCGGTCATTCGGTGCTGAAAGCGGTGCATGCAGCGAAGGTCAGGTTTGAGGCCTGACCTACCAAGTAGCTGCATGATAGCGAATGTCGGTTATGGTTTGCCCCCCGCCACAACAGCGGCGAGGAGCATGAGCTTCAAAGAGCCTTGCGGAAAATCACCTTGTCATCTCCTTCAGCCCAGAAGTCGCGGATACGGGCTTCTTCGTCATAGCCATTCTGGGCGTAGAACTTGCGCGTCAAAGCAAAGTCGTCGGTGCCAGACGTGTCCACGATCAAGATGCGCTGCGCTTTGTCTTTGAGGTGTTGTTCGGCGGCTTTTACGAGGGCCGACCCCAGCCGCTTGCCCTGCAAGTCTGGACGGACGGCAAGTGCGAGCATGTTCCAAGTGCCATCGGCTAAGTCTTCAGGAACAGTATAGCAGAGACCAACAGCCTCGCCGCCGCTGTAGCACGTGAGCCAAAAGGCGTCTGTTTCGCCCGCCAATGCCGGGGCCAGCATGTCTGGCAGCATCTCGCTCGGGAAGAGCTCCGTTCCGTCCAACACGGCCTGAAGGCCCGCAATGTCGTCAGATGAAGTGGCTTTGATGATTGGGTTTGTCATTTTCTATGTGTCCTTATCGGTTATCGTACTGAGGGTTTACGGAACGAATGCCAAGCCTAGTGGCGCGGTAGGGTCGTCCGTTTTCAGATTTGATGAACCGCCGTTTCTTCAGGCGGTCAAAGAGCTTCAACGAGCAATCAGCCAGAACATGGCCGTCGCGCGTGAAGCAGGAAACGTCGCGCACTTTGCCGTTCATCATGCGATCAAAATGGATAGCTCCACCTTGCGCCAGAACGTGCAAAACACGCTGTTCGTGTTTTGAGATATTCAATGGATTGTCTCTTGGTTTTATGTCAGCCGAAAAGGCTTCTGGCATCTCGCGCAGAAGTCTCTTGGTTCAAGTTGGTCCAATCAGGTGGACCTTAGCGGCGGGCCGCAATCGTAGACATAAAATCTCCATCGCCCTGCGTCCGTGCAGCGCGTGGGCGGGAGGTAGTGCGATAAGTACAAGTTGGCAAGCGGACATTTGGAAAAACAAAGTCAAAGGCAACTTCGTCCGCATAGTAGACCTCGCCCAACCCAAGCCGGACGGTTGCCAGCCCGTGGGGTGGCGATCAGGCCGTGACGCTACTGCGATTTATGGTCGCCAAATACATCTTCCCGCTGAGCTGTTTGCGACAGATGTCATATCGCCATCCCGCCGGGACGGGCTGGCGATTGCCCGGCGCCTTCGGCTTGACTCCGGGCTGATCAGAGCG
>JBCBDZ010000094.1:0-11768 GCA_038529225.1 Pseudomonadota bacterium | reverse complement strand
GCCCACTGGGATCAGATTTGGCGGGAAAACCGCAGGCCCGGCGGTTCTGACGGAAAGGACGTGCACATCTGGGTGTCGCTGAATGCGCAACTCAAATCCCCCGGCAAGGCCGAGCCCGTGGACGCGCTTGAGGAAAAGACCCAGTGGCTGCGCGACTTGTGTGATGCCACAAATGGCGGGGTGCGACTGCTCAGCGGACATGGCAAGGACGGCAAGGCAGACTATCAGTCGGCCAACGCCGTCTTTGATAAGTTCGGCAAAACAGAACTGCCCACGCCAAAGGAGCATTTCGGCTTTGCTGACGGCATCGGTGATCCGGTGTTTGATGGGCAATACGACCCGGACAAGACAAAAACGGCCGTCATCGGTCGCGGCAAGCGGGTCGACGGCAAGTGGGTGCCCATCGAGACCGGCGAATTCATCCTTGGCCATCCAGATGAAAGCCAGGAACTCCCCCCCGCCGCCATGCCGCCTGAATTTTCGCAAAACGGCACTTTCATGGCCTACCGCAAGCTGCATGAATATGTAGGCCGGTTCGATGAGGTTCTGGCAGAAGAGGCCAAATCCTTTGCCGCGGTCATGGACATTCCGGAGGACGAGGCGGGCGAAGTCTTGCGCGCCAAAATGTGCGGGCGATGGTCAGATGGGGTGCCGCTCGCGTCGGTGCCGACCTATGCGGACTGGCAAGCCTTTCGATCCGAACACGGATTTGACGACCCCGATCCTGTCAAGGCACTGGAAAACCAAGCCAAGTACCTGCGGTCTCCGGCTGCATCGGATTTTCGCTACGCCGACGACATGCCGGGCTACACCGTGCCCGGCGGCGCGCATATCCGGCGCATGAACACGCGCGACTACCTTGATCCATTGAACAAGACGGGCGTGGATGAGAAGGGCTGCCCCTTCGCGAACGAAAACGCCACGCATGCGCTCAACAAACGCCGCCGTGTGCTGCGCCGGGGGCTGCCGTACGGGGGATCTGATCCGTCCAAGAACACAGACGACACCGAACAGGGCGTGGCGATGATGATCATCGGGGCCAGCCTGTTTCGCCAGTTCGAATTCGTGCAGCAACAGTGGGTGCAGTATGGGCTCGACTTTCATCAGGGCAACAACACCTGCCCGATGCTGGGCGAGCATCGCGCGCACACGCGGTTTACGATTCCGTCAGACCCCAAGACAGGCAAACCACCCTACATCATGAGCAAGCTCAAGACCTTTGTGGAATGCCGCGGGGGTGAGTATTTCTTTATCCCGTCGATGACCTGCCTGCGCCTGATCGCCATGGGCATCGTTGACCCGACCTAGCGGCTCATCCGGTAAACGGCCCCGTTGCCCACAGAAACAAAGAGGATGCTGCCATCGGCATCCTCGACGATATCGCGCACGCGCAGCGTTTCGTCACTGTCAAGCTGTTCGACTTCTCGCACGCGGTTGCCGGATACATCCAGCCGTGAAATGTAGCTGAACTTGAGCGAGCCGACGAACATGTCGCCCTTCCATTCGGGGAACATGTCGCCCTGATAGACAACCAGCCCCGAGGGCGCGATGGACGGATCCCAGTAGTGGGCCGGTTGCTCCATCCCCGGTGCCGAAGTGCCCTGCCCGATCTTGGCCCCGGAATAGTGGACGCCATAAGAAATCACGGGCCAGCCAAAGTTCGCGCCTTTCTGCACCCTGTTCACCTCGTCCCCGCCGCGTGCGCCGTGCTCGGCTGTCCAGAGCGTGCCGCGCCCGTCAAGGCCCGCCCCTTGCGGATTGCGATGGCCGTAGGACCAGATTTCCGGCAGCACGCCATCCACCCCCACAAACGGGTTGTCACCTGGCACCGTGCCGTCACGGTTCACCCGCACGATCGATCCATTGTGCAACGAACGGTCCTGCGCCGACGGGCGATCCCCGCGATCCCCGATGGTGACAAACAGCGTGCCGTCCGGCGCTTCGACGACACGGCTGCCAAAGTGACGCCCGCCCGACCCGCCGGGCGCGCTTTCAAAGAGGTCGCGCAGGTTGACAAGGCGGCTGCCATCCGCACTCAGCTCTGCTGCCGCAAGTGCCGTACCAGACCCACTGCCCTGTCGTTTGGAATAGGTCAGAAACAGCGTCCGGGTACGCGCAAAGTCGCGGGCCAGCGTGATGTCGAGCAGACCACCCTGCCCGCGCGCCGCAACGCGCGGTGTGCCGGACACCTTGCGGGCACGCCCGTCCCGGATCAATTGCAACGTTCCATCGCGTTCGGTGACCAGCAATCCGCCATCCGGCATCGGCGCCACGGCCCAAGGTTCATTCAGTCCGGTTGCAACCGCAGTCACGTTGACGGCGCCCCGCTCGGCATCCAAGGCAAAAGCGGGTGCGGCCAAAAGAGAAAGGGCGAATGCAAAGGCGTTTTTCATATCAGCTTTCCGTTGGTGAAAGGATGGATGAGGCGTCTTTGCAGTTCATATGTGCCGCGTTTGGCAGAATTACAGGCCAAACGCCTGCGGCACCGCCAAGTAATTCACTTTTCTTTTTCAAAAGCCCCACGTAACGTCCTGTCCCAGAACAACAGTTCCAATAAGGGAGAACCACAATGAAAAAATTCATGATGGCCACAGCGGCCACGGCACTGATGGCCGGCACGGCCTATGCAGAAGACATCAAGATCGGCGTTATCCTCGGCTTCACCGGACCAATTGAATCGCTGACACCCTCCATGGCGGATGGCGCTGAACTGGCGATGAAAGAAGTCACCGACAGCGGCCTTTTGCTGGATGGGGCGACCGTGACATCTGTGCGCGCAGACTCGACCTGCATCGACGCGGGGGCCGCGACGGCTGCCGCCGAACGTCTGGTCACAGCCGATCAGGTTGACGGAATCATGGGCGCGGACTGTTCTGGTGTGACAGGCGCGATCCTGAACAACGTGGCCGTCGCCAACGGTGTCGTGATGATCTCGCCTTCGGCGACAAGCCCGGGCCTGAGCCACAATGACAACGAAGACAATGGCCTGTTCTTCCGTACGTCCCCATCGGATGCGCGCCAGGGCGTCGTGATCACAGAATTGCTGATGGATCAGGGCATCAAGGAAGTCGCCGTGACCTACACCAACAACGATTACGGCAAGGGTCTCGCTGACAGCTTCCAGGCGGCGTTTGAGGCCGCAGGCGGCACAGTGACGATCAACGCAGCCCACGAAGACGGCAAAGCGGACTACTCGGCCGAAGTCGGTGCGCTGGCGTCGGCAGGTGGCGAGCGCCTCGTTGTGGCCGGGTATGTTGATCAGGGCGGGTCCGGCATCGTGCGCGCCGCACTGGACTCAGGCGCGTTTGATACGTTCCACTTCCCGGATGGCATGGTGTCTGCCGCGCTGCTGGAAAACTTCGGCACGGAAATCGACGGCTCTTCGGGCGCGCACCCAAGCCCATCTGAAGAGCTTTCGTCCGCCTTTGCCGACCATGTGGGCGGTGCCTTTGACAGTTCCTCGCCTTTCACGCCAGAAAGTTACGATGCGGCAGCACTGATCATGCTTGCAATGCAAGCGGCGGGCTCAAAGGACAGCAACGACTACAAAGAGCATGTCATGGACGTGGCCAACGCACCGGGTGAACAGATCGGTGTCGGCGAACTGGACAAGGCGCTGCAAATTCTCAAGGACGGCGGCGACATCGACTATGTCGGAGCCACAGGCGTCGAACTGGTGGGACCGGGTGAAGCCGCAGGCAACTACCGCGAGATCAACTACGACGGCGGTGTGGACAACACAGTCGGCTTCCGCTGATCCGTTCCGCATGCAGATCAATCACAGCCCGGGGCGCAATCCTCGGGCTGTTTCAATATCTTGAAGGTCGCTCTTAACGTGATTTGGAGACAGACATGATCGTCGTAGACGACCTGCACAAACATTTCGGCGGGTTCCATGCGGTGGACGGCGCATCACTGCGCATCGAACCGGGCTCCATCACCGGGTTGATCGGGCCGAATGGGGCCGGAAAAACAACACTTTTCAATGTGATCGCGGGCGTTCTTCAACCAACGTCCGGGCGTGTGAGCATGGACGGTGAGGATATCACCGGCCTGCCGCCCCACACGCTGTTTCACAAAGGCCTGTTGCGCACGTTTCAGATCGCACACGAGTTTTCATCGATGACCTGCCGGGAAAACCTGATGATGGTGCCCGCTGCTCAATCGGGTGAGACGCTCTGGAACACGTGGTTTGGGCGCAAACGCATCGCCGATGAAGAACGCGCATTGGCAGCCAAGGCCGACGAGGTGCTCGAATTCCTCACCATCGAACATCTGGCGGACCATAAGGCGGGCCAGGTGTCCGGCGGGCAGAAAAAGCTGCTGGAACTGGGGCGCACCATGATGGTTGACGCCAAGATCGTGTTTCTGGACGAGGTGGGCGCAGGCGTGAACCGCACGCTGCTCAATACCATTGGCGATGCGATCCTGCGCCTGAACAAGGAGCGCAACTATACCTTTGTCGTGATCGAACATGACATGGATTTCATCGGCAAAATCTGTGATCCGGTCATCTGCATGGCCGAAGGCCGTGTGCTGGCCGAAGGAACACTGGCCGAGATCAAGGCAAATGAGCAAGTGATCGAGGCCTATCTAGGAACTGGTCTCAAGAACAAAGACAAGGTGGGCGCATGATCCTGTTTCGAATTGGCTGCGCCAATCCGACGGGTGCGAGGGGCGCTGCCCCTCGCGCTCCCCGAGGTATTTCTGACCCAAAGAAAATAAGGGCTTTCGATGTCTGAACCCTTTTTGATCGGCGACACGATGACCGGCGGTTATGGCGCAGGGCCGGACATCCTGCATGACTGCACCGTGGCGGTGAACCCGGGCGAGATTGCCGTGATTGTCGGCCCCAATGGTGCGGGCAAATCCACAGCCATGAAGGCCGTGTTTGGGATGTTGGACGTCCGGCAAGGTGCTGTGCGGCTGGATGGTGAGGACATCACAAGTCTGTCGCCGCAAGACCGCGTGGCCAAGGGCATGGGATTTGTCCCTCAGACGTCGAACATCTTTACCTCCATGACGGTGGAGGAGAACCTTGAGATGGGGGCGTTCATTCGGCTGGATGATTTTTCAGGCACCATGGCGCAGGTCTATGAGTTGTTCCCGATCCTGAAGGAGAAACGCTATCAGGCGGCGGGTGAATTGTCGGGGGGTCAGCGCCAACAGGTCGCCGTGGGCCGCGCGCTGATGACGCAACCCAAAGTGCTGATGCTGGATGAACCCACCGCCGGGGTCAGCCCCATTGTGATGGACGAGTTGTTTGATCGCATCATCGAGGTGGCGCGCACCGGCATCCCGATCCTGATGGTCGAACAGAACGCCCGCCAAGCGCTTGAGATTGCAGACAAAGGCTATGTACTGGTGCAGGGGCGTAACGCGTATACGGGGACGGGCAAGGAATTGCTGGCCGATCCGGACGTGCGCAAGAGTTTCTTGGGGGGGTGAATTGAGGCTGATTTTTGCACTGCTGGCTTTGTCGACACCGGTTTCGGCCTTGACCGAAGCTGACCTCGCCGACCGCGGCTATGTCGCCATGGATTGTCTGTTTGACCAGCGCTGCGTTCTTGGCCAGCCTTGCGTTGCGGCATGGCGCGATGTGCGTTGGCGTATGAACGACGCGGAGCAAGCAGCCTATCAGGTGCGTCGCGACGGGGAGGTGTCGCGCCGGGCGCTGATGATGATGGATGCGCGCTGGAAAGACACATCCGAAGCCCGCGCGATCGTTATGCAGATGCGTGAGGCGGTTGCCTCGCATCTGACTGTGTTTGACGGGGGTGGTGCGATACAATCGTTTCAGTATGCGGGCGACCCCGGTGCAGGGCAATTTTTCTTGGGAACTTGCGAGGTGATCGAATAATGGACCTCCTCAACGCCTTCGTGGCCCTCTCCAACTTCGTCCTGATCCCAGCCATCGCCTATGGCTCGCAACTCGCGCTGGGTGCCCTTGGGGTCACCCTGATCTACGGCATCCTGCGGTTCTCGAACTTTGCCCATGGCGACACGATGGCCTTTGGCACCATGGTCACGATCCTGATCACGTGGGGCTTGCAAGCCGCAGGAATTACCGCAGGCCCTCTGCCCACCGCCCTGATCGCCCTGCCCTTTGGCATCGCGATCTGTGCCGCATTGATGCTGTTCACTGACCGCACGGTTTACCGGTTCTACCGCGCACAAAAGGCCAAGCCGGTGATCTTTGTGATCGTCTCGCTTGGCGTGATGTTCATCATGAACGGGCTTGTGCGCTTTATCATCGGCCCCAATGACCAGCGATTTGCAGACGGTGAACGATTCATCATCTCGGTGCGCACGTTCAAGGCGATGACCGGGCTGGACGAAGGGTTGGCCATCAAGACCACCCAAGGGATCACGGTCGTCACGGCCGTCATCGTGGTCGCCGCGCTGTTCTACTTTCTCAACCGGACGCGGACGGGCAAGTCCATGCGTGCCTATTCCGACAATGAGGACCTTGCGCTGCTGTCGGGTATCAACCCCGAACGGGTCGTGATGGTCACCTGGCTGATCGTGGCCGCACTTGCAACCATCGCGGGCACCCTTTACGGGCTCGACAAATCCTTCAAACCCTTTGTTTATTTCCAGCTGCTGCTCCCCATCTTCGCCGCTGCGATCGTCGGCGGACTTGGTTCGCCCATCGGGGCGATTGCAGGCGGGTTCACAATTGCCTTCAGCGAGGTCATGATCACTTACGCTTGGAAAAAGGTGGCCAACTACGCCCTGCCCGAGGCCATTGCGCCGGACGGGTTGGCCCAGCTTCTCTCCACGGACTACAAATTCGCCGTCAGCTTCGTGATCCTGCTGATCGTGCTTCTGTTCCGCCCCACGGGCCTTTTTGCGGGGAAATCCGTATGAGCGATCTTGCACGCAACACCCTTTATTTCGGCTTTGTGGCCCTCCTGATCATCGGGACCGGCTTTGTCCAAAGCTGGAACTCAGCCCTGTTTGTGCTGAACTTTGGCCTGATCAGCGCGATCATGGCGCTGGGGGTGAACCTGCAATGGGGGTTTGCCGGGTTGTTCAATGTCGGGATCATGGGGTTCGTGGCACTGGGTGGCCTTGCAACCGTGCTTGTGTCCATGCCGCCTGTGGGTGAGGCATGGGCCGCGGGTGGGCTGAGGGTCATTCTATCCCTTGTTCTGGGGGCTGCGACTATCGTCGGCGCAATCCTCGCCTATGGCGCATTGCCCGCAGGGCGCGCACGCACGATCGGTATGATCGCCATCCTTGTCGCGGGCTTCTTTATCTACCGGGCCGTTTTTGACGGCGGTGTCCAGGCGGTTGAGGCCATCAATCCAGCCAATGCAGGCTACCTTGGCGGCCTTGGCCTCCCCGTCCTCGTCGCATGGCCAGTCGGCGGGCTGCTGGCGGCTGGCGCGGCATGGATCATCGGCAAGACAGCCCTTGGCTTGCGCTCAGACTACCTTGCCATTGCGACGCTTGGCATTGCCGAGATCATCATCGCCGTTATGAAGAACGAAGACTGGCTGGCGCGCGGCGTGAAAAACGTGGTCGGCCTGCCCCGCCCGGCACCCTACGAAATCGATCTGCAAAACGACCCATCTTTCGTTGAACGCGCGGCCGGTCTGGGCCTTGACCCGGTGACCGCATCGACCATCTGGGTCAAACTGATCTATGCGGGCCTTTTCGCTGTGGTCCTGATCGCCCTTTTCATCCTTGCACAACGCGCACTCCATTCGCCATGGGGGCGTATGATGCGCGCCATCCGCGACAATGAGGTCGCGGCCGAAGCGATGGGCAAGGACGTCACGGCCCGTCACCTGCAGGTATTTGTGCTGGGCTCGGCCATCTGTGGCATTGCGGGCGCGATGATGACCACGCTCGACGGACAACTCACACCCGGCAGTTACCAGCCCTTGCGTTTTACCTTCCTTGTCTGGGTCATGGTGATCGTGGGCGGGTCCGGCAGCAACCTCGGCTCGGTGCTGGGTGGGTTCCTGATCTGGTGGCTCTGGGTGATGGTGGAACCGATCGGACTGGGTCTGATGCAACTGATCACATCCGGCATGGCCGAGGGGTACTGGCTGCGCGACCACCTGCTGGATTCGGCGGCGCATATGCGGCTGCTCACAATGGGCTTTGTGCTGATCCTTGTGCTGCGATTCAGTCCAAGGGGACTGATCCCTGAGCGGTAGGCCATGGTTGTCCGGAGGCGCATTCCCGCGCGCCGGTTCGGCGCAGAAACACCCAAGGGCAACGGCAGTCGCAGAGGGTCTTTCAGTTTCGCCTGCGAATCGGACGCCGGGACGGCACGGCGCTTGGGGGTCTGGACACAAGAACTGCACCCATCCACCTGAAGTTGCACGAAATTCCCGCCATGGGCGCATTGCGTCACTGCGTTCGTCTCGTCCTGCGGGAAAGACGCTTGTTTCGTGGTTTTTCGTCCGCACCCATCTTGAGGCGCGCGGGCAATTGGGGCATGACTGTGGCGGAAATTAGCCACTGATGAGGGTTACCATGGGCTTAAAGAGTTTGGGCGCGAATTGCGCCGCAGGTGTGGTTTGCGCATTTTTGGCCAGCGCTGCATCAGCGTCTACAATTGTTTTCAACGGCACGTTTGAGGACACGTCTTCATCCACGCCGGGGGCTGGTCTTGTAAATGGTCAGGCCATCGGTGATCTGGCCAGCGGCCCCGGTCGCTCGTGGGATGT
The DNA here is from genome assembly GCA_038529225.1 of Pseudomonadota bacterium. Lineage (GTDB taxonomy): Bacteria > Pseudomonadota > Alphaproteobacteria > Rhodobacterales > Rhodobacteraceae > Tateyamaria. Next base: position 3,081 of record JBCBDZ010000094.1, on the reverse strand, counting down.
CTTTACGTCGATTCCAGGCTGGACGACGGACAGCGGTGCCGGCATCGAGGTTCAGACCAACCGCACCTTGTCGAGCATCGATGCGCACAGCGGCCAGCACTATATCGAACTGGACAGCCATCCAAAGGCGACGTCGAACTCTTCGATGGTTCAGACCATCATGTTGGGCATCGGGACGTACAAACTCAGCTTCTGGTACAGCCCGCGCAATGGCGACGCCGGGTCAAATGGCATCGAATACTCAGTCACCGGTGCAGCGCCGAACAACAACGTGCTGTTGCTGAACGGCCTGACAGGACCGAGCGCGGCAAACGGAACAAGCGTTGGAAACTGGACGCAGTTCACGTCGCTCTTCACGGTCGCCTCGGGCGATTCTCCTGTGCACCTGAAGTTTGAAGCGACAGGCAAGGCGAATACGCTGGGTGGTTTTGTCGACAGCGTGTCCATCAGTGCCGTGCCTGTGCCGGCCGGTCTGCCCATGCTGTTCACGGCCGTTGCCGGGTTCGGGTATGTTGCGCGCCGCCGCTCACGCAAGGCCTGATCCAGGGCATATTGCAATCAAGTGGTTAAAGGGCGCGCTGCACAGCGCGTCCTTTTTTTGTTGCCCAAGATGGGCGGGCGAACCCTGCATCGCGCCAGAATGGCGTCACCGCCCTTTGAACAACCCGCCCAATATACCGCGGACCATGCGCCGCCCTGTGGTCCCGGTCAGTTCCTTGACCACCATTTTGGTCATAGCCTCTCCAAATGTCGGATTGATCCGCGCAGGCCGCGACGTCGACCGTGTGACGCCCTTGCCTGAATACCGGCGCGCCGCGTTGAATTCCCTGAGCGCGGGCGTTTCCGCCTCTTCGGCCAGCGTCTCCGCCGCTTCCGCCTCTGCCGCCGCTTTCTCGGCCCGTGCCTTCAGCATCTCAAATGCCGATGTCCGGTCCAGAGGGGTGTCATATTTTCCCGCCATGTCGCTGGCTGCCAGAACCTGCGCCCGTTCAGCCGCACTCAGGGGTCCGAGCTGAGACGATGGGGGGCGGATCAGTGTCCGTTCGACGATGCCGGGAATCCCTTTCTTCATCAGCACGGACGTCACCGCCTCGCCCACGCCAACCTCGCGGATCGCCTCTTCGGTAGAAAACCGCGGATTCTCGCGGTAGGTTTCCGCCGCCAGTTTCAACTGTTTGCGGTCCTTGGCCGTAAAGGCGCGCAGGGCGTGCTGGATGCGGTTGCCAAGCTGGCCAAGGATGTCCTCGGGCACGTCCGACGGGTTCTGCGTGATGAAATAGACCCCCACCCCCTTTGAACGGATCAGGCGGGCCACTTGCTCGACCTTGTCCACAAGCGCCTTGGGCGCGTCATCAAACAACAGATGTGCCTCGTCAAAGAAGAACACCAGTTTGGGTTTGTCCGGATCACCCACTTCGGGCAATTCTTCAAAGAGTTCAGACAGCAGCCACAACAGGAACGTGGCATAAAGACCTGGCGCCTGCATCAGTTTGTCCGAGGCAAGAATGTTGATCAGCCCCTTGCCGCTCGCGTCGGTGCGCATGAGGTCGGCCAGTTCCAGTGCCGGTTCTCCGAACAGGCCCGAACCACCCTGGTTCTCCAGCACCAAAAGGCGCCGCTGGATTGCGCCGATGGACGCGCTGGACACATTGCCATAGCGCAGGGACAGCGTCTTACTGTTCTCGCCGATCCACACAAGTAAGGCCTGCAGGTCCTTGAGATCCAGCAACGGCATTCCCTCTTCGTCCGACAGGCGGAAGGCGATGTTGAGGATGCCCTCTTGTGCTTCGGTCAGTTCAAGCAGACGCGCCAGCAAAAGCGGCCCCATCTCCGACACCGTTGTGCGCACCGGGTGGCCCTGATCGCCGAACAGGTCCCAGAAGGTCACCGGGCAGGCATGATAGGTGTAGTCTTGGAAACCGATCTTTTCGGCCCGGCTCATGAACGGTTCGTGCAGTTTGTGATCGGCTGTGCCGGACTTGGCGAGCCCTGACAGATCCCCTTTTACATCCGACAGAAACACCGGGACGCCCGCATTCGAGAACCCCTCGGCCAAGATCTGCAAGGTGACCGTCTTGCCCGTGCCGGTCGCCCCCGCAACCAGACCGTGTCGGTTGGCATACTCAAGGGAAAGGCTCTGTGCCTCGGCATAATCGACGCCGCCTCCACCGATAAAAATGTCTTTGCTCATACTCGTTAACCTTTTGTGCTTGGGCTTCGTCGCAGGGACCATACAAAGTTAACACTTGGGTGCCATAGTGTTTTTGTTCCCGCCTAATGTCCTCCTGGCGTGGAACACTTCCTCCCTGTCAGACTGGCCGCGCCTTGTGCGCGGCCTTTTTTTGTCCGTGTGCCCATCAGACACAAAAACGCGACACAAAGGCTGTTGACCCGCACGTGACGCTTTCGTAACGTTCGCGCAATAAGTCGGCCAGTCCGACGGGGAGTTACAAAAAACGATCGGAAAAGGAGGCTTTGCGGCCTCCTTTTTTGTGTTCCGACGCCGGCACTCGGCCGGTTGAACGGGCTGTGATGAAAACTTTGCGCTTTGCCCCTGACAGCGCCGTTCGGGCGTGCTAGCACACCCGTCAACGAGCAACTGAACCGGAATGAACATGCGCACCTTTTTGATTGCACTGACCACGGCCCTTGTCCTGCCTGCCAGCCTGTTGGCGCAAACGACGGACACAGACGCAACCGAAACTGAAACACCCGGCACCAGCATCGAAGACCAGCTGAGTCTTGGCGAAGACGCAAGCCAACCGCGGGTGGGGGAAACCTATACTGCAGAGACAAACGGTGATTGGGACCTGCGCTGCATCAAGGCTGAAGACGGCATTGAAGAGCCCTGCCAGATGTACCAGCTGATGTCGGACAGCGAAGGCACGCCCGTCGCCGAAATCTCGATCTTCCGTCTGCCCGAAGGTGGCCGTGCGGTTGCGGGCGCCACGATCGTGGTGCCTTTGGAAACGTCACTTCCCCCACAATTGACGATGCAGGTCGATGGTGGCGCGGCGCGGGTGTAAAGCGGTTTTGGTGTCGCGGATCGGCGCGGCAGGTCAAAAAAAACCGCGCTGAAAA
>JBCBDZ010000093.1:0-11905 GCA_038529225.1 Pseudomonadota bacterium | reverse complement strand
TCGTGATCTTCTTGCCCGGTGGGCTGGTCGAGGGCGGGCAGCGGCTGGCCAGGATGTTGAAGCGCAAAAAGCCAAGTTCGGACACGCCGGACGGCAAAACCACACCTGCGGAATAACAAGGAGCCATGGATATGGGCATTCTCGACATCAAGAACGTAGGCAAACGGTTTGGCGGTCTGCAGGCACTGGGAGATGTGAACCTGAGCGTGGCAGAAAACTCCTGCCACGCGATCATCGGGCCCAACGGTGCGGGCAAATCCACCCTGTTGAACTGTCTGGTGGGCAAACTGATCCCGGACACGGGTTCGGTCATGTTCGACGGCAAATCGGTACTGGGGCGCAAGCCTTACGAAATCAACCAGATGGGCATTTCCCGCGTATTCCAGACTCCAGAGATCTTTGGCGATCTGAGCGTGCTGGAAAACATGCTGATCCCCTGTTTTGCCAAGCGGGACGGGGCGTTCACCCCCAACGCGTACCGCGACATGCTGAAAGATAGGGAGATGCTGGAACGGGCCGAACACATGCTGGAGGAGATGGGCATGGCGGATGCACGCCATGACAATGCCGCCACCATGTCGCGCGGCAACAAGCGGCGCCTTGAAATCGGCATGTGCCTGGCTCAGGAACCGCGGCTGTTGTTGCTGGACGAACCCACGGCCGGCATGGCACGGGCGGACACCAACAATACCATCGACCTCCTCAAGCAGATCAAGGAAGAGCGCGACATCACCATCGCGATCATTGAACACGACATGCACGTGGTGTTCTCCCTTGCCGAGCGGATCACGGTGCTTGCTCAAGGCACGCCGCTGGTCGAAGACACGCCTGACAATATCAAAGGTCATCCCAAGGTGCGCGAGGCGTATCTCGGCGAAACCCAAGACGCCGCCTGACCGGGCACGGGCGGGCGACACGCCCGCCTTACGGCAAAACCGAAATCGTAAGGCGGAGGTGTCCTCCGCCCTACCCCGCCCCAAAGCGAGGACACCGACATGAACGTCAAACCAGACTTTTCCAAAGGCATCAGCCACGCCCAGACTGCCCCGGCCTTTCTGTCCGTATGGGACATGCACGCCTATTACGGCGAAAGCTATATCGTGCAAGGCATCACATTTAACGTGCACGAGGGCGAAATCCTTGCCCTGCTGGGGCGCAACGGGGCCGGAAAAACGTCAACCCTGCGCTCGATCGCACGGATCGGCGACCCCGAGGTGCGGCACGGCGAAATCTGGCTGGATCACCAGCCCTTGCACAATATGTCCAGCCACGAGGCGTCTCAGGCGGGTCTGGGTCTGGTCCCCGAAGACCGCCGGATCATCCCCGGCCTTACGGTCGAAGAGAACCTCAAGCTGGCCCAGATCGCGCCACCCATCGGCTGGTCGATTGAACGGCTCTACAACCTCTTCCCGCGCCTCGGCGAACGGCGCACACAGGAAGGCACGACACTGTCGGGCGGAGAGCAGCAAATGCTGGCCATTGCCCGAGCCCTGGCGCGCGACATCAAGGTTCTGCTGCTGGACGAGCCCTATGAGGGTCTGGCGCCTGTGATCGTGGACGAGATCGAAAAGACGCTCGGCATCATCAAGGAACAGGGGATCACGACGATCCTTGTGGAACAGAACGCGGTGCGTGCACTGCAACTGGCCGACCGGGCCGTGATTCTCGACACCGGTGGCATTGTCTTTGACGGCTCGGCCGCCGAAGTGCTGGAAAACGAAGAGCTGCGCGCGGAATATCTCGCGATCTGACACAGCTCCTCGACCCTCCAGAAGAAGAGCAAGGCGGGGCCCCCGGGCTCCGCTTTCGTCCTTTGGGTGGTGCGGCGCTTTGGCGTTGGCACCCCTACCGATCACGTGATGACCCTTGGGCACCAAGGGCGCTTTTCACTGCCTCAATCGCTCGTTATACACGCACCACTGTATGGCATGGGGGCCCCTTGCCGATGCCAAAGGCTTGAGGACAAAAATGAGCAATAAAAATCAGGACGCCGACGTCGCCTTTATCCAGGCTCTGGCTGAATTGCTGCGTGAGAATGATCTGAGCGAAGTGCAGGTCAAACGCGAATATGGCGAAGATGACAGTCTGAACGTGCGCGTGTCGCGCCACAGCGGACAGCAGGTGTCCGTACAAACACTTCCTGCCCCCGCAGCAGCAGCCCCGCTCGCAGCTGCGCCGGCACCGGCAAGCCCCGCAACCGCGGCCCCGGCAAGCACCGCCAGCGACCCGGCAGAAGATCCAGGCGCTGTTCCCTCCCCCATGGTTGGAACCGTGTACCTGCAGGCCGAACCCGGCGCACCCGCCTTCATCAAGGTCGGACAAGAGGTGTCCGAAGGCGACACATTGCTGATCGTCGAGGCGATGAAGACCATGAACCACATCCCTGCCCCGCGCGCAGGCACCGTCAAACGCATCCTTGTGGACGATGGGGCAGCGGTCGAATTTGGCGCACCTCTCGTCATCCTCGAGTAAGGGGGCGCGCATGTTCAACAAGATCCTGATTGCCAACCGTGGCGAAATCGCGCTGCGGGTCATCCGCGCGGCGCGTGAAATGGGCATAGCCAGCGTCGCCGTGCATTCGACCGCGGATGCCGATGCCATGCATGTCCGTATGGCCGACGAATCCGTCTGCATCGGCCCGCCGTCTTCGACGCAATCCTACCTGTCTTTCCCGGCGATCATCTCGGCCTGCGAAATCACCGGCGCAGAAGCGATCCATCCGGGCTACGGCTTTCTTTCCGAGAACGCGCAGTTTGTCCAAATCGTCGAAGATCACGGCCTGACCTTTATCGGCCCCACAGCCGAACACATCCGGGTCATGGGCGACAAGATCACGGCCAAGGACACCATGAAGGCGCTCGGGGTGCCCTGCGTGCCCGGCTCGGATGGCGGAGTGGCCACGCTGGAAGAGGCCAAGGCCCTTGGCGAAGAGATGGGTTATCCCGTGATCATCAAAGCGACCGCCGGTGGCGGCGGGCGCGGTATGAAAGTGGCCGAAACGGCGGCTGACATGGAAAGCGCGTTCCTGACCGCGCGCGCCGAAGGAAAGGCCGCCTTTGGCAATGACGAAGTCTATATCGAGAAATACCTGACCACGCCCCGCCACATCGAAATTCAGGTCTTTGGCGACGGCAAGGGGCGGGCTGTGCATCTGGGCGAACGTGACTGTTCGCTGCAGCGGCGTCACCAGAAGGTTTTTGAGGAAGCCCCCGGCCCTGCGATTTCTGCAGAAGAACGCGCCAAGATCGGCAAGGTCTGTGCGGATGCGGTTGCCAAGATCAACTATATTGGCGCGGGCACCATCGAATTTCTCTACGAAAAGGGCGAATTCTTTTTCATCGAGATGAACACGCGCCTTCAGGTTGAACATCCGGTGACCGAGGCGATCTTTGGTGTCGATCTGGTACGCGAGCAAATCCGCGTGGCCTCGGGACTGGACATGACGTTTCAGCAAGACGACCTTGAGATCAACGGCCACTCGATCGAAGTGCGCCTGAACGCCGAAAAGTTGCCGAACTTCTCCCCCTCACCCGGTCGGATCACGCAATACCATGCGCCCGGCGGCCTTGGCGTGCGTATGGATTCGGCCCTTTATGACGGCTATTCGATCCCGCCCTACTACGACAGTCTGATTGGCAAGCTGATTGTGCATGGGCGCGACCGGCCAGAGGCCCTGGCCAGATTGCACCGTGCCTTGGGTGAGCTGATCATCGACGGCGTGGACACGACAGTGCCCCTTTTCAACGCATTGCTGGCTGAACAGGACATTCATACGGGCAACTACAATATCCACTGGCTCGAACACTGGCTGGAAAGCCATATGGGTTAAGCCAGCCCCCGCGCGCTTTTGACAGGGTTGGTTCCGCCGGACTTGGCTTTTATCATCGGATGCATCGGCGCAGCCGAAGCGGATATGAGGACTCATGGCAGACAGCGCGCTGACGCCTGAACTGTTGTTGCACGGCTATGCCTCGGGCATCTTTCCGATGGCGGAGTCGCGCGATGATCCGGACATTTTCTGGGTCGACCCGCGCCTGCGCGGGGTATTGCCGCTGGACGGTTTGCATGTCTCGCGATCCTTGGCGCGCGCGATGCGGCGCAGCGACTGGGCGGTACGGCTGAATACGGACTTTACCGGTGTGGTCGATGGGTGTGCCGATCGGGCAGACACCTGGATAAACGATGAAATTTATCGCCTTTACAGCGACTTACACAGAAAAGGCTATGCGCATTCCATTGAAATCTGGGACGGGGCGCGACTGGTCGGGGGCGTTTACGGGGTGACGTTGGGGGCTGCGTTCTTCGGGGAAAGCATGTTTTCGCGGGCCACGAACGCCTCGAAAATGGCGCTTGTTGCGGCCGTGGATCACTTGATCCGGACCGGGTTTGCGCTGTTTGACACGCAGTTTTTGACCCCGCACCTGTCCAGCATGGGCGCTGTCGAGATCACCCGCGCCCAATACCAGATGCGTCTGGCCGAGGCACTGGATCTGGACGCGGCGTTCGGAACGGTACCACCCGCACCTCTTCAGGACGTTGTGCAGCGCATGACCCAAACGTCGTAGCGTGCGTGCTCCATCGCGCTGAGGGCGGGGGCCGATGCGACCATCCAGCCCGAAAAAACAACGCCTTCACGCCCTGTTTCGGTGATTTGCAGACCCGCATAGGCGTTGCCTGCGGGGTTGCCAGCCGGATAGCGGCATTCGGTCAAGGTGATGGTGAGGCGATCAAATTGAACGGTGCGCCCGGCTGGCAGTTCGATGTCCACGACTTTGCCGTTCAACTTGTCGAGGCCGCGCAAAACAGCCCCCGACGCGACTTGGGTCGCTTCCTGCGCCACAAGGGGCGTGGCAAGGGCAAGCGACAGAATGCCCCCCAACACGAAACGGATCACGGGTTGTCCCCGCCCGAGACGAACTTGAGCAGCAGGGAGATCAGGCTGACGGCCCCCTGAGTGTCCGTGATCTCGTCGCCGGGTGCAAAGTAGAACGGAGACCCGCCGGGCACGATCTCGACGAAATTACCGCCAAGCAAGCCTTCGGAACTGATGACAATGGCACTGTCGTCCGGCACTTGCGTGGCACTGCGCAAGGTGACGACCGTGTCGGCGCGGTAGGTGTCAGGGTTCAGGTCCACCTCTGTGACGGTGCCGATCTTGACGCCCGCAAGGCGGACATCAGTGCCGACATTCACACCCTCGAGGCTGCGGAAACTGGCGGTCAGCGGGTATGTTTCGCTGCCCGTGCTGCCCAGACCCGCCACTTGCGCACCATAAACAGCAAAGCCGATGGCCGCCGCGAGAACGGCGCCTCCAACAAGGACTTCGGTGGTGTTTTCTGCCATCGAAAGGCCTGTCTTACTCGGGCGACCAGGCTTCGTAATCGGCCCGGTCCGCTGGTTTGGCGCGCCGGATCGACCCTGCAGGCGCATAGGCCATGGCCGTGCCGGTCAGGTTGGGCTGATGCGGTTTTTCCCAATCCTTGCGCTTGAGTGGCTTGTCGGTGGGCGGTTCATCCCATGTGCGGTGCAGCCAGCCATGCCATTCAGGATCGACACGGCTTGCCTCAGCCTCGCCATTGAAAATCACCCAGCGTTTGCTGTCATCGGCGTTCTTGTAAAACGTGTTGCCTTGCGCGTCGTCGCCGACCTTGATGCCCTTGCGCCATGTGAACAGCTGCGTGTTCAGGGTCTGGCCGTCCCACCAGGTCACAGCGCGAAATAGAGTGTTCAGAATGCCCATTGCATGCCTCCAAAGCTTGCCTTCGTCTATGCCGCATTGCCGCGCTGGCGTCCAGAGGACACACAGCCTCAGGTCGGCAGAACGGCTGTCACTTCGATCTCGATCCGGTCTTCGGGCGTGATCAGCCCACATTCTATCATGGTCGCCGCCGGCGGGTTGTCGCCAAAGGCGGCGCGCAACATGGGCCAGCAGGGCGGAAATTCGTTGCGATCGGGCAGCATGTAGGTGACGCGGACCACGTGGGCAAAGTCCGTCCCTGCTTCGTTCAGGGCATTGCCGATGATCTCGAGGGCGGAGGCGCACTGTTCGCGTGCTGTGGTGCCGTGGCCGACGGTGCCGGCCACATGGACCCATCCATTTGCCACGACAGCGCGACAATAGCCGACTTTTGGTTCAAATTCTCCGCCGGAGTGGATGCGGGTGATGGGCATGGGCGCGGTTCCTTGGTGTGCAGTGTCCTGCGTGTATCGGGCACAGCTGCACTGCAAAGGTCAATCACCCAAGGCGGAGGCGGTCACAGGTGCTTTGACAGATTGTCGAGCGCATGGGTCCAGCCGCCTTCGAATTCACCCATCATCTCGTCACCGGCAAAGTTGACGATCTGAATATGCACCCGCATGGACGTTCCCGCACCGTCCGGTGACAATTCGAAGGTCGCAAGGCTGCAGCCCAGCGTTTCTCCTTCGGCAGACAGGGTTTCGGCGTAGATCAGGCGCGTCGGGGCTTCCATGACGATCCAGTCAGTGGTCACGTCCACATAGGGGTTGTCGCGCGGACCACAGCGAGACATTTCGCGCACGCCCGGTGCGGCCTCGGGCTGATCCTCGATGATCACGACCGTATCGACATCCGGTGGACCCCACGCCATGCGGTCCGCGGGGTTGGTCAAGGCGGCAAACACGCGCGCTGGATCGGCGCCAAGGGTTCGGGTGAATTCGAGGGTGCCAAGCTGTGCTGTCATATCTTTTTCTCCTGTTCCGCGGCATCAAGATGGGACGAAAGCCGGTCCAGCGCCCCGCCCCAACGCGTCGCCTCGAGGGCAAGCCAGTCTTGCGCAGGCCCCAAAGCATCCGCGTGCAGATGGCACGTCCGGACCCGGCCTGATTTATGCGTCGCGATGACCCCTGCCCGTTCGAGTTTGTCGATGTGCTTGAGAAAACTGGGCAGCGCCATGTCATGGGCTTTGGCCAGATGCGACACGGTGCGCGGTCCTGCGTTGAGTGCCTTGATCACCGCCCGCCGCGTCGGGTCCGCAAGGGCCGCGAACAAGGGGGACAAGTCGTCTTGCGTTTGATTAGCCATATGGCTAACTAATACACTGCCAGTGATCAGGCAATCAAAAACTTACCCCAGCGGCTAAGTTTTTTCACATGGCAAAAGAAAAGCAGGCCGAAGCCTGCGTTTCCTCATGAATTCAGTGGGTTGCAGATCAACCAGCGGTCGCGGGTTCTTTTTCCGCATCGCCATGGATCATCAGGGGTGCCGCGTCCGAGGTCACGGCCTCTTCGTTGACCACCACTTCGGACACCGAATCCATCCCCGGAAGGTCGAACATCGTATCCAGCAGGATATCTTCCAGGATGGACCGCAGACCACGCGCACCGGTCTTGCGTTCGATGGCTCGTTTGGCGATGGCCGACAGAGCGTCGTCGGTAAAGGTCAGTTGCGTGTCTTCAAGCTCAAACAGACGTTGATACTGCTTGACCAGTGCATTCTTGGGCTCGGTCAGAATTGTAACCAGAGCGTCCTCATCCAGATCCTCAAGAGTGGCCAGAACGGGCAAGCGGCCGACGAATTCAGGGATCAGGCCGAATTTCAGCAAATCTTCCGGCTCAAGTTCGGTAAAGATCTCGCCCACGCCGCGCGCATCATTGTCGCGCACATCGGCGCCAAAGCCCATCGCGGACCCTTTGCCACGCTGCGCAATGATCTTGTCGAGACCGGCAAAGGCCCCGCCGCAGATGAACAGGATGTTGGTCGTGTCCACTTGCAGGAACTCCTGCTGTGGATGCTTGCGCCCGCCTTGTGGTGGAACAGAGGCGACGGTGCCTTCCATCAGCTTCAACAAGGCTTGTTGCACGCCCTCACCCGACACGTCGCGGGTGATGGATGGGTTTTCGGACTTGCGGGTGATCTTGTCGACCTCGTCGATGTAAACGATGCCGCGTTGGGCACGCTCGACGTTGTACTCAGAGGATTGCAGCAGTTTGAGGATGATGTTTTCCACGTCTTCCCCGACATAGCCCGCCTCGGTCAGCGTGGTTGCATCCGCCATCGTGAACGGCACATCCAGAATCCGAGCCAGCGTTTGGGCCAGCAGTGTCTTGCCGCAGCCCGTCGGGCCGATCAGCAGGATGTTGGATTTGGCCAGTTCGATGTCCCCGCCTTTCTGGGCGTGGTTGAGGCGTTTGTAATGGTTGTGCACAGCGACGGACAACACGCGCTTGGCCGTGGCCTGACCGATCACGTAGTCATCCAGCACGCCGCAAATGTCGCGCGGCGTTGGCACGCCATCGGTCGACTTGAGGCCGGAGGCCTTGGTTTCTTCACGGATGATGTCCATGCACAGTTCGACGCATTCGTCACAGATGAACACTGTGGGGCCTGCAATCAGCTTGCGCACCTCATGCTGGCTCTTGCCGCAAAAGCTGCAATAAAGCGTGTTCTTGCTGTCGCCGCTTGAATTCGTGGCCATGTTGCGTCCTTCCCGGCCGTCGCCGTCGTCATTGTCACCGGACTGTGCGCCCAGGTCGTGCCCCGCGGAACATAGCTTAGGCCAGCCCTGCGAGGTCCACAATCGCCTTTTTCGGTGATGCGACACCTGTGCCGCACCAAATCATCGTGACCGCCCACAACATAATCACGGGACGGTCACATCCGTTAACTGTCTTCGTCGTCTTTGCTGCGGTTTTCGACGATTTCGTCGATATGCCCCCAGTCTTTTGCCTCTTCGGGCGTCATCCAGGTGTCGCGATCCAACGCTTTCTGAACCGCCTCGTAATCCTGGCCCGTGTGGCTGACATAAAGCTGATAAAAGCGCTCGCGCGTGCGCTCAATGTGCCGCGCGGAGATCAGGATGTCGCTGGCCATACCTTGCGAGCCCCCCGAGGGCTGGTGCACCATCACTTCGGAGTTTGGCAGCGAAAAGCGCATGCCCGGCTCGCCCCCGATTGCGATGACCGACCCCATGGAGGCGGCCATGCCGCAAATCAGCGTCGACACTTTGGGTTTGATGTATTGCATCGTGTCGTAAATCGAAAAGCCTGCCGTCACCTCACCACCGGGCGAGTTCACATACATGCTGATTTCCTTGGACGGGTTTTCCGCCTCAAGGTGCAAAAGCTGGGCCACCACCAGATGGCTCATGCCCGAATGGATCGGACCGTTGATGAAAATGATCCGCTCTTTGAGCAGGCGGGAAAAGATATCATAGGCCCGCTCGCCCCGGCTGGTCTGTTCGACAACCATGGGCACGAGATTGTTGGTGATATGGGCGTATTGGTCGATGGGATCGCGCATGCATTCTGCCTCGTCAAAGTGTCGCGAGACCATACCCGCAAACATCTTACCCGAGTCTTAGTGTCGCCATTCAGGGGCTGCAAGGGCACCCCGCGCCTTGAAGTGGGTTTCCTCTCCCCTAACTGCCCAACAATGACGCAAATTCTGACCCGTTTTCCCCCGACGCGCACTGCGGCCCTTGAACGCCTGCAGGCCTTTGTGCCCAGAGCGGGGCGAGATTACGCGGCGCGGCGCAATTACGATCTGGGCCGTGACGGGCATAGCGGTGTTTCAACCCTGTCGCCCTACATTCGCGCCCGTCTGGTCACCGAAGAAGAAGTGTTGGCAGCGACCCTGTCGCGTCACAGTGCGTCGGCTGCCGAAAAATTCGTTCAGGAGGTGTTCTGGCGCACCTACTGGAAGGGCTGGCTGGAGATGCGCCCTTCGGTCTGGACGCACTATCAGAGCGCTTTGAGGAACCGCATCGACGAGGTGCAAACGCAGTCCGGGCTGCGGGACCGGTGGGAGGCCGCCTGTCTGGGCGAAACGGACATCGACTGCTTCAACGCATGGGCCCATGAGTTGGTGGAAACGGGATACCTGCACAACCATGCACGGATGTGGTTCGCCTCGATCTGGATTTTCACCTTGCGCCTTCCCTGGGAATTGGGTGCGGATTTCTTTCTGCGGCACCTGCTGGACGGTGATCCGGCCAGCAACACGTTGGGCTGGCGCTGGGTGGGCGGCTTGCAAACGCCGGGCAAGACCTATCTGGCGCGCACCTCCAACATCTCGAAATACACCGAAGGGCGGTTTGCCCCGAAATGGCAACTCGCCGGAGAGGCGCCGGCACTGAGCGGGCCGCCAAACCCGCCGGTCGGCCCCCTGCCGAACGCCGACTTGCCGATTCCCTCGGCACGCACCGGCCTGATCCTGCATGACGACGACATGAGTCCCGGCTTTGTCCTGGATGCCGGGATGTCGCCGGTGGCGACCGCCTGCATCACGGCGCGAAACGACCTGTCGCCCCTGACCGTCGCGCCACATGTGACTGACTTTGCGCTGGGGGCCTTGCAGGAGACACAGGCGCGGTTTGCCGTTCGCCTCGGGACCGTGGAATGGCCGGAGAGCACGGCAATCGCGCTGGCGGCATGGGCGCAAGACGCCGATCTGGATCAGATTGTAGCCCCGTACGCCCCCGTCGGCCCGGTTGCCGATCTGTTGGCGGCACTGGCCCGCATGCCAGACGTGCCACCGGTGCGCGTGATCCGACGCAGTTATGACGACCGCGCATGGCCAAATGCAACGCACGGGTTTTTCCGGTTCAAGGAAAAGATACCCGGGTTGCTGGGGCAGATGCGCGGCCTGTCGGTCGCTTAGGCCGGAGGCGACAGGCACTCGGACAGGGACGCCGCCATGTTGCTGAGCAAGTCGCGGTAAAGCCCTGCCCCAAGGTCCAGACCTACGCCAAGCGGGTCAATCTCGCCCAGTTGGGTGGTGCCGATCGCATCGACGATACCGGGGTTGTACTGAGGCTCCGTCAGCGCGCAGACGGCTTCGAGCTCGGCAATCGTTTCGCGCAGTTCGGCCACGCGGCCGGCACTTGGTGACACCGCGTCGCTGGCAGAAATAGACCCCACTGCCTCAATCCCGAAACGGTCTTCGAAGTAGTGATAGGCATCGTGGAAAACCACAAAGGGACGGCCCTTGATGGGGTCAAGCGTTGCGGCGACTTCGCCTTTCAATGCTTCGATGTCGGCCTGAAAGGCCTGCGCGTTTGCAGTGTAGGTCTCAGCGTTTTCAGGGTCCTGTTCGCCCAGCAATTCTGCAATGGCGCCTGCCCAGATGATGGCGTTCTCGGGGTCCAGCCACGCATGGGGGTCTGCGCCCTCATGGGCGTGGTCGTGGCCGTCTGCGTGGTCTTCGTGACCGTGGTCATCATGATCATGGGCGTCGGCATGTTTGTCTTCGCCGTGTGACGCGTGATCGTGATCATCGTGGTCGTGGGCATCCGCATGCTCTTCGTGCCCGTGATCGTCGTGATCATGGGCGTCGGCGGCCACCTCTTCGTGACCGTGATCGTCATGATCATGGTCATGGGCGTCCGCGTGCTTGTCCTCACCATGATCATGGTCATCATGATCATGGGCATCGGCGGCCACCTCTTCGTGGCCGTGATCATCGTGATCATCATGATCGTGGGCGTCGGCGGCGACCTCCTCGTGGTCGTCGTGATCGCCGTGGTCATGGTCATGAGCGCCGAATGTGGCCCCCTCACGCACATCAAGCAGAATGGTCTGCGGGTGCTCCAGCAATTCGACCACCACGGCTTCGCCTGCCAGGTTTTCGACCGGACCTTCAAGCCATGGCGCAAGGGCGTGACCCATCCAGACCACGACATCGGCCTGATCCAGAGCGCGCGCCTCGGATGGGCGCAAAGCGTGATCGTGGGGCGACGCTCCGGCGGGAATGACCAGATCCGGCGTGCCCAGATCGCCCATCACAGCGGAGACAATTGAATGCACGGGGGCAATGTCGACCGCCACCTTTGGAACATCTGCAACGGCACCGGTCGCAGCACATCCCATAACAAAACCAATAGCGGTCATGGGCATCTGGTCCGATCTGGCATTCGCGGGTTGATATGTTATAGCATAACACTTAGCA
>JBCBDZ010000092.1:0-12139 GCA_038529225.1 Pseudomonadota bacterium | reverse complement strand
GCACAGTCTGGCGCAGCTGGATAGCATCCAAAGCCGCCTCGACTGCCAGAAGCCCAATCGCATTCTGAGGTTGGATCGCATTGTGAAGCGCGGCCACGCTGGCTGAAGTCGTCTCGCACATGCGCATGGCAACGCCTTGGTCTGCACGGCACAGGACCGACGGCATGTTTCCGATACCAATCTCTCCACCAACACAGAGCGCTATGAACCCAGCGTCAAACCCGGGCGCGTCCGCGATCAATTCGTCGACAGCCTGCTGAGCTGTGCGGCCCTCCTGCATCGCGCTTAGAATGGTCCCGTTCAACGGTTGTCCGTCGCGCATCAAAGCCTGCGGAAAGCGGTGCCCTGTAACCAGACCAACCCCGGGTTTGGCGGCGATGAATTGCGACAGGGGCTCGGGTCGGTCCGGTCCGCTTGAGATGAGCGCCGCCCGGGGCGCTTGCAAAATTTCGTCTGGTGGATCGCCCGGAAAAAGCCCCTTTGTGCCACTGTTTTGTGTTTCGGCCCGCAGCAAACGCCCATCCAAGGTGAGAACCGCTAAGCTGACAAAGCCTCCGATTGCGCCGCGTCCCACTGCTTCAGCCGCGTGCAAACCCGCTAAAACTCCAGCTCCGGCCCAAGGGCCTGATGCGACGATCCCGATCGTCATTCGGCGACCCAATGGCCGGCATCGACCTCTTTCAGTGGTCCCGCCGGATAGTCGCCCTGCAAGACCGGTCGCTTTCCGCGTTTGCGTGTTGGGTCGGGCACCGGGGCGACATCAATCAGCGCGCGTGTATAAGGATGCTTTGGCGCGGCAAACAAAGCCGAGGCTGGCCCCAATTCCAAAATCCGTCCATTCCGCATCACTGCGACCCGATCCGCGATTTGGCGGACCACCGCTAGGTCATGCGAGATGAACAGCATCGTAAGATCCTCACTTTGTTTCAACCCTTCAAGCAGGTCCAGCACCCGTGCCTGAATCGAGACATCAAGTGCCGAGGTCGGCTCATCTGCGATAACCAATGTGGGTCGCGCGGCCATCGCCCTGGCGATGGCGATGCGCTGACGCTGCCCGCCGGAAAATTCATGCGGGTAGCCTCGCGCCATATCCACGCCCAGACCAACTTTTTCGAGTAGGCTCTCTATGCGTTGCTTACGCTCGGCCTTGGTCAGGGCATCATGGATGATCATCGGCTCTGCAATTGTGCGCCCAACGGTCTGGCGCGGGTCGAGCGAGGCATAGGGGTCTTGAAACACCATCTGAACCGCGCGCCGCCGGGCTTGCAAATCGCGTCCGGCCAGACCGGTCAAGTCGGTGTCTTCCAGCAAGACCTGCCCGGCATCCGCCGATGTAAGACGTGCGATGACCCGGCCTAGTGTTGTTTTGCCCGACCCGCTTTCGCCGACCAGCGCCAGTGTTTCGCCGCGCCGCACATCAAGCGAGACGTCGTCCAACGCGCGATGCCCGGCACCACTTTTGAACAGCGCGCCACGGGTTTGGAAGGTCTTCGTGATACTACGCACCGACAAAAGCGTTTGCGCATCTAGCTCCGTACCCGCGCTAACCGCATCAATGCGCGGCACAGCTTTCAACAGTTCACGGGTGTATGCGGCCGTGGGCGATGCAAAGAGCTCGTTGGCCGGCCCAAGCTCTTCAGCCTTTCCAGCCTTCATGACCAGAACATGGTCGGCCATCTCTGCGACTACACCCATGTCATGGGTTATCAGGATCAAGCCGATTTGCGTCTCGTGAACGATCTGACGCAACAGATCGAGGATCTGTGCCTGCACGGTCACATCAAGCGCTGTCGTCGGCTCATCTGCGATCAACACACGCGGCCCAAGAAGCATCATCATTGCGATGACCACCCTCTGACGCATACCGCCTGACAGCTCATGCGGGTATTGATGCATGCGGGCTGAGGGCTCCGGGATGCCCACGCGGTCCAGCATTTCGATGGCGCGGCGTCGGGCTTCGGCTTTGGAGCAGAGCCCATGGCTTTCCAGTGCCTCGGTTAGCTGCAAACCTATGGTCAACACCGGGGTAAGCGCCGTCATCGGCTCTTGAAAGATCAGGCCAATGCCGGTGCCGCGCAGCGTCTGAGTATCCCGCGCAAGCAAGTTGGCGCCATCAAACATTGCCGTGCCTGTGGCACTGGCCTTTGGCGGCAACAACCCCATCAGCGCCTTGGCGGTCATGCTTTTGCCAGACCCACTTTCGCCCACAATCGACAGAACCTCGCCCGGGGCAACATCAAAGCTGATCTTGTCCACCAAGGTCTTACCACCCAGCGAGACGGACAGATCTTTGACGGACAGCAAAGCACTCATTTGCGTTCCACCGGGTCAAGGCTGGTGCGCAGACCGTCGCCCAACAGGTTGAACCCCAGAACAGTCACAGCAATCGCAATGCCGGGAATGGTCATCAACCACGGTGCGCGGTTGATGTAATCGCGCGATCCCGCCAGCATATAGCCCCATTCCGAGGTGGGTGGCTGCGCGCCAAGGCCCAAAAAGCTCAAGCCAGCCGCCGCCAGAATGGCTGTTGAAACCCCCAGCGTCGCAACGACGATCATCGTGGGCAGCACGTTTGGCAGCAAATGCACCAGCACTAGCCGTGCGGGCCCCGCACCCGCGCTTATGCTGGCCTCAAAATAGGGTTTGGACGTTTCAACCAAGGCAGCCGCATAACAGGTCCGAGCGTAAAACGGGATGCCCGCAACCCCGACAGCGATCACGGCGTTTTGCAGACTTGGCCCAAGAACAGCCACGAAACTGAGCGCGATCAAGGTTTCCGTAAAAGAAAACAGGACATCCGTGCTGCGCATCAGGATCGCCTCAACCCAACCACGTCGGAAAGCCGCGATCATGCCGACAGCCATGCCAATGGTCAAAGAGATGCCAACCGCGACAGCCCCGATCAAAAGAGTGATCCGACTGCCAAAGAGGATGCGCGAGAACATGTCTCGGCCGAACTCATCTGTGCCCAAAAGATGTTTGCCGCCCGGCGGAAGGAACCGCCCGCCTGCCCCCATCTTGGACGGGTTGTAAGGAGCCAGCATCTCTGCAAATAGCGCGCAGAAAATCAACAAAAGCACAATGGCCAACCCGATTGCCCCACTGGGAGAGCTGAGCAATCGTCGCAGAAAGCCAGGTGCTGCTCTGGGCCCATCTTGATGTGTCAATGCACTCATGATCAAGACCGCCGAATGCGCGGATCAAGCACCGCATAGAGCGCATCAATTCCGATGGCCACACAGACCACCACAACCGAGAAAGTCAGGATAAATCCCTGAATGATGGGATAGTCGCGCTGAAAGATCGCCTCGACCGCCATCCGCCCGACGCCGTTCCAGGAAAAGATGTTTTCTACAACGATGGCCCCGCCCATCATGAATGCAAACTGCAACCCCATCATCGTCACCACCGGCAACAGCCCCGCTCGCAAGACGTGGCGCCGCAGCACCAGCGCTTTGGGGAGGCCCTTGGCAAAGGCGGTTTGAACATAGTCCTGACTCATGACGTCGATCATGGACGATCGGGTGAGCCGCGCGAAAATGGCCGCATTCGACAGCCCCAGCGTCAGTGCCGGAAGGACCAAGTTGAGCCAACCGTTCCCGCTGACCGGCAGCCAGCCGAGTTCCAGTGCAAAGATGAACAACAGCATCAGCCCCAGCCAGAAATGCGGCATCGATATCCCTGCGATGGCAACGATCATCAATGCGATGTCCGTCAGCGTTCCTTCGCGATAGGCTGCAAGAAAGCCGATCGGCACACCGATCACGATGGCGATGAACATTGCGGCAATGGCCAGCAGCAGTGTGTTCGGAAGCCGCTGCAGAATAACTTCCAACACCGGTTGCCCACCTCGTATCGTGGCCCCCAGATCGCCTTGCAGCAGACGCTCCATATACATCACGTATTGCACCGGGATCGGACGGTCGAGGCCAAGAGATCGGCGTACCTCTTCGATCTGTTCGGGGGTCGTCCCCTGACTTTGCGCGTACATGATCTGCACCGGATCGCCCGGTACAGCGTGGATCAACAGCGTTACGAGAATGGTGGTGATCCAGATGGTAAAGGCCCCCATTGCAATGCGGGTGCCAAGAAAGCGCCACATGTGGCCGATCCTTTTTCAAAAAAGGCGGCCCGGGGCCGAAGCCCCGGGCCACACAATGCCTTAACCGCCGAGCTTCACGTCAGAGAAGTTTGGATAGACGAAAGGCGCCACGAAGAACCCTTCGACTTCAGGCCGGACCGCAAAGACCCATTCCCAGCCGGGGGTGTAAAGCGGCACGTGGATGGCGTTTTCCAGAAGATACTTAAAGACCTCCTGCACTTTTGCCTTACGTGCGTCTGGATCGGTTAGCACGCGGGTGTCATCCAGCATGGCGTCCAGCTCGGGTGAGGTATAGCCGCGATAGGCGCCGGGGGTATGCCACAAAGCGTAAAGGATATCCGGATCATACCACGACCAGGTCATCATATCCATCGAGCCGGTGGTGCCTTCGGTATTCTCGTTCTCCTGCCGCACGCGGGCATTCAAAGAGCCAATATCCATGATCTCGATGGAGGCCTTGATGCCAACCTCAGCCAATTGCGCCTGGAACACTTCACCCAGTTTCTGGCGGTTGCCACCCGTCCAGACCAGCAATGCTGTCTCAAGAGGATTGTCCATGCTGTAACCAAGCTCGGCCAATAACTCCTTGGACTTTTCTGGATCGTAAGCCGGGCGATACTGGGCGCAGAAGTCCTGATCATTGCCAAAGACACCGCGTGACACGGGGCAGTTTTCTGGAACGGACAGGTCGCCATAAATCAAGCTGATCGCCGTGGCGGCATCGGTGGCATGGGCCACGGCCAGACGGGCACGGACGTCATTGAACGGGGGACGATGCACGGCGAATTCCCAAAACACGTTCTGACCTGTGTTTTCGGCGACGATGATCGACAGCTCGCCCTCATCCTTGATCATGGGCACATCATCAAAGGGCGGCTCGGCGATATGCACCTCTCCTGTGGTCAGCGCCGCAAGCCGCGCCTGCGGTTCCGGCACCACGGTGATGATCAACCCGTCTTCATGCGGCGCGCCCGGGTTTTCGGCCAGTTTGCCAAAGTTCTGGTAGTCGGGGTTCTTTTCTAGAACGATCCGGTCACCTTTTGTCCAGGAAACCAGTTTCCAAGGGCCAGAACCAATGGCGCTCGTGGTTCCGAACCCTTCACCATTGCTGTCGCAGATGATCGAGGAAAAGCTGTCCGCCAGGAACGGGATCAAAGCCACAAACGGGGTTTCCAGCGTCAGTTTGATCGTCAACGGATCAACAACTTCCGCCGCGGTAATCGGACCCCAGCTGCCTTTGGTCAAGCTCGGCGTGTCCTCACTAAAGGCAGTATCGATCGTGTATTTGACATCGTTTGCGTCAAGCGGTGTGCCGTCGTGACACATAACACCGTCTTGCAGGCTGAACGTGTATTCGGTGCCGTCGGCATTCGACTCCCAAGACTTCGCAAAATGCGGGACAGGCAAGCCATCCGCGTCCGTCGCTAGAAGTGTATCATACATCAGGCTCCAAACCTGCAGGGACAGAGTGCTTGTTGCACGGTGGGGATCAAGCGAGTCGATATCGCCATAGCGGGCCCAGACGATATCGTCAGCGGCAACCGAACTGGCAAGACCGGCGGCCAAAGCCGTGGCTCCGGCTAGTCGGCGCAGGTTGGTGTGAAGGATAGTCATTTTGGTCCTCTCTGGTCGGGCCATGGGTGACCTGCTGCCGGCACATGGCGGCTGCAGCACCGTAGGCACAGAATTCTGATGCGCCTGAAGCGGGTTCAGACGGGATATCAGTCGTTGACTTTTACGTTGGTGTGATGGGTTACACCCCCAACGAAAAGGTTAGGAGGACGGTTGGACCGGGTCAAAAAGAACTCACAAATGAAGACTCTTTTTTCAATACTGACTCTTTTCGCGCCAAGAAGAGCCGATCAAAGCCAGCATTTGACTCTCAGACTATCCGGCATCACCCCAATCGTTGTGGATGCTGTCAATATAGCGCAACCGCTCCACGGCGTTTTGGCCAAGCCGATCTGCGACCGCCATGCAGAGATAGGTAATCACAGAGACCGGCGACGCGAGAGAGTCGAAATAGGTCAACCCACTGGTCCGGCATCGCAAAGTCACTTCGGCCAAGTCTGGGCTTGGCGTGCTCGCCACATCCGTGATTGCAATAGTCTTGGCATCTGCCAATCGCGCGGATTGCAAAATGGACCGCAACGTCGGCGTGCGTCGCCCAATTGCGAGGGCCAAGACGGCATCCGACGCGTGGATCGAGGCGAATTCTTCAGGTACGGAAAACCCTCCCAAAGGGATCATCCTGATGTCCGGCTTGACCTTGATCAGCTGCGCGCGAGCGAAGTGAGCCAAGGGATAATTGTCCCCGAACCCAACCACCCAAATCTTTTCAGCCCGCGACAGATAGGTGACCGCCGCCCTCAGATCGTCGCTCCGGATCGCCTCAATCGTCCTGATCAGGTTTTGCACGTCCGATGCCAGATGATCCGCAAGATCCCCCCGCCCGGTCAGATTTGGCACGGGTTCGGAATATACACGTTTGTTGTATTGACTGTCGTCCCGCACAATACGGGCCATCCGCTGCGCGGTTTTGAAGCTTGGAAACCCAAGACGTTTGAAGAACCGCGCCGTTGTCGCCTTGGACACCTGCGCCTGACCCGATATTTCGGCTGCCGTATGCAGAACCAAGCTGTCCGGGTTTTCCAGAAAGTGATCGGCCAGCAGCCGTTCAGACTTGGTCAAATCGTCGAAACATTCCAGAATGCGTTCCGATAAACGCGCGGATTTGTTAGATGCCACTTTCATATTTGACCACTTTTGATGCGCTATGAAACAAAGTAGTCATTCACTCATCCTTTTGGCAAAGGAATAGTCAACATGACGTTTTCCCTTCTGGCGCGCGATCCAGAAACCGGGGCACTTGGTGGCGCAGCGGCCACGGGCAATCTGTCTGTCGGTGCCTGGGTTTTACGCGCAAGCGCTGGCGTCGGTATATCGGCCAGTCAGGGCCATTTCCCAAGCACGCTTTGGGGTGAGGATGTCCTGACTGAGCTCGCAAATAGGGTTGCGCCAGAGCAGGCAATGCAGACCATCGTTTCAGCGGACCGAGGTCGCGCCTCAAGACAATTGCTTGTCCTGAACAACGGGGGATCAGGGGCCGCATTCTCGGGGGAAGACAACATCCCCGCGATGTCCGAGCTGGTGCAGCCTGGCCTATGTGCTGGGGGCAATATGCTCTTGAAGCCAGGCGTCATCGCGGCCACCGTAGAGGGGTACATGACGTCCAATGCCAGCTTCGCACGCCGACTGCTGGCAGGTCTCTTTTCGGGGGCAAAGGCCGGCGGCGACGCCCGAGGCTTGATGTCGGCAGCCCTCTTGATCGTCGCCCCGGATAGTCCTCCTATCGACTTGAGGGTCGATTTTGCCGACGCGCCATTGCGCAGTCTGGAAGAGCTTATTATCCGGACTGAAGCCGAGGACTATGAAGCGTGGCGAAGAGCCCTCCCTACCAGAGCGTCGCCCTAATCTGCTCACTGCCTCGACCCACCTAAACCATATCTGCAATTCAAGCCGGCCTGAAATCAAATGGCGGAGGGCGAAGGCAAGCCGGGTTCTTCTGCTATTCAAACAAGTCGAGCTCCTCATCTATCGCCGCCAGCGTTGAGATGCGCTGACTGACGGCTTCGGGGTTGCGGCCCAGATAGGCTACGGCAATCAACCGTAAGACGGAGAGCATCGTCGCATGCGTCGGAAGTGCGCCATAGCTGGCAATGTGGCACCGAAGAACAACCTCGGAGAACCGTTCGGCCTGCAGGGCGTAAGCGTGATCGGTCAACGTAATGATCCGCATGCGCGTGGTCCCCGCATGGGCAAGCAAGGGGCGTAATACCTTTGGACGCGGGTCAAATGTCAAAAGGACCAAAGCGTCACGTGGGCCTGTCGTCGACAGTTCATTGGCCCAGGTTTGCCCATGCCCCTGCAACTCGTGGACGCCGTGCCGCAGACGCGCAAAAAGCGACCGACCCAGCCGGGCCAGCCCCTGTTCATCGCCGAAGCCGACAAACCAGATATGCGGGGCCTCTTCCATGATCTGCGCGACTTCCGGCAACAGGTCCGAGCGCAACTCCTCAAAGGTCCGTGTCAGATTGCGCAGTTCCAGTTCAAGGTGATCGGATATGGTCCGCCCAAAAGTTGCCGTCTGCGGAATCAACTCGACATCTGCATAAGGTTCCCGCCGATTGCGCTCTTCGCGGGCCTGCAACCTGACCTCTTCAAAGTCAGCATACCCCAAACTGCGGAAAAAACGGGCAGTCGTCGCCTTGGACACTTCGGCCTTTGCCGCAAGTTCCGTTGCCGTATGCGTTTCGACAAGACTCTGATTTTGCAGCAAAACCTGCGCAATTTTCTTTTCGCTCGACGTCAAGTGCGCAGAACGCTCCTGAATTCTGAGGATTAGTCTTGAAGCCATGGAAAACGATTTCTCTTGACGTTTGGAACAGCTGTTTCAAGGTGATGAAACAATGAAACGCACGAAATGGGCAATATGTCGACCTCCAAGATCATCCGAGAAAAGATATGGACGAAACTAAAAGACGTGGCGAGGCCGGACACCCGGTTTCACATGAACTTTGCCGAGGTGATCCCGGATTTCGAAGGCTCGGAAGCTGCAAACGACCGCGTCGTCCAGACCGAGGCCTACCAAAACAGCCGCTTTGCCTTCATCACGCCTGACAATTGCCTTGCCGATCTACGGCGCCGAATGATCGAAGATGGCAAGCCCTTCGTCATGTCGACCTATGGGATTTACCGCGGCTTTGTTTACCTTGACCCGGCCACGGTGCCTGAAGGCGCTGCTCTCTATGCCTCGTGGCTTGATGGTATGGAGCATTTCGGAGTCCCGATTTCGCTGGAAGAAATCGCGCAGAAAGGGCGGCTTGACTATCTGGTCACCGGGGCATCGGCGGTATCGGTCAACGGTGTCCGTTTTGGAAAAGGCCACGGCTTCTTTGATCTCGAATGGGGCATGTTCACCGATCTTGGCCTTGTGGATGAACATACGCCCGTTCATGCCGTCGTCCATGATGTGCAGCTTGTCGAAGAGCAGTTGCAGCCCTCTGAGACCGATATTCTGGTTGATACCATCCTGACGCCGCACAAAACGCATGTGGTCGAACGCCGAGCCAAACGGCCGCGTGGCGTGAAATGGCCATTGCTCGAACCCAAACAGATTTCCGAAACGCCACCCTTGCAAGAGCTTCAGCGCCTTCAAGGCCTCGCCTGATCACCCAAACAAAGGAGCCCTTCCCATGACACTCAGACTGAATCGCCGCAATTTCCTTGGTACAGCCGCTGCAAGCGCAGCAGCTGCCTCCCTGCCGCTTCGGGCCAGTGCGGCCACGCCGTTCACCATGCAGGCGGCATGGATCAATGATGCCGAATTCGCCGGCTATTTCATTGGGATCGACGAAGGTTACTATGCCGAAGAAGGGCTCGACCTGACCTATCTGTCCGGCGGCCCTGACGTGATACCCGAAAGCACGATAATTGCAGGCCGTGCCGATCTGGCGCTGACCACGCCCGACACCACAATCAAGGCCATCGTTGATCAGGGAGCGCCCTTCAAAATCATCGGGGCGCAATATCAGAAGAACCCGATTGGCATCGTGTCGCTGGCCTCTAACCCGATCCTTGAGCCCAAGGATCTGATCGGCAAGACCCTGGCCGTGCCGCCGGTCAACGTAATCTCTGTAAACGCAATGCTGGCGCTGAACGGGATCGATCCGGCGGACGTCAATATCGTGCCATACGCTTATGATCCAACACCGCTCATTCAGGGTGAGATTGACGCCAGCCTCGATTTCACCACCAACGTGCCCTACACGATCAGCCAACAGGGCGTCGAAGCGACGTCGTTCCTGCTCTATGATTTCGGGTTCACGATCTACAATGATACCGTCGTCGTGACGGAGGAAACGCTGGCCTCCAAGCGGGCCGAACTGGTGTCCTGGCTGCGCGCCTCGCGCAAGGGCTGGGACGAGAATTTCAAGGATCCAAACCTCTGGCCGCCAAAATGGGCTGATACCTGGTTCGCAGGTACTGGCCGGACCATCGAAAACGAGATCTTCTTCAACAATGCCCAGCAGCCGCTTATGGAAAGCCCCGCAGGATACATGGCGATGACCGAAGAAGGGATCGAAGCCAACCTGCGCGCGCTCTCTGAGGTGGGGATCAAGGGCACCCGCGACATGTTCGACACGACTCTGCTCGAAGAGATTTGATGTCGGCCCCGGACGGGATTTCCCTTTCCGGGGTCTGCAAGACTTTTACGGGACGGGGCAAGGTCGTCGAAGCCCTGCGTGACGTGACCCTGTCCGGTCCCATGGGCTCCTTTACTGCGATCATCGGCCCCTCGGGCTGTGGCAAGTCGACGGTCATGCGGATCGCGCTTGGCCTTGAGGCGGCGGATGCCGGTGAGGTGCAGATCGCAGGCACCGTCCCGATGCAGGCGGCAAAAGCCGGCAAGACCGGCGTGGCATTTCAGGATGCCGCGCTGCTGCCGTGGCGCAGTGTCCGGCGCAACATTGAGGTGCCCCTCGAGGTTTTGGGGCGTTCGGTCGCTCCAGAGACGGCCCATATCCAGCACATGATCGACCTTGTCGGTCTCAAGGGCTACGAAAACGCGCTCCCCGGAGAGTTGTCCGGCGGCATGCGCCAACGCGTTTCCATTGCGCGGGCGCTGGTGACGCATCCGCAAATCCTGTTCATGGATGAACCTTTCGGCGCGCTCGACCAGATCTTGCGCCGTCAGATGAACCTCGAATTGCAGCGCATCTGGACGGAGACAGGCTCGACTGCGCTTCTGGTGACACACGGTATCGACGAAGCGGTGTTTCTCGCGGACAGGGTTGTGGTGATGCATGCAAACCCGGGGCGGATCGTGGATGTCATCGACATCGGATTTGACCGGCCTCGGGCACCCGCGTTGTTTTCCGACCCTGAATTCCACAAGGTCTGCGACCACATAGCAGAGGTGCTGCATGGCGGTTGAGGCGTCCGGGCGATGGCGCGGGATGCGCACGACAGCGATCTTGTTGGTGATCTGGGAAATCGTTGGGCAGCTGGACCTGGTGGCGGGCGGCGCGTTGCCCGGCATATCGGAAATCCTGATCCGGCTTTGGGTCGATTGGGGCGACTATCCCCGCCACATCTGGGCAACTCTCTACGCCTCGACCATCGGGTTTCTGATCGGCAATGCGCTTGGCATCGGCGCAGGCGTGATCTTTGCATTGTCTCCCACGGCGCTGCGCCTGTTTCGCGGCGTGAACATCGCGGCTTTCGCGTTGCCACCCATTGCCATCGCGCCCATTCTCGTTCTGACGCTTTCGGGCATGGCACCGCGCATCGCGCTCGCGGCACTTGGCGTCTATTTCGTGACAATGACCGCGACCGTGATTGGCCTCAGCCAGGCCGACAGCCGGGCCACGGACGTCATTCGTGCCTATGGCGGCACCCGATGGGATATCCTGCGCCGCGTGCAGTTTCGAGGCGCGCTACCCTCGATCCTTGCTGGTCTTCGTGTGGCCGCACCCAATGCGGTGCTGGGCGCTATTCTGGCCGAATTCGGCGGCGGTGGCCGCTGGGGCCTGGGGGCCTATCTTCTCGGCTCGCTGGGGCGTGGAGAGCCGGATCGGCTCTGGGGCATCGGTTTGGTTGCCACTCTGATTGCCGGACTGTCCTATGGTGTCTTTGCTCTGCTTGCCAGCCGGACCATCGGTGCCACGCGCGCGGTCACGTTGAACACCGCAGTGCCGGACGCCGCGCCTATGACAAGCGCGCCGATCAAACGCATTGCCCTAACACTGGGCACCATTACGCTCCCATTTCTGGTCTGGTGGGCCTTCATCAAGGCCACAGGCGTACCCGACCTGATCTCCAAGACACCCCTGGGTGTTGTGGACTATCTGTTCTTTGCACCTACCGCCGAAAGCGCCCAGACCCGCCTCTTGGCCGCTTTAGCTGAAACCCTGCCGATCACTTTTGTGGGGATGGCCGCGGGGTTGGGCTTTGCCTTCCTGCTGGCGATTTCAT
>JBCBDZ010000091.1:0-12259 GCA_038529225.1 Pseudomonadota bacterium | reverse complement strand
AGACGGGAAAAAGACTTTGGGTCTGCGCGGCGGCGCGCGTCCAGGCAATGTGAAACAGAGTTTCAGCCACGGACGGACCAAGAATGTCGTCGTCGAGACCAAGCGAAAGCGGGTCGTCGTACCCAAGCCGGGTGCGGCCAAACCAACTGGCGGTGCTGCAGCCTCCGGAGGTGACCCAAGCCGTCGCCCCGCCGGCATCACCGATGCCGAGATGGAGCGCCGCATGAAGGCGTTGCAGGCGGCCAAATCGCGTGAGGCCGACGAGGCCGCAGAACGTGAAGCTGCCGAAAAGGCACGCGAAGCAGAGCGCGAACGCCGCCGGGCCGAGGTTGAGGCCAAGGAGCGTGAAGAGAAAGAGCGTGAAGAAAGCCTGAAAGCCAAGGCCGAGGAAGACGCACGTAAAGCTGCCGAAGCCGAAGCAGCTGCACAAGCTGCGGCTGCACCTCCGCCCGCAGAGAACGCCAAACCGGCGCAACGTCAGGCACCTGCACCCTCTGCTGCGCCGCGCAAGCAAGACCGCGAACGTGAGCAACGCAACACGCGCGGCAAGGGCGACGATGGTCGCCGTTCCGGCAAACTGACGCTGAATCAGGCTTTGTCCGGTGGCGAAGGTGGACGCCAGCGGTCCATGGCTGCGATGAAGCGCAAACAGGAACGCGCTCGTCAAAAAGCCATGGGTGGCTCCGTTGAACGTGAAAAGGTCATCCGCACGGTCGCTCTGCCAGAAGCTATTGTGGTGTCCGAATTGGCCAACCGCATGAGCGAGCGCGTCGGTGACGTCGTCAAGTCGCTGATGCAGATGGGCATGATGGTCACGCAGAACCAGACCATTGACGCCGATACTGCCGAACTCATCATCGAAGAATTTGGCCACACGGTGCAACGTGTCTCTGACGCCGATGTCGAGGATGTCATCAAAGAAGTTGAGGACAAAGAAGAGGACCTGATCGCGCGTCCGCCTGTCATCACCATCATGGGTCACGTTGATCACGGAAAAACGTCGCTATTGGATGCCATTCGGGACGCCAAGGTTGTTGCAGGCGAGGCTGGCGGAATCACGCAGCACATCGGTGCCTATCAGGTGAAAACCGATGGCGGCACCATGCTCAGCTTCCTCGACACGCCTGGACACGCGGCGTTTACGTCGATGCGTTCACGCGGTGCCCAGGTCACCGACATCGTGGTGCTGGTTGTTGCGGCAGATGACGCGGTGATGCCGCAAACGATCGAAGCGATTGCGCATGCCAAGGCCGCCGAAGTCCCGATGATCGTCGCGATCAACAAGATCGACAAACCTGCCGCCAACCCGGACAAGGTCCGCACTGATCTGTTGCAGCACGAAGTGATCGTGGAAAAGATGTCTGGCGAAGTGCAGGACGTCGAAGTTTCGGCCATTTCCGGGCAGGGTCTGGATGAGTTGCTTGAGGCGATTGCCCTGCAATCTGAACTTCTGGAACTGAAAGCCAATCCTGATCGTGCCGCCCAAGGTGCGGTGATCGAAGCGCAATTGGATGTGGGCCGGGGCCCTGTTGCAACGGTTCTGATCCAGAACGGTACACTGCGTCAGGGTGATATCTTTGTCGTGGGTGAGCAGTACGGTAAGGTCCGTGCGCTGATCAACGACAAGGGTGAACGCGTCAAGGAAGCGGGCCCATCGGTGCCAGTCGAGGTTCTTGGCCTCAACGGGACACCAGAAGCGGGCGACGTTCTGAACGTGACGGAAACTGAGGCGCAAGCCCGCGAGATCGCGGAATATCGCGCCAACGCGGCCAAGGACAAACGTGCGGCTGCCGGCGCGGCCACAACGCTTGAACAGCTCATGGCCAACGCCAAGGCGGACGAGAACGTCAGCGAATTGCCCATTCTCGTAAAAGCGGATGTGCAGGGCTCTGCCGAGGCGATCGTGCAAGCGATGGAAAAGATCGGTAACGATGAGGTGCGCGTGCGCGTGCTGCACTCGGGGGTCGGTGCCATCACGGAAACGGATGTGGGTCTGGCCGAAGCGTCAAGTGCACCCATCATGGGCTTCAATGTGCGCGCCAATGCGTCTGCACGGAACACAGCCAACCAGAAGGGCGTCGAGATCCGGTATTATTCGGTGATCTACGATCTTGTGGACGATGTGAAGGCGGCGGCCTCTGGCCTGCTGAGTGCAGAGATCCGCGAAACCTTTATCGGTTATGCCGAGATCAAAGAGGTGTTCAAAGTGTCCAATGTCGGCAAAGTCGCCGGCTGTCTGGTCACCGAAGGTGTGGCGCGTCGCAGCGCCGGTGTGCGCTTGCTGCGTGATAACGTGGTGATACACGAAGGCACCCTGAAAACCCTGAAACGCTTCAAAGACGAAGTGGCCGAGGTGCAGTCTGGTCAGGAATGCGGGATGGCGTTCGAGAATTACGAAGACATCCGCCCCAAGGATGTCATCGAGATCTTCGAGCGTGAAGAAATCTCGCGCTCGCTCGACTAAGACGCTCGCGCAACATAAAAATAAAAGGGGACAGTGAGCACTGTCCCCTTTTTATTTGGTCGTCTGTTTGTTTGTCAGGCGGCCTGAGAAATTGGCGTACCGGAATAGTTCGTTCCGTCTACGCGCACGGTCATACGACCGTCCGGCAAGGTTTTAACGTAAATCCCCTGCACCAATATCGCAGTACCCATTGCGATAGTTCTGATCATTGTTCTTCCTCCCCAAGAAAAACCTGTTCACACTCTGCACAATTTTAAGGTGAACTGTCATCAACAATTTCGCAAAAATGACATTTTTTGTGCGAAATGAGAAAAATTCCGCTTACTGGTCAGAGCCAATCCCGCAAAATCGGGATCAAAGGGATGTCGGCGGCTGGCATGGGATAGGACTTCAGATCCTTTGGTTTGACCCATTTCAGTGTCTGCCCCTCTTTGGATTTTGGGGTCCCCTCCCACTTGCGGCAGGCAAACAGTGGCATCAACAGATGGAATGACTCATAGCTGTGGCTGGCAAATGTCAGCGGGGCAAGGCAGGACTGCCACGTGTTGATTCCCAACTCTTCTTCCAGCTCGCGAATCAGAGCGACTTCGGGCGTTTCGCCATCCTCGATCTTGCCGCCCGGAAACTCCCAGAGACCCGCCATGGACTTGCCTTGGGGTCGTTGCGCGAGAAGAACGCGACCGTCAGGGTCGATCAATGCGACCGCGGAAACCAGAACCAGCTTCACGAACGATAATCCGCGTTGATCTCGATATATCCGTGGGTCAGATCACAGGTCCAGACGGTTGCAGTGCCGACGCCAATCCCGCAATCCACGCGAATCCGAATATGATCGGATTTCATATGCGTTGCGGCGTCGGCCTCGACATAATCGGGGCTGACCCAGCCGTTTTCTGCGACCAGCACGTCACCAAACCAGATCGACAGCCTGTCCCGGTCTGCCGCTGCTCCGGACTTTCCTATGGCCATGACCACGCGACCCCAATTGGGGTCCTCGCCAGCAATGGCCGTTTTTACCAGGGGTGAGTTGGCGACGGACAGGCCGTGGACACGCGCACTGCTGTCATTCTCGGCTCCGGTCACAGTGACTTCGACAAACTTTGTTGCCCCCTCGCCGTCCCGCACAACCTGATGGGCGAGGTCCAGCATGACGTCGTGTAACGCCGTCTCGAAATCAGGGTTGGCGCTTGCGTCAACGCCACTGGCCCCGGTTGCCGCAACCAAAAGGCTGTCTGAGGTCGAGGTGTCGCTGTCCACAGTTATGCAATTGAAAGTCGTGTTGCAGCACCGTGTCGTGAGGGTCTGCAATGCTGGTTGATCAATGTGCGCGTCGGTAAAGATGTAGACCAGCATCGTCGCCATGTCCGGGGCGATCATGCCACTGCCTTTGGCGATGCCTGCGATCTTTACGGTTTTGCCGCCAACCCTGCAGGTCGCAGATGCACCCTTGGGGTAGGTGTCGGTCGTCATGATCGCGCGGGCTGCGTCGGCGATGGCGCCGGGTGACAGGGTGCGATGCAGTTCATCAATCTTGGATGTGATCCGCGCGAACGGAAGCGGTTCGCCGATCACCCCGGTCGAAGCCGTAAACACGCGGGACACAGGTACGCCAGTTGCCTCGGCCGTGGCCGTCACTATGGCCTCCGTTGCTGCCTGACCATTGCGCCCGGTGAACGCATTGGAATTGCCGGAATTCACAAGAATCGCGGCCCCTGCATCGGACGGTCCGCCCAGTTTCGCCTGGCAGTCCAGAACCGGGGCAGACCGGGTCGCCGACCGGGTGAACGTACCCGCGATTGTTGTGCCCGGAGCGCAGTGCGCCAGCATCACGTCGGTGCGCCCG
This sequence comes from Pseudomonadota bacterium, assembly GCA_038529225.1. GTDB lineage: Bacteria > Pseudomonadota > Alphaproteobacteria > Rhodobacterales > Rhodobacteraceae > Tateyamaria. The sequence continues at coordinate 7,952 of JBCBDZ010000091.1, read as the reverse complement.
GCGTATTTGACGCCTGCTGCCGCGGCAGAAAACGTCACTCCGTCGATCACCGGCAGCGCAGGAAACGCCGATGGTGCCAATGGGGACACCTTGGCCTTGTCTGCCATCCTTATTCGACCAGCGTCAGGTCTTTGATGATCGCCGGATCAATGCCTTCCGAGGCGGTCTGGTCGATCTCTGCCCCCGCCGTCAGCTCTTCGATCCGCGATTCAAGTGCTGCCGAGCGCAGGTCTTCTTCAAGCTCGGGACGGATTTGTTCGAGTGTCGGGCGTTCCTGCACGCGGGTTTCGTTCAGGAGGATCACGTGCCAGCCAAACTGAGTCTGCACCGGGGCGGACACTTCTCCAACCTCAAGCGCGATCACTGCCGCTTCGAATGTGGGCACCATGGCACCCGTTCCGAACCAGCCGAGTTGGCCACCGTTGGGTCCGGACGGACCGGTCGATTTCTCGCGCGCGACAGCCGCGAATTCCGCACCGCCATCGATCTCCTCCTTGATGGCTTGCGCCGCTTCTTCCGTCTCGACCAGAATGTGGGAGGCGTTGTATTCCTTGGCGTCCTCGGCTCCTTCGAACCGGGCTTCATACGCCTGTTGCAGTGCTGCAGGTGTCAAGGCAACGGCAAACAGTTGTTCAAGCGCCTCACCCGCTGTCAAAGACCGTGTTTCGTTTTCCAGCGACAGCTGCGCGCGCTTGGGCAATTCACTGTCAAAGGACTGCGCCAGAAGGGTCTGTTGCACCAGTTGTTCGAGGATACCGTTGAACAGAACCTCGTCCGGCAATTCCTGAAACTGCTGGGGCAGTGTCGCGCGCGCCACGATCATGTGACCGATGGTGATGTCCGTCCCGTTCACGGTGGCAACGACCTGGTCGGCATCTTGCGCGGCGGCGGGCAGCGCCATAGCTGCGACAAGACCCAGCGCAGGCAAAGAAAGAAGGTGTTTCATGAATGTTAAGTCCTTGGGCTGGGCACGCAGAGGGCGCGCGCATTGACACGGTTTGGCGTGACCCTTACATCGCCCTATGGACGCGGCTGGGACCGCTTTTGCTTTGTCGTTTCTATGGGCTTGGCGCGCGCCCGGCAAGCAGTTGCTGATGAACATGAATTGATCGCCTGGAGAACGCATGCTCGGTTTCAAAACCCTCAAAAAGAAGGTGTTTGGTACGCCAAATGACCGCAAGGTCAAGGCAGTGCGGCCCTTGGTTGAGCAGATCAATGCACTGGAAGCCGAGGCAAAGGCTCTGAGCGACGAAGGCCTGAAGGACAAGACCGAAGCGTTGGCCAAACGGGCGATGGGAGGCGAGAGCCTTGATGATCTGCTGCCCGAAGCCTTTGCCAACTGCCGCGAAGCTGCGCGGCGCACACTGGGTTTGCGTGCCTATGACACGCAGCTGATGGGCGCGATTTTCCTGCATCAGGGCAATATTGCCGAGCAAAAAACCGGTGAAGGCAAAACGCTGACGGCGACCTTTGCCTGCTATCTCAACGCTCTGACCGGTAAGGGCGTGCATGTGGTCACCGTCAACGATTACCTCGTGCAGCGGGATGCCGAATGGATGGGCAAGGTGTATGGCGCCCTTGGCATGACAACTGGTGTCGCCATTGCAGGCATGGACGAGGAATCCAAGCGTGCTGCCTATGCCTGCGACGTGACCTATGCCACGAATAACGAACTGGGTTTCGACTACCTGCGCGACAATATGAAACCGTCCATCGACCAGATGGTGCAGCGCGGCCATAACTTTGCCGTAGTGGACGAGGTCGACAGCATTCTCATCGATGAGGCGCGGACCCCTCTGATCATCTCCGGCCCGTTGCAGGACCGGTCCGAGATGTATGTGACCATCGACGCGATCATCCCGCTGATCGAGGACGATCACTTTGAGCTGGACGAAAAGCTGCGCAGCGTGACCTTTACCGACGAGGGCAACGAGTTCCTCGAAGATCAATTGCGCGCCCGTGGTCTGATCGAGCAAGATGCCTCGCTTTATGACCCGGAAAGCACGTCGATTGTACACCATGTCAACCAGGGCCTGCGCGCGCACAAACTGTTCCGCAAGGACAAGGACTACATCGTCCGTGGGCAAGATGTTGTTCTGATCGATGAATTTACCGGCCGAATGATGGCCGGGCGGCGTTTGTCGGACGGCCTGCACCAGGCGATCGAAGCCAAGGAAGGCGTCAAGATCCAGCCTGAGAACCAGACGCTCGCGTCGGTGACCTTCCAGAACTACTTCCGCCTTTACGAAAAGCTTGCCGGGATGACCGGGACGGCAGCAACAGAGGCCGAAGAATTCCGCGAGATTTACGGGCTGGGTGTGGTCGAAGTCCCCACAAACAAACCGATTACGCGCGTGGACGAAGACGATCAGGTCTTTCGGACTGCAGCAGAAAAATACAAAGCTATGATCGAAGAGATCAAGAAGTCCCACGCCAAGGGTCAGCCGGCGCTTGTCGGCACCACCTCTATCGACAAATCAGAGATGTTTTCAAAGCTTCTTGAAGCCGAAGGCATTCCGCACAATGTCCTGAATGCGCGTCAGCACGAGCAAGAGGCGCAGATCATCGCGGATGCTGGCAAGTTGGGCGCGGTGACCATCGCGACCAACATGGCCGGACGCGGTACGGATATTCAGCTGGGCGGCAACGTCGAGATGAAGGTTCTGGAGGCGATCACCGCAGATCCCGAGGCTGATCCAGCCGAGGTGCGCGCGCGGATCGAAGCTGAGCATCTTGAAGAAAACAAGAAGGTCCTGGAGGCTGGCGGTTTGTTCGTTCTCGCCTCGGAACGCCATGAAAGCCGCCGCATCGACAACCAGTTGCGCGGACGTTCGGGGCGGCAAGGGGACGCGGGCCGCACATCATTCTACCTCAGCCTCGAAGACGACCTCATGCGCATCTTTGGCTCCGGGCGTCTGGACAAGGTTCTCAAGACGTTGGGCCTCGAAGAAGGCGAGGCGATCGTGCACCCGTGGGTGAATAAATCCCTGGAACGCGCGCAGGCCAAGGTCGAAGGTCGCAACTTTGACATCCGCAAGCAGCTTTTGAAATTCGACGACGTGATGAACGAACAGCGCAAGGTGATCTTTAGCCAGCGCCGCGACATCATGGAGGCCGATGACCTTTCGGAAATCACCGCCGACATGCGCGATCAGGTGGTGGACGATCTGATCGATCATTTCCTGCCGCCCAACAGTTACGCGGATCAGTGGGACACCGAAGGGCTGCATGCCGCGGTTTTGGAACAACTTGGCCTTGATGCGCCCGTAGTGGCATGGGGCGAAGAAGAAGGCGTGGATGACGAACAGATGCGCGACCGCCTGATCGAAGCAAGCGACGCGCTGATGGCCCAAAAGACCGAAGCCTTTGGCCCGGAAAACATGCGCAGCATCGAAAAGCAGCTCTTGTTGCAGGCGATCGACGGCAAGTGGCGCGAGCATCTTTTGACGTTGGAGCATCTGCGGTCTGTCGTGGGCTTTCGCAGCTACGCGCAGCGTGACCCGCTGAATGAATACAAGAACGAGGCGTTTCAGCTGTTTGAGTCCATGCTCGACAGTTTGCGGACCGAAGTGACGCAAAAACTGTCGATGATCCGCCCCATGACGGATGAAGAGCGTGAACAGATGTTGGCCGACATTGCAGCACAACAGAAGGCGGCGACCCAGATGGCGGAACTTGATGCCCTGCCTGCGCCAACGGCCGAAGCGGTCGAAAAAGGGTTTGATGAAAACGACCGGTCTACATGGGGAAATCCGGGTCGGAACGACCTTTGCCCCTGTGGTTCCGGGAAGAAGTTCAAGCATTGTCATGGTCGGCTGATTTAAGCCGACTGCCCCATTCCTGCCCCAAAGACTCCCTTTGGCGGTCATAACCCAGCCCCTTTGACATGCGATTCCCTCATGCAGGGAAGTCCGGGAAGGGACGTGGGTAATGAAACATATGAAAGAAGTCCTGACAGCCGTAGGGACCTTGGGTATCGCTGTCGGAATTGGTTTCGTAATGCAAAGCAGCGAAACCGCAAAAGAACGGTACGGCGCGCAAGCCCGACCGGTATTGCAAGATCCCGGGGACGTCACGGCTGTGCCACTGACCACCGCCGCAAGCGCGGATGTTCTCCTTCAAGTTCAAGACATCGAACTGACCTCGGCCAGTGAAATGCCAGAGGTTGCTGTTCCGCAAACGGATGAAGAAGTTAAGCTGGCTGCTGTCACGCTTGACGACCTGCCACCCGCGCCAGAGGGACTTGGCTCAGAGGTTTTCGCCGAAGAGCCGACCTGCCAGATTTCTGCGACCGCTGTGACTTCGCCCGGTGCGATGGTGACGTTGACGCTGGATGCGCCTTGTGCGCCAAACGAACGGCTGACCGTCCACCACAACGGGATGATGTTCACGCAATCAACGGACGATAGCGGAGGCGCGACTTTTACCGCACCCGCCCTCGCGCAAGATGCGGTCTTTATCATGGCGTTTTCCAATGGTGACGGCGCTGTCGCACAAGCCAAGGTCGCCGACATGGCCAACTATGACCGGGTTGTGCTGCAATGGCGCGGTGATGCCGGGTTTGAATTGCACGCCCGCGAATTCGGAGCCGACTACGGCGAACAAGGGCACCAATGGTCTGGCAGCACACCCAATGTCGAAGGTTTTGCGACCGGCGCCAACGGTATGATTACCCAGCTGGGCGATACGCTGTTGTCTGAACCACTGATGGCCGAAGTTTACAGCTTTGCCCGCGCTCAGACGAAACAGCCCGGCCTGATCGACATGAGTGTTGAGACTGCAGTCACAGCAAGCAATTGCGGCCGCGAGATCGAGGCGCAGTCGCTTGAAATTGACCCTGACGGCACATTGAAAACGCGCAACCTCACACTGTCCGTTCCGGATTGCGATGCCGTTGGTAGTTTTCTGGTGTTGAACAATCTTGTCTCAGACCTGAAAGTTGCCAGCAACTGACCGTTGTGACAAAGGGCGCTATATGGCTTGGGCACGTGCGGCGATCTTCGCCGCACTTTCTTTTTGGGGCGCAGCACTTGTTGCGCAGGATGTGACTTTGACGTCGCCTGACGGGGCTGTTGAACTCAGCGGGACCTTGTTGGGTTTTGATGGCGAGTTTTACCGGATCGAAACTGTCTACGGTGAATTGACGGTCGATGGGTCGGGTGTGCTGTGCGAAGGCCCGGCATGCCCCAATCTGCAAGACTTCGTTGCCGAAGTGTCCATCTCAGGCTCCTCCACCATGGGCGCAGTGTTGATCCCTGCTCTGATCGAAGGGTTTGCACTGCGCAGCGACTACATTGTGCGCCGTGAACCTTTGGACCCTGTTGGTTTCACTTACAGCCTTGTCGATGCGGACACTCGGAAACCCGTCGCGCGGTTTTACGTTCAGGCTTCGACCACGGATGAGGGTTTTGCTGATCTGCTGGCCAATGATGCGGATATTGTGATGGCCTTGCGCGAAATCCGACCCGAAGAACGTGCGCGGGCCCGCGAGGCAGGTATGGGTGATATGACGGATGCAAATCGCAGCCGCGTCCTGGCGCTGGATGCGATGGTGCCAATCGTAGCTCCGTCGAACCCCGTGGATCAGATTTCGCCGCAGGCGCTGGCGGAGGTTTTTGCCGGACAGATCACAAATTGGGCAGAGCTGGGCGGGGCAGATGCGCCGATTTCCCTGCACTTGCCGGGTGCGCGGACTGGTTTGGGTCAATCCATCGAGGATAAGGTGATGGGGCCCATCAACAAACCCTTTGCTGACGGTATTGTCCGCCATGACCTTGCCGGTGACGTGGTTGATGCCGTGTTGTCGGATCCGTTCGCCATTGGAATCGCCAGCTACGCTGAAACCGGAGACGGGCGCGCGCTGACCCTGACGGGGGCTTGCGGATTTTCCCTGTCTGCCCAGCGCGGCACGATAAAGACCGAGGATTACCCTCTGACCGCGCCCATGTTTCTCTACATCCCCGCGCGGCGCCTGCCCAAGGTCGCACGGGAATTGCTGGCCTATATGCGCGGCGCGTCGTCTCAGATCGTGATCCGCCGCGCCGGGTTTGTGGATCAGGCACCTGAGGAAGTGTCGATCAATGACCAAGGGTATCGTTTCGCCAATGCAATAACCTCTGCCGGGCCGGAAGTGACGCTGGAAGAGTTGCAGCGGATGACCCGGACTCTTTATGGCATGGCCCGGTTGACCACATCGTTTCGGTTCGAAGCCGGGTCTGTGCGACTGGATGCGCAATCACGCTCTAACGTGCAGCAATTGGCGCGCGCGCTGGAACAAGGCACCTATGATGCGCGTCAGATGTTGCTGGTGGGGTTCAGTGATGGGGACGGCCCCGCAACAGCCAACCGCGACATTGCCCTGCGGCGGGCCGAAGCGGTGCGCCGTGCCGTCATGGCGGCCGCTGAGACGGCGAATTTTGAGCGAATTCAACTGGATGTGGATGCGTTTGGAGAAGCTTTGCCAATGGCTTGTGATGACAGCGCGTGGGGCCGGCAGGCGAATCGGAGGGTCGAGGTTTGGGTGCGTTAACCCTCACAGGTATCCTTCGGATTTGAAGCTGAGTTCGCGCGATTTTCCGACGATCAGGTGATCGTGCAGCGTCAGGCCCAAGGCGCCACATGCCTTTTCCATCTGGTTGGTCATGTCGATGTCGGACTGGCTTGGCGTTGGATCACCGGACGGGTGATTGTGCACAAGGATCAGTGCGGATGCGTTGAGTTCCAGCGCGCGTTTGGCGACCTCGCGCGGATAGACCGGCACGTGATCCACGGTGCCTTTGCCTTGTTCCTCATCCGCGATCAGCACGTTTTTACGGTCGAGGAACAGCACACGGAACTGTTCGGTTTCCCGATGCGCCATGGTGGTGTGGCAGTAATCGACCAGCGCATCCCAGCTGGAAATCACGTGCCGATTCAGGATTCTGGCCCGCGCGAGGCGCTGTGCTGCGGCTTCGACAACTTTGAGTTCAATGATGACGGCGTCACCGACGCCCTTGATGCTGCGCAATCGGTCCAGCGGTGCGGACACGACACGATTAAAGTCGCCAAATTCGGCCATCAGAAGATGCGCGAGTGGCTTCACGTCCTGGCGGGGAATGGCGCGGAACAGGACCAGTTCCAGCAATTCGTAGTCGGGCATTGCACCTGCCCCACCTTCCATGAACCGTGTGCGCAACCGCTTGCGATGATCTGCCATGTAGGACGGCGTTTTGCCGGCAGGCATGGTTGCTGGGGTCGCCTCGTCAAAGTCGAATGGCAGAGGTTGTTCGGCAAAATGTGACATGCTCTGACTTTGCCCATGCGTGGTTAGTGATGGGTTAACGCGCAGAGAAAAGGGGATGCACACGCTGTGCACCGTTCGTCATACAATTCAAAAAACGGGTGGGAGTCGTAAGGCGGATTTAAATCCGCCTTACCCGGTCAGCCCTTCATCGAATCCCAGAAGGACTTTACGGAAGAAAAGAAGCTGCTGGATTCAGGGTTGTTCTCTTCGGACAACTCCTCGAACTCACGCAGCAATTCCTTTTGACGGCTGGTGAGGTTTACCGGAGTCTCCACGGCCAGTTCGATGAACATGTCGCCCGGGCCGCCGCCGCGCAGTGCGGGCATGCCTTTGGACCGCAGGCGCATCTGGCGACCCGATTGTGAGCCTGCGGGAATTTGCACCCGACCGCGGCCACCGTCGATGGTTGGAACTTCGATCGAGCCGCCAAGGGCGGCCGAGCTCATCGACACGGGCACCCGGCAGAACAGATTCTTTCCGTCGCGTTCGAACAGGTCATGGGTCGCCACGTCGATGAAGATGTAGAGATCACCCGATGGGCCGCCGCGCATACCGGCTTCACCCTCGCCAGCCAGGCGAATGCGGGTACCGGTTTCGACTCCTGCAGGGATGTTCACGCTCAACGACCGGTCCTTTTCCACACGACCCGCACCATTGCAGACCTTGCACG
>JBCBDZ010000090.1:0-12356 GCA_038529225.1 Pseudomonadota bacterium | reverse complement strand
CCGCCTTTTCCGCGCAAGGCGCCGGGGCCATCGTTTGCGTGGACAAGGCGGTGCACAAGGCGCGGCCTATGCCATTGGCGGCGCCTGTTACCACGATTGTCTTGTCTTTCAACTCCATACCCGCTCTCCTTGTCGCGCAGGCGCAGTCTACCGTCGCCAAAGGTGCGGGCAACGGGTATGTGGTCTTTCAAACCCATGCGCACCGTGGCGCTGTGTCCCGGCCCGCCCGCAAACAGAGGACAACCATGACCGATCACGCCTACGATCCTGAACGCGACGGTGCCAAGATGCACTTCAAGGATGCGATGTCCTATGGAGACTACCTGTCGCTTGACGGGTTGCTGGACAAGCAACACCCCATCAGCACGGCACATGATGAATTGCTGTTCATCATCCAGCATCAGACATCGGAGCTGTGGATGAAGCTGGCCATCCACGAAATGGGGGCGGCGCGGGCCGCTCTGATTGCCGGAGACATGAGCCACATGTTCAAGATGCTGGCCCGGGTGTCGCGCATCTTTGAACAACTCAACAACGCGTGGGACGTGCTGCGCACCATGACGCCGGCGGATTACACAACCTTTCGCGAGGCTTTGGGGCCATCGTCGGGCTTTCAGTCGCACCAGTACCGGATGATCGAATACATGCTTGGCAACCGAAATCCCAACATGCTCAAACCCCATGCGCACGTGCCGGACTATCACGCGCTGCTTGCGGCGGAACTGGCCCGGCCCAGCCTATATGATGAGGTGGTGCGCCATCTGTTCGTGGCCATTGACGGTCCCGGGGCAGGGGTGCCGCCTGCGCAGCTTGATACCCCGCACGCGGCAAACCCCGACATTCAGGCGAAATGGAAGCTGGTCTATGAGAACGTGGACACGTATTGGACCTTGTATGAATTGGGGGAAAAGCTGGTGGATCTCGAGGATTACTTCCGCCGCTGGCGGTTCAACCACGTGACCACCGTGGAACGGATCATCGGATTCAAGCGCGGCACCGGGGGCACATCGGGTGTGTCCTACCTGCGCCGCATGCTTGAGGTCGAGTTGTTTCCGGAGTTGTGGCATCTGCGAGGAGAGTTGTGAAAATGGGCGTATCGCTGCCAAGAAAAGAGATGTTCGATATCCCCGAGGGGATCATCTATCTTGATGGTAACTCATTGGGAGTATTGCCAAAAGGGGCCGTCGAACGCGCCAGCGCCGTCATAAGGGACGAATGGGGCGGTCAGTTGATCAAGGCGTGGAACACCGCCGGATGGATGGCCTTGCCAAGTGATGTAGGTGACATGATTGCCGGGTTGATCGGCGCGCCCGAGGGCTCTGTTGCTACAGGTGATACTCTGTCCATCAAAGTCTATCAGGCGCTGGCCGCAGCCCTCAAGATGCGGCCCGACCGCCGCGTTATCCTGTCGGACAACGGTAACTTTCCCAGCGATCTCTACATGGCCGAAGGGCTGATCAATACGATCGACAAGGGGTACGAGTTACTCACGCCTGCGCCCGAGGACGTGTTGGAGGCGATCTCGGATGAGGTGGCCGTGGTGATGTTGACGCAAGTCGACTACCGCACAGGGCGCATGCACGACATGCAAGCCATCACGGCTGCCGCCCACGCCGCGGGGGCTGTGATGATCTGGGACCTTGCGCATAGTGCAGGTGCCGTGCCGGTTGATGTGGCTGGCTGCAAGGCCGAGTTTGCTGTTGGTTGTACGTACAAGTATCTCAATGGCGGGCCGGGCGCGCCTGCGTTCATCTACGCGCGCCCTGACATCACACTTGACCTCGAACCCGCTCTTTCCGGTTGGCTGGGGCATGCTGCCCCGTTTGCGATGGAACAGGCCTACCGCCCGGCGATGTCGACGGAACGGCTGCGTGTCGGCACGCCGTCGGTGGTGCAGCTTTCGATCCTGCAAGAGGCGCTGAAAGTGTGGCAGGGGGTCGATATGGCGGACCTGCGGGCCGCATCCGTGTCGCTCTCGGAAACGTTCATTTCCGAGGTCGAGGCACGCTGCCCATCGCTGCGCCTTGCCTCTCCGCGCGATGCAAACATGCGTGGCTCGCAAGTGTCCTTTGCCTTCGATCATGGCTATGCGGCGATGCAGGCCTTGATTGAGCGCGGCGTGATAGGAGATTTCCGCGCGCCCAACATCATGCGCTTTGGCTTTACGCCGCTGTACCTGGACAGGGCCGAGATCGTGCGCGCCGCTCAGATCGTCGAAGAGGTGATCACCACCGAGGTTTGGCGCGCGGCAAAATATCAGGTGAAGTCACGCGTTACTTGAGGGCGTGCCAAGGAGCGCGTGCCTCTGTGCCCATAAATCTTATAATCCACATTATGTGAATTAATTTATGCTTGGCCGGCTACCTCCCGTAGCTTTGATTGTGGGAAAACGGAAATTTAAACAACGCCTTGCGGGTCATTGTTGACGTCGTTGCCTGTTCGGTTACCCCAGCGCGTAACCCGCACCCCGTACCGTGCGCACCGGATCGCCGCCGCCGTGCTGCGTCAGCGCCTTGCGCAATCGGCCGATGTGCACATCCACCGTCCGCGTGTCGACATAGATGTCGCGGCCCCATACCCGGTCCAGCAATTGCTCGCGGCTCCAGACCCGGCCCGGTTTTTCCATGAAGGTGCTGAGCAGCCGGAATTCGGTGGGCCCCAATTTCAGCTCGTCAGGCCCGCGCGTGACCTTGTGGCTTTCGGCATCCAGAACGATGTCATCAAATTCAAGGCGTTGGCCCACGGTCGATGGACGCACTCGGCGCAATTGACTGCGCACACGCGCCATCAGTTCGAGGACGGAATACGGTTTGACAACGTAGTCGTCCGCGCCCGTTTCCAACCCGCGCACCTTGTCGACTTCTTCCGAGCGCGCCGAAAGCATGATGACCGGGATCGAACGGGTTTCAGGTTTGATTTTGATGCGTCGGCAAATCTCGATGCCGGACAGGTTCGGCATCATCCAGTCCAGAACGATGATGTCCGGTGCGTCCTCGTTGATGAGCAGCAGCGCCTCTTCTCCGTTTTGCGCACGGCTGACGGCAAAGCCTTCGGCCTCAAGGTTGTAGGCCAGCACTTCGCGCTGTGCCGGTTCGTCTTCTACGACCAGGACACGGGGCTGATCTGCGGACATTTCCAAGTCTCCTTAGGCTTCCACGGACGTCTTGTCGCCCTTGGTGCGCGCTTCGTCTGGAATGGCTCCGGTGACGAGGTAGACGACCTGTTCAGCGATTGAGGTCACATGATCGCCCATACGCTCGACGTTTTTCGCGATGAAATGCAGGTGCATGCAGGCGGTAATGTTGCGCGGATCTTCCATCATGAAGGTGAGGAATTCGCGGAACAGCGAACTGTACATCTGGTCCACTTCGACATCGCGGTCGATCACGTCCTGCGCCAGTTCCGCGTCGCGAGATACGTAAGCATCCAGGGCATCCTTGAGCATCCGCTCGACTTCTTTGGCCATGCGACGCAGTGCACCGGCGCTGTCATCCACCGGTGCCATCTGAGACAGGACACTGGTGCGTTTGGCCATGTTTTTCGCATAGTCTCCAATGCGTTCGAGGTTGGCGCTCACCTTGATGATGGTCAGAACCAGACGCAAATCGACGGCCGTTGGGGCACGCAACGCGATGACCCGCGCGGCCTCTTCGTTGATCAGCTCTTCCAGCTCGTCGATGGCCTTGTCGGCGCGGCGGACGGTCTCGGCCCGTTCTTCGTCGCGTGTTTCCAGGCTGATTGCAGATTCGAGAATAGCGTGTTCGACCAGCCCGCCCATTTTCATGATCTGCGCTTGAATCGCTTCCAGATCACGGTCGAAAGCCGATGCGATGTGTTGATCGTTCATAGTGAACTCCTTAGCCGATACGGCCAGTGATATAGCTTTCGGTGCGTGGATCGACGGGGTTGGTAAAGATTGTTCCAGTCTCGCCGTATTCGACGAGGTTGCCGAGGTGAAAAAAGGCGGTCTTCTGGCTGACCCGCGCGGCCTGCTGCATGGAGTGCGTGACGATGACGACCGAGTAGTTCTTGCGCAACTCGTCGATCAGTTCCTCGACCTGCGCGGTTGCAATGGGGTCAAGCGCCGAGCAGGGTTCATCCATCAAAAGCACTTCGGGTTCCGTGGCGACGGCCCGTGCGATGCACAGACGCTGCTGTTGGCCACCGGAAAGACCGGTCCCGGGCGCGTGGAGGCGGTCCTTCACCTCATCCCAGATGGCCCCGCGGCGCAGCGACTTTTCAACGATGTCGTCCAGATCCGCCTTGGTCTTGGCAAGCCCGTGAATGCGGGGCCCGTAGGCAACGTTGTCGTAGATCGATTTGGGGAACGGATTTGGCTTTTGAAACACCATCCCCACCTTGGCGCGCAACTGAACCGGGTCGACCTTGGCGTCATAGATGTCTTCTGAGTCCAGCAGGATGTCTCCTTCGACACGACATACATCAATTGTGTCGTTCATCCGATTGATACAGCGCAGAAATGTCGATTTGCCACAACCCGATGGACCAATGAAGGCCGTCACCGTCTTGTCATTGATGTCGACACTGACATCCTTGATGGCATGGGTGTCACCGTAAAAGACCTGTACGTCTTTGGCCGCTATTTTGACCTCGTTTGTGTCCACGTCTCTCTCCACAACTCTCATGTCGTTCATGTGCTTGCCCCCTACCAGCGGCGTTCAAAACGGCGTCGCAGGATTACCGCGATCGCGTTCATGGTGATCAGGAATAACAGCAGGATGATGATACCACCCCATGCTTTTTCGTAAAATCCGGGATCGGCGCGGCTTGCCCATGTGTAAATCTGAGCGGGCATGGCCGAGTTGGCGTCGGTAAAGCCGGACAGGAAGCCTTCGGGATATTCGCGCGCCACAAAGCCGACCATGCCGATCAGCAACAGCGGCGCTGTTTCGCCCAAAGCCTGCGCGAGGCCGATGATCGTCCCTGTCAGGATGCCAGGCATTGCCAAAGGCAGCACGTGATGGAACACGGACTGCATTTTTGAGGCCCCTACCCCCAAGGCCGCATCCCGAATGGATGGAGGAACCGCGGCCAGCGAAGCCCGTGTCGAGATGATGATCGTCGGCAGCGTCATGAGAGTCAGCACAAGGCCACCCACCAATGGTGCGGACTGTGGCAAGCCCGCGAACTGAATGAACACGGCCAGACCAAGGATACCAAACACGATTGAGGGCACCGCCGCGAGGTTGGAGATGTTTACTTCGATCAGGTCGGTCCAGCGGTTCTTGGGCGCGAATTCCTCAAGATAAATCGACGCTGCAACCCCAATGGGCAGCGACAGGAACAGCACCACCAGCATCATGAAGAAGGACCCGATCACCGACGCCCCAAGGCCCGCTCCGCCGGGGTTGTCCACGCCCGAATCCGTGCCTGTGATAAAGTTCCAGTTGAATGCGCCGTGGATGATCCCGACCTCTTCCAGCGCGTCGACCAGATCAAGGTCTGACGCCATCAGGAACCGGCTGTCCACGATGGTGTCGCGTGTCACCCGGCCATTGAAATACCCGTCCACGCGGGACGAGGCGGCCAGTTCGAATGCAACGGGCGTGCCGATGCGATCCGGGTTTTCCAGAAAGAAGCTGCGGATCGTGCCGCCGGGTTTGCCCACGATCCGCTCAATCGCGGCGCTGTCAAAAGCAACGTCCAGCCCGCTTTCTTCAAGTTGGCTTTTCAGGGCGTTGACGAAAATCGTTTGATATTCGCCCGTCTTGAGCATCTTGGATTCGGCTTCGTCGAACTGCTCTTGCGTCAGAACGAATTCGATGTCCAAGACCGTATGCGTAAAGGCCGGGATGCCGGAACGCAGGATCGAGGCGAAGAGGAACACCAGGAACAGCAGGCCAACGGCAATCGCCGCAATGCCGTACACACGGAACCGGGCCTCGGCGGCGTTGCGCTTGCGTGTGCGGGCGTCCAGAACAGACAGGCTGGACTTCTTGGGCGCGGCTGCGGCGGGGGTCATGCTTGCGTCAGTCATCAGTCGTACTGCTCCCGGTATTTGCGCACGATATAAAGGGCGAAGACGTTCAGGCAGAGCGTCAGCACAAAGAGGGTCATGCCAAGGGCGAAGGCCACCAGCGCCTCGGGCGAGGCAAAGTCGGCATCCCCGGTCAGCTGGCTCACGATCTTGGCGGTGATGGTCGTCATCGCTTCAAACGGGTTGAGCGACAGGCGGGCCGCGGCCCCTGCCCCCAGCACCACGATCATCGTTTCGCCAATGGCGCGGCTCGCCGCCAGCAGGATCGCACCGACGATGCCCGGCAGGGCGGCAGGCAGGATCACTTGCCGGATCGTCTCGGATTGTGTGGCCCCAAGACCGTAGGACCCATCGCGCATGGCCTGCGGGACCGCGTTAATGATATCATCCGACAGCGAGGAAACAAACGGGATCAGCATGATCCCCATGACAAGGCCCGCAGTCATGACGGCCGTGCCCCCTTGCATCCAGCCCACCGTGTCCTTGCCGAACACTGACACCAACAGCGGACCGACGGTGAGCAGGGCAAAGAGCCCGTAAACGATGGTGGGGATCCCGGCGAGGATTTCGATCAGCGGCTTGGCGATTCCACGCACGCGGGGTCTGGCATATTCCGAAAGGTAAATGGCCGAGAACAGACCGATCGGTACCGCGACCAGAAGCGCGATGATCGAGATATAGAACGTGCCCCACAGCAGCGGGATCACTCCGAGGTCAGACGCGCCGCCGCGCCCCGAAAAGCTCGGCGCCCAGTTGGTGCCAAAGAAGAAATCGGAGGCCGGGTAGAGGCGGAAGAACTCGATTGTGTTGAACAACAGCGCGAACAGGATGCCGATGGTGGTCAGGATCGCGACGGACGCGGCGAACATGAGCAGTGCGAGGATGCCACGCTCGACAGTGTTGCGGGCCCGGAATTGCGAATGTGACCGGGTCAGGGACCAGCCTGCGCCGCCAAGTGCGATCAGCAGAACCACGACGGTCATCATCGTCGACCCGGTCGCATTCAGGCTGCGGTAGCGTTGCGCGCCGCGCAAAACCTCGGCGCTGACATTGGAGCCAAGCGCGACGCCCACATCGCCAAGCCGCTCGCGCACATCGGTGAATTCGGTGCGGATCGAGGACGCGTCTTCACGCGTCATCGCCCCTTGGGCCACAGCGACGTCAAGCCCGTCCGCCACACGGCGCACATCACTCATCACGAGGCCTATGGAACTGCCTTCAGTCACCACACTGTCCGGCAGCATCGCCAAAACGCGGGAATTGACAAAAAACGGCTGGGCCAAAAGCCAGATGATCAGGACGGCCGCCGCGGGTACAATGGTCCACATGGCCACGTTGGAGCCGTAATAGACCGGCAGAGAATGGAGGTCGCGGCTGTCACCGCCTGCGCTTTGCAAGGCGCGGCTGCGACCCATGACAAAACCAACGGCGGCAATGGCGAGAATGATCAAGACGAGCCATGTGAACGGCATGTCGGCTCCAATCGTCGTATCAGGTCAGATGGCAGAGCGCCCGGCAGACGGGCGAAAATCTTTTGATGTGGGGACGGCGCAACCCGCCATCCCCGTTTTCGTGAGGCTCAGGCCAGCTTAGCTGCCGCCGCCCATTGGTGTTTCGGCTGCAACGGCCGCTTGTGTCGCCGACAGTTCCGGATCAGCAACCAGACCATAGGCCGACAGTGGGCCGCTTGGGCCGGCAACTTCGTCAGCGACGAAGAAGGATGCGAACTCTTTAAGGCCTGGGATCACGCCGATATGCGCTTTCTTCACGTAGAAGAACAGTGGGCGCGACACAGGGTATTCGCCGGTCGAGATGGTTTCAGTGGAAGGTGCAACACCGCCCATTGTGGCCACTTTCAGCTTGTCTTGGTTGTTCTCGTAGAACGCCAGACCGAACACGCCGATGCCGTTGGGGTTGGCGTCGATGCGGGCCAGAGTTTCTGTGTAGTCACCGTCGATGTCGACCGAACCACCGTCCTGACGGACGTCGATGCATGCATCTTCTGCGTCATCTTCGGACATGCCGGCGGCCATCATGGCTTCCATTGCGCCAGTGACCTCACAGCCAACCAGCAGCACCTTGTCTTCGAACACTTCGCGTGTGCCGTGCTTGGTGCCGGGGATGAAAGCCACGATGTCTGCCGCTGGCAGGTCGCTGTTGAAATCTGCCCACTGGCTGTGCGGGTTGTCAACGATTTCGCCGTCCACGAGCACCTTGGCACCCAGTGCATTGAAGATGTCCGCAGGCTGGAACGCCGTGTAGGCAGGGCCGTCGATCTGGCTGGCAAATACGATGCCGTCATAGCCAATGCGCACTTCGATGATGTCCGTCACACCGGCTTCTGCGCAGGCTGCGATTTCTTTCTCGCGGATTTTGCGCGATGCGTTTGCAATGTCGATGGTGTTTTCGCCAACACCTTCACAGAACCGCTTGAGGCCCGAGCTGGAGCCACCGGATTCAACAACTGGCGTTGGGAAATCGAAGTTTTCGCCAAAGGCTTCGGCCACGATTGATGCGTAGGGCAGAACTGTGGAAGAGCCAGCAATCTGAACCTGATCCCGAGCCGTAGCTGTTGTTGCGGCCATCGCCGAGAGTGTCAGCGCGGAAGCTGCAAGTTTCACAAAGGACATGAATGTCTCCTGTTTGAGCGTTTTTTATGATCCCCCCCATGGGAATCTTGCGGTCCGTCTATGGACCCCGCGCAATGCTTTTGTGACAGTTACGTAACAGTTTTATGACAGGCGCTATATTGCCCTGACGTCACTCAAAAACTTTCCTGAACCGGCAGGATAACGGTAAAGGTGGCCCCCTCACCAAGTTCGCTTTCTACGCGTAATCTGCCGCGATGGCGGTTGATGATATGCTTGACAATGGCAAGCCCCAGACCGGTGCCGCCAAGGGCGCGGCTGCGGTGATCATCGGCGCGATAGAACCGTTCCGTCAGGCGCGGCAGGTGCACAGGGTCGATCCCGGGGCCATAGTCGATGATCTGCACCCGCGCGCCGGGTGCGCGCAAGGCCGCTTCTCGCGGGCTGACGGTCATGCGAATCGTGACCCGCCCTCCGGATCCGCCATATTTGATCGCGTTTTCAGTGAGGTTGGTGAACACCTGTTTGAGTTGGTCGCCATCCGCGATCATCTGCACGGGCGTGTCCGGCACCTCAATGTCAAAGGTCACGCCCGCCTCTGCCGCGAGGGGCCGTAACGTGCGCAACGTCGAGTCAAGCACGTCGTTCAGCACCACGCTTTGCGTGGGCCGGACCCTTTCGTCGCCTTCCACGCGGTTCAGCGACATCAGATCGCCAACCAGCCGGTTCATCCGTTCGGCCTCGTCCTGCATGATGTCGAGGAACCGGGCCGCAGCCGCTGCATCGTTGCGCGCAGGGCCGCGCAAGGTTTCGATGAACCCCATGAGGGCCGTCAGCGGCGTGCGCAACTCGTGGCTGACATTGGCCACAAAGTCCCGCCGCATCTGGCTGGACTGTTCCATATGGCTGATGTCCTCGAAGGACAGCAAAACGGCCCCCCGGATCCCGACACCCGGCACCGCCCGGCAGCTGACCCGAAACGTGGTATCCTGCGCGCCATCATTGCTGAGATATCGCGTCGTGCGCGCCTGGCTGTCGCTGAGCGTGGCCTCGACCGCGTCAAGCAGCGCGGGCTGGCGCAGGATGGTGACGTAATTGCGCCCTTTGGCTTGCTGGCCGATCAGGGTCAGCGCCTCTGTATTTGCCGCGATGATCCGTTCGGTGCCATCAACGGCCAGGCTTGGCAGCGGGATCGCAGCCAGAAGGGCGTCAAGACTGTCATCGCCCATTGTCGACCTCTCATGTGGTGGCAGCCTGCACGGCTGCTGTGAAGACGTCACATAGGGCGGCGGGGTCTTCCAAACCGACCGAGACACGAAAAAATCCTTCGGACATGCCAAGCTCGGCGCGTTTTTCGGCGGTCATTGCCCGATGCGAGGACGAGGCAGGATGCGACAGTGTTGTGCTCACATCCCCAAGTGTAGGCGCAAAACTGAGGCCTTCGGCGCCGCGCGCCAGCGCATTGGCGGCCGCGCGCGTGCCTTCCACTTCAAAACTGACCATGTTGCAGTACCGACCCTTGAGCAGCGCCTCGGCCCGTGCGTGATCGGGGTGGTCGTGGCGCGCGGGATAGATCACGCGCTTGACGCCTTTGAGGCCGCCCAGATGTTCGGCCAGCGTGGCGGCCGTCGATTGCGCCCGATCAAAGCGCAGATCAAAGGACAGCATCCCGCGTTCCGCCAGCCAGCAGTCAAATGGGCTGGGCGACATGCCTGCGGTTACCGTGAAAACCCGCAAACGGTCATTCAACGCCGCGTCTCTGGCCGAGACATAGCCCAGCATCACATCCGAGTGCCCTGCAAGAAGCTTGGTCACCGAATGGATCACAATGTCCGCCCCATGGTCATAGGCCTTGAAACCGCGCGGCGTGGTAAAGGTGTTGTCCACCACAAGCAGGATGCCGGACTCCTTGGCCAATGCAGACAATCCGAGAATGTCGGCCACCCGCAGTGTGGGGTTCGACACGACCTCGACAAGGATCATCTTCGTTTCAGGACGGATGGCAGCGCGGACCGCCTCAACGTCGCCCGGATCGACCATAGATGTGGCGATTCCAAGCCGTGGCAAATCTTCGGACATCATCCGCAAGGATCGACCATAAAGCTGGTTGCCCCCGATCACGTGATCCCCGGCCTTGGTCAGCCCCAACAGCACCGCAGATACGGCCGCCATGCCCGAAGACACCATCACGCCCATATGTGGCGCCCCTTCCATCGCGTCGATGGTGCGGGCGACGACATCTGCGTTGGGGTGCCCTTCGCGGCTGTAGGTGTAGCCGTGCAAATCCCCGTCGTACTGCGCATCCAGCATGTCCGGCGTATCCGACGCATAGACAACCGAAGGGCTGAGGGGCGTGGCGACCGGGCGGGACGCGCTGTCCGGCAGCGGCACGGGGCGCATGAATGACCCGCGATGGTTCTTGGTCATTCCAGAAACTCCGTATGATAGTTTGGGGTGCTGAAGGTGATGTCGATGCTCATCCAGCACGGGCGCGGGAGGTGTCTTGAAATTGCCGCAACCACGTCCTGTTGCAAGGCGGCGACGAACCGGGCGTCCCGGTGGGGCTTTGACAACAGGCACAACGTGGCCTTGAAATTGCTGTGATGGAACTGCGCAGCGGGATAGGCCCGCCCTTTGGTTTCGCCCGCGCCAGGGTCGTGGGCCAGTATGATGGCCTCGACCTCTGCCAGAATGGCCGAAACGTCGATGTCCAGATCGCCCGAGTAATGCAGCTCGCAATGGGGCATCAGCCCGCGACCGCTTTCATGGTGTCGCGAAAGCGGCGCATGTTGTCCTGATAATGGAGCGCTGAGGCGCGCAGGCCCTGAATGGCCGCCTCGTCCAGTTCGCGCACGACCTTGCCCGGCATCCCCATGACCAGAGAGCCGTCTGGGATCTCTTTGCCTTCGGTGATCAACGCCCCTGCCCCGATCAAACAGTTGTTGCCGATCTTTGCCCCGTTCAAAACGGTCGCGCCCATGCCGATCAGCGTGTTGTTTCCGATGGTGCAGCCGTGCAGCATCACCTTGTGCCCGATGGTACAACCTGCCCCGATGGTGAGCGGAAAGCCCGCGTCGATATGCATGACGCAGTTTTCCTGCACGTTGGAGCCTTCGCCAATCCGGATTTCTTCGTGATCAGCCCGGATTGTACAGCCAAACCAGACACTTGCAGCGCGTTCTACAACCACTTTTCCGATCAGGTTGGCGTCGGGTGCAACCCAGGTGTCGTCATGGATTTCGGGGCTGTCTGAACCAAGGGCGTAAAGGGTCATTTCAATTCCTCAAACTGGGTTTGCAGGGTGCGCACATGGTCGGTCAGGTCGGGTTGTTGCAACCGGCGCAACCGGGTCGCCTGAATGATCGTTTTTAGCTGGGCTTCGGTATGATCGAGACTGTCATTGACCAGCACGAAATCATAGGAATCCCAGCGGCTGATTTCATCCCAGCTTTTGCGCATGCGCTTTTCAATGACGTCTTCGCTGTCCTGATTGCGTGCCACCAGACGGCGGTGCAGTTCGGTGATCGACGGGGGCAACAAAAAGATCGACAGCGTGTGCATGCCAAGCTCGGAGTTGCGAATTTGCTGGGCCCCTTGCCAGTCGATGTCAAAAAGAACGTCGTGCCCTTTCTCGATCGCATCCGACACCGGGCCTTTGGGCGAGCCGTAGAAATTGCCGAATACATGGGCATGCTCGAGCATCTCGGAGCGTTTGACCGACCCCTTGAAATCGTCGACGGAGACGAAATGGTAGTGCTCCCCGTCCACTT
>JBCBDZ010000089.1:0-12394 GCA_038529225.1 Pseudomonadota bacterium | reverse complement strand
CGATCTGCGCGCCCGCGGGATCGAGGCGATTAACTTCGATCTCCTCTACGGGTTGCCGTTTCAAACGGCCCGCACGCAGGTGTTTCGCATTTACCGCGATGTGCGCTTTTCCAAGGACAAGACCCCGCTGAACACGCATCTGCACATCATGTGGCAACCCGCCGACAAGGACGCGCTCGCCCCGTCATGGTTTTGGGGGCTGAGCCGGAACTACTTTGTTCTGGGTATGGGTGTGGTCGGGTTGCAAGGCGCGTCGCTGACCCGCTACCGCGCGTTTGTGGACAGTTGGGGAGACGGGCTGCAATCGGCGCTGGACGATGCCAGTGATGCTGTCGATGCCGCGTTGGGGGATTGGGGGCCGGAGCCGCTGAAGAACGTGCCCAAACCCTATGCCAAGGACCACCCGCATGCAGGTCTGCTCAGGCGCAAGGGGCTGAGTGTGAGTGCGCCAATGCCAAGCGACTGGCGCAAAACGGGCGTGACCAAGGCGACCTTGACCAACGTGAAAGGGCTGCTGCCCGTGTGGGAGATGTTTGATGCGCATTTGTGAGGGAAGTGGGGCACGGGGAGACCGGCCATGATAGACCACATCACCTTTGGCGTTTCGGATTTTGACCGATCGACGGCGTTCTACGACGCTGCCTTTGCCCCTTTGGGTGTGGTTCGTGTGTTTGACGTGCCCCTCGAACATACGGGGGGCGTCAAGGTGACGGGATATGGGGATGATCGCCCATGGTTCTGGCTGGCCGAAGAACGCGCGACGACGGGCATGCTGCATATCGCGTTGCAGGCCTCAAACCGTGCGGCGGTGGATGCCTTTCACGCAGCGGCCCTTGCCGCTGGCGGAACAGACAACGGGGCGCCCGGACTGCGCCCGCATTACCATGCCGACTATTACGGGGCCTTTGTGCTGGACCCGGACGGGCACAATATTGAAGCGGTGTGCCATCTATCAAGTACATGATTTATAGGGGTAGTTTACCCCGTCTTCCTCTTCTTGCGTCCGTGTTGTTGCGCTTTTTTGAAAAAAGTTTTCGCCAAGTGTCCATTGGACTGCCTGTCGTTCGTCATGTCGGTGAAAGCGATTTTGCTTTCGTCAACAACAAGGAGAGACGACCATGACACTTTGGACCATTCTTGCCAGCGGAGCAGGCGTTGTCGCCATCGCCGCTGCGGGCAGTCTGTTGCTGCCCCGCCATGTCCATGTGGAACGCGAAGCCACACTGCAAGCCAACCCCGAGGCGGTGCTTGCCCTGGCTGCATCCAACACCGGCTATCAGCAGTTCAACCCTTATCTCAGCGCCGATCCGGCGTTGAAGATTGACCCCTTCGGCCCGCCCGCCGGCGTTGGGTCCGGGTTTGCCTTTGATGGCAAGGACGGGAAGGGCACGCAAGTCGTGGCCGAGGTCACTGACGCGGCTGTCCGCTATGACATCGACCTTGGTCCCATGGGTCAGCCGACCCAGATGATCGCAGTGGATCCGGTTGCGGATGGTGTGCGCGTCACGTGGAGCCTGGATGCGGATATGGGGTTCAACCCCGTGGGCCGCGTTATGGGCCTTTTCCTTGACGGGATGATCGGCAAGACTTTGGACCGTGGCCTGGGCAACCTTGCTGCGGCAATTTGAGGGAGAATTTCGATGCGTTACACGTTTTTGCTTTATACTGACCCGGCTGATCTGGCCCATATGGGCCCGGAGGACTGGGCCGAACAGAAACAGGCCTATGGCGCCTATATTGGCGCGCTCAAAGCGGCGGGTGTTTTTGTGGACACCGATTGGTTGCAGCCCGTCACCACGGCTACGACGCTGACGGCCAAGGATGGCACCCAGGTGGTGCAGGACGGCCCGTTCGCCGAGACCAAGGAGCGGCTGGGCGGGTACTTTGTCATCGACGTGCCTGATCTGGATGCGGCCATGGAATGGGCGTGGAAATCCCCGTCGGCCAAGACCAGCAAGGTTGAAATCCGCGCCTCTGCCATGGAGGGCTGAGTGAGCGAAGCAGCCCGCGCCGCTGAAACTGCGGCGCGGGACAGCTATGGCCGGTTGCTGGCTTTTCTGGCGGCCCGCACCCGCGACATTGGACTGGCCGAAGACGCGCTGGGCCATGCCTTTGCCAAGGCGCTGAGCGACTGGCCGGTCAGCGGTGTCCCTGACCGCCCGGACGCGTGGTTGTTGACCGTGGCGCGCAATGCCGTCACCGACCGACAGCGCCACCTGACCCGGTTTCACGAGGATACGGAGGTCCCTGACATGCCTGCGCCTGAAATGGCAGATGCACTGCCTGACAAACGGCTGGCCCTGCTGATGGTCTGTGCCCACCCGGCCATTGCCCGCGATCTGCACACGCCGTTGATGTTGCAGACTGTTCTGGGGGTCGAGGCGCGCGTGATTGCCCAACTGTTCATGGTTTCGCCCATTGCGCTGACCAAACGGCTGGGCCGGGCCAAGGCCAAGATCAAGGCAGCGGGCATTCCCTTTGCCCTGCCGGGGCCCGAGGATTTGCCTGTGCGGGCGGCTGCGATACGCGAAGCGATTTACGGAGCGCATGGTCTTGATTGGGTGGATCCGGGCGATGGGTTGGGGGATGAGGCGCTGTACCTGGCGGACCTGTTGGTCCGTCTGTTACCGGAAGATGCCGAGGCCGCAGGGCTGGCCGCACTGATCGCCTTTGGTCATGCGCGTGCCCGCGCGCGGGTTGTGGATGGCGTCCTGGTGCCGACGGATGCGCAGGATGTCAGTCTGTGGGATGAGCGGCTGCGGTTTTACGCGGACCGTCAATTGACCCGCGCCTTTGCCCTTGGGGATGTGGGGCGTTTCCAGATCGAGGCGGCGATTCAGCAGGTCCACATGCTGCGTAAAGACACTGGCCTCACGGACTGGAATGCTCTCAATCAACTTTACCATGGGTTGCTTCAGATTTCGCCGTCCGTGGGTGCGCAGGTGGCGCAAGCGGTTGTCACCGCGCGGCTGCATGGAGCGGCTGCCGGTTTGAGCGCGCTGGAGGAGATTGAGCGGCAGTGTGGTGGCGAGGTCCAGCCGCTTTGGGCTGCGCGCGCTGACATGCTGAGTGAGTTGGACGACGCCGTCACGGCGTGTGTCGCCTATGATCGGGCCATTGCCCTTGCAACCGAAGCGCCGGTGATCGCCTTTTTGAACGCGCAGCGCGCCAAGATAATTGCTCGCATTTGAACGAAGTTTGCCGGACCGCGGGGCCAGTTGGAAACCAGTTGTCAACGGCTTTGCGCCACATCTGCGCCCACGCGATGATTTCAGAATGAGGTTGGCATGAAGCGGATGTGGGGCCTTTTGGCCTGCGTTGGAGTGTGTGTGCAGGCGGCTGTTGTCTGGGCAGAGGCGCTGCCGATGGCGGCGCGTGGCAATCTGCTGGCCGAACGCACGCCGCTGTATGCGCAAACAGCCGTGCGCGCGCCGAATTCCCCCAGCCTGTTTGCAGGCAAAACCGGGAACAGCCTGTTTCGCCCAATGCCGGTGTCCATCCGCGTGCCATCCGGCCTTGCCGCGGCGCCGTTTGCCGATCTGGGCGCGGTGTGGCAGTTGCGCGCACTGATTGCGCAGGCCGAGGCAGGGGCCAAAGGCTATGACGCGGTGCAATACGGTGCCGACATCCTGCCAAGTGGCCCCCCCACGACCCTGACCATCGCGCAGATCTACCAATGGATTGACGACACGCCCGGACAGCCCCACGCCATTGGCCGCTACCAGTTCATTCCGCCCACGCTGCGCCGTCTGGTGCGGCGTCTGGGGTTAAGCCATGAGGCGCGGTTCAGCCCGCAAGTGCAGGATCAACTTGCCAATATCCTGCTTTATGAGGCCGGGATGCAGCGGTTTTTGGCAGGAGAGTTGGACCGGCAGTCCTTTATGAACAACCTTGCCAAGATTTGGGCGGGCCTGCCCAATGACACTGGCAAATCACACTACCATGGTTTTGCGGGCAACAAGGCGACGATGACCTGGGTCTATTTCGATGCGCAGATGGCGCGGATTTTCCCAGGCTGAAAGGCCTTTCGTGATCCAGCCTCGGCCCGCACAGGCGGGGCGATCCAGCCGCTGTCATACGGCGTCTTTGACTGCGACTTCACAGTTTGACCGGGCGTCCCCTCTGGCAGTGCTGTCTGTTGGAGCGAGACGCAAAGGGGGTGAGGTGCAGCTGTATCGCAAGAGTTTTCAAGTTTAAAAACATCTCTAACTCAGCTATTTAAGCTCCCTTTTCGCAGAAATGAGGTGCGCACCTCAAAAAATGTGTGGACGTGAGGTGCGTACCTCAAATAGCGTTTGGGTGTCCGATGGACGATTCGGTGACGAAAATAAAACGATGCCGATTTCACTCTGGGAGGAGAACCTATGAAACATTTGAAACTGGCCTCGGCCAGCGCCCTCAGCATTGCAGCGGCGTCATTTGCAAGCACGGCGCAAGCCGAAGACCTGACGCTGTGCTGGGCAGCGTGGGACCCGGCCAACGCGCTTGTGGAACTGAGCAAGGAATTTGAAGAGCAATCCGGCCACACGATGAGCTTTGAGTTCATTCCATGGCCCAACTTTGCCGACCGGATGCTGAACGAATTGAACTCGGGCGGCAAACTGTGCGACCTGCTGATCGGTGATAGCCAGTGGATCGGTGGCGGTGCCGAGAATGGCCATTACGTCAAGCTGAACGACTTCTTTGACGCCGAAGGCATTTCGATGTCCGACTTTGCGGACGCGACCGTTTATGCCTATTCCACGTGGCCCAAAGGCACGCCAAACTACTACGCGCTGCCTGCGATGGGCGATGCGAATGGCTGGTTCTATCGCAAGGACTGGTTTGGGCGCGGAGACATTCAGGCCGCTTACAAAGAGGCCACCGGTCAGGACCTGCGCGAGCCGCAAAGCCAGAAAGAAATGCTGCAGATCGCACAGTTCTTCCAGGGCCGTGAGATTGACGGCCAGACTGTGTATGGCGCGGCAATCTTTACCGAGCGTGGGTCCGAAGGCATAACGATGGGTGTGACGTCCGCGCTCTATCCTTGGGGTTTCAAATACGAAAACACCCCCGGGTCCTATGACATGGACGGCGCTGTGAATTCGGCCGAAGCTGTCGAAGCGCTCGAATTCTATAAAGAGTTCTACGAGACAGCGACGCCTCCGGGTTATACGAACAGCTATATGGGCGAGAGCCTTGACGCATTCAAATCCGGTCAGGTTGCCATGGCGATGAACTGGTTCGCCTTCTTCCCGGGCCTCTATGCGGACCCGAATACAGGCGGCGACAAGATCGACTTCTTTGTGAACCCACCTCAGAATCAGGCCGGGTCGACACTGGGCGGTCAGGGCATTTCGGTCGTGGCCTATTCCGACAAGCAGGACGCAGCACTTGAGTACATCAAGTGGTTTGCCAACCCTGAAGTTCAGGCCAAATGGTGGGAGCTGGGCGGCTATTCGGCGCACAACTCTGTCCTGAACGACCCCGGGTTCCCGGACAGCGCGCCATTTGCCGGTGACTTCCTCGATGCGATGGGCTCGGTGCAGGATTTCTGGCAAGAACCGGCCTATGCCGAACTGCTTCTGGCCATGCAAAAACGTCTGCACGACTACATTGTCGCTGATCAGGGCACAGCCCAGGAAGCGCTCGACAAGCTGGTCGAGGACTGGACTGAAGTCTTTGAGGACGAAGGCAAGCTCTGACGCCTCCCTGATCACCCGTTTGCGTGGGTGATCACCCAATATGGGCTGTCCCGGACATCTGTCCGGGGCCACCCTTCCCTGCACCCTCACGTCTGGATCATCCCGCATGACTGATACACCCGCATCCCGCGTGGCCAAAGCGACCCCGGTCGGCGTTGCGCGCAAGATCAAGGGGCTAAGCGACCGCGCCATTGCGTGGATTTTCGTTGGCCCCACGATCTTTTTGCTGCTGGCGATCAACATCTTTCCGCTGATCTGGACGATCAATCTCAGCTTTACCAATTTTCGCGCCAACCGCCTGAACCGCGAGGTCGAATACATCGGTCTGCGCAACTACGAGCGCATCCTGACGGACAGCGACATCTGGCTGAACATGCAGGCCACAGCGCATTTCCTGTTCTGGACGATCTTCTTTCAGGTGCTCATCGGCTTTGCGCTGGCCTACCTGATCAACAAGAAGTTCAAGGGCAATGATCTCTGGACCACGATCATCGTGCTGCCGATGATGCTCAGCCCGGCCGTTGTCGGGAACTTCTGGAAGTTCCTCTATCAGCCGCAGATCGGTCTGTTTAACTACATCGTGTCCTTCATTACCGGCAAAGACCCGTCGAGTTTCGAGATGCTTGGGTCGGTACAGCTTGCCCCGTGGTCCATCGTGATTGTGGACACGTGGATGTGGACGCCCTTTGTAACGCTCATCTGCCTCGCCGGATTGCGATCGATCCCCGATTACATCTACGAGGCCGCCGAGGTCGATCGCGCCTCAAAGCTGCGCCAGTTCTTTACCATTACAATCCCGATGGTCCTGCCGTTCCTGATGCTGGCGGTGCTGTTCCGGGGGATCGAGAACTTCAAGATGTTCGATCTAGTGGTGCAACTGACCGGGGGCGGGCCGGGGTCGACCACCGAACTGACCTCGATCAACCTCAAGCGCGAGGCGTTCGAGAAGTGGCGCACAGGCTATGCCAGTGCCTATGCCATCATCCTCTTTGTCACCGTGTTCGGATTGGCGTCCATCTACGTCAAAGCACTCAACAAGGTGAAAGAACGATGACCCGCCCAGATCCCCTTCATCTTGCCAGAAAAACTTTCGGGGGGGCGCGTCAGCGCGGGGGGCAGACAGCCCCCCTCCACCCCTGCAAATCGGACACGGACAAAAGAACATGAGCAGTTTTTCCGTCACAGAACCGTCCAGACGCTCCAAGTGGTTCGCGGGCACGTTTGTGATCCTCTATGCGCTGATCACCATGGTGCCGCTGGCCTGGATCATGCTGACCGGGTTCAAATCGCCTGCAGATGCGATCAGCTATCCGCCCAAGGTGCTGTTCGAGCCGACGCTTGAGGGCTATGTGAATCTGTTCACCACCCGCACCCGGCAGACTGACGAATTCCTTGCCGCGAACCCGCCGCAGACCTGGTATGATGAAATCGTGCGCGAATACGACATGGTCATCGCGGGCCCGTCAAAGTTTGGCGAGCGCTTTCTGAACTCCGTGATTATTGGTTTCGGGTCCACATTCCTCAGTATTTTCCTCGGGACATTAGCGGCTTATGCGTTTTCGAGGTTCAAGATTCCGCTGGCGGACGATCTGCTGTTCTTCATCCTCAGTACGCGGATGATGCCTCCCATAGCGGTCGCGATCCCGATCTTCCTGATGTACCGGCAACTGGGTCTGAGCGACACGCATCTGGGTATGATCCTGCTGTACACAGGCGTGAACATCAGTCTCGCGGTCTGGCTGCTCAAAGGGTTCATCGACGAGATTCCGCTGGAATACGAAGAGGCGGCTTTGATCGACGGCTACACTCGCTTTCAGGCCTTTTACAAAGTGGTGCTGCCGCAGGCGGCGACCGGGATCGCATCCACGGCCATTTTCTGTCTGATCTTTGCCTGGAACGAATATGCGTTCGCGGTCCTGCTGACCTCTGGGACGGCCCAGACAGCACCGCCGTTCATTCCGACGATCATCGGTGTTGGCGGACTGGACTGGCCTGCAGTTGCGGCGGGTGCCACCATCTTCCTTCTGCCAGTCATGATTTTCACTATCCTGTTGCGCAAGCATCTGTTGCGCGGGATCACATTTGGGGCGGTGCGCAAATGAGCAATTTTCTGAACGGATTGATGCGCTTGCGCCGTGGCCCTTGGGAGATGCTGGCCACCATACTCATCGGACTTGGGGTGTTCATGCTGATGCAGCCATTTGTGCTGTGGCTCTACACCTATTCCTTCATCGTCACGCTGGTGGGCACCGTGATGTTCATCATTGTCTCCCACTTCAAGGAGTAGCCGACTTGGCGCAGATCCAGATCAAGAACATCCGCAAGGATTTTGGCGACTTCAACGCGGTGAAGGAGAGCACTTTCACAATCGAGGATGGCGAGTTCTTTATGCTGCTAGGCCCTTCGGGCTGTGGCAAGACCACCACCTTGCGCATGATCGCTGGGCTGGAACTGCCGACGTCGGGCGAGATTTATCTCGACGGTGAAGAGATCAGCCAGTTGCCCCCATCCAAGCGCGACATTGCCTTCGTGTTCCAGATGTTTGCGCTTTATCCGCACATGAACGTGCGCCGGAACCTGAGCTATCCGCTGGTGTCGCAAGGCATGGCGCGCAAGGACGTGAAGGCGAAGGTGGAAGAAGTTGCTGGCATCCTTGGGATTCAGGATATCTTGAACCGTCCTGTAGGCGGGTTGTCCGGCGGGGACCGGCAGCGTGTCGCGCTGGGCCGTGCCATCGTGCGTGACCCAAAGGCCTTCATGATGGATGAACCTCTGGGCGCGCTCGATGCCGAATTCCGCGAGCATATGTCCGAGGAATTGCGCGCGCTGCATGACAGGATGAATGCCACCACCGTTTACGTCACCCATGACCAGCTTGAGGCGATGCAGATGGGCGACAAGATCGTCGTGATGAACAACGCCGTGGTCGAGCAGTTTGGCACGCCGCAGGAAATCTATGACAAACCCGCGACCATGTTTGTGGCGGACTTCATCGGTTCGCCTTCGATGAACTTTCTGCATTTTGACGGGACCGTCGGCGAAGGGGCCGAAAGCGTGACGCTGAGCGGTGAGGTGATGCATGTCCCACGCACGCGGCAGGGTGCCTCGGGCAAGCTGGTGTTCGGGGTGCGCCCTGAACATGTCTCACTGTCGGACAGTGGCGCCTACCGTGGCGAGGTTTTGGCCTCGGAGTATCTTGGCACCACGCAGATCATCACGCTGGACACGCCCAATGGAGAGTTGAAGGCGCGCATCGACAGCGCACAAGTCGCCAAGGTGGGCGAAAAGGTCGGGCTCGGGTTCAACCCGAAGACCATCACCCTTTTTGACGAGGGCAGCGGTCGGGCTCTGCGTTCGGATCTCAACAACGAGGTGCTGGCCCATGGCTGAGGTTGTTCTGAAAGGCCTGTCGAAATCCTTTGGCGGTGACGTCGGCATCGCGGATGTGTCTATGACCATTCCTGATGGGGCATTTGTGGTTTTACTGGGCCCGACGGGCGCCGGTAAAACCACGACCCTGCGCCTGATTTCGGGGTTGGAAACGGCCGATGCGGGCGAGGTCTGGATCGGTGGGCGCAATGTCGGCGCAGAGACACCGGCGCAGCGCGACGTGGCGATGGTGTTCCAGCAATACTCGCTCTATCCGCATCTGAGTGTCCGTGAGAACCTGGCCTTTCCGCTGAAGTCGCCCATTCTGAACACGCCCCCGGACGAGATCGAGCGCAAAGTGGCCGAGGTCGCCAGCGTCCTGCAGATTTCCCACAAGCTCGACAACAAGGCCACAGCCCTGTCCGGGGGCGAGATGCAGCGCGTGTCCATTGGCCGTGCGCTGGTGCGTGACCCGTCGATTTACCTGATGGATGAGCCGCTGAGTTCGCTGGATGCCAAGCTGCGCACCGATCTGCGGGTCGAGTTGAAGCGCATACAGGCCAACCTTGGTGCGACCCTGCTTTATGTCACCCACGACCAGATTGAAGCGATGACCATGGCCACCCATGTGGGCGTGTTGAACGAAGGGCGGCTGGTGCAATACGGCACCCCGCGTGAGATCTACGAAAACCCCAACAGCCTTTATGTTGCCTCGCGCCTTGGACTGCCCCGCATCAATATTTTGCCTGCGGATGTCTTTGGCGGGATGCCTGCGGGTGTGGCGCAGATCGGCATGCGCCCAGAACACATCCAGCAGGGCGAAGGGCAGGAGGCCGAAGTGCAGCGTGTCGAACATCTTGGCGATCAGGCGCGGTTGCATCTGGTCCTCAAGGGTCACGCGATCACCACCATTGCCGACCCCCACACGACCTATACCCCGGGTGCGCATGTCAGGATCGCGCCCAAGAACCCGTTGTGTTTTGACGCCGATGGCGCGCGCATTTCGTGAGAGAAGGACAGTGACATGAGCCAGTTTATCAACGCCAAGGACACCCTTGTCACCGACGCCATCGACGGGCTGCTTCAGACGTCCGGTGGCACTTTGACCCGTCTGGACGGTTACCCGCACATCAAGGTCGTCTGCCGCGCCGATTGGGACAAGTCCCGCGTCGCCTTGATTTCCGGGGGTGGGTCCGGGCATGAGCCGGCCCATGCGGGTTTTGTCGGACAAGGTATGCTGACAGCTGCCGTCTGTGGCGAGGTTTTTGCCTCGCCGTCCGTGGACGCCGTGCTGGCCGGTATTCTTGCCGTCACCGGCAAGGCCGGGTGCTTGCTGATCGTCAAGAATTACACGGGCGACCGCCTGAACTATGGTCTGGCGGCGGAGCGGGCGCGGGCCTTTGGTCTTGATGTCGAGATGGTGATCGTGGATGACGACATCGCCTTGCCGCACTTGCCCCAGCCGCGTGGGGTAGCGGGGACGTTGTTTGTGCACAAGATCGCAGGTGCGCTTGCCCAAGACGGTGCTGATCTTGCCACGGTCACGGCGGCGGCGAACCGGGCCATTGCCGGCATGGCCAGCATCGGCATGTCGCTGGACACCTGCACTGTTCCCGGCTCTGCCAAGGAAGACCGGATTGCGCCCGGCAAGGCCGAGCTTGGCCTTGGCATTCACGGGGAGGCGGGTGTTCAGCAGGTGCCGTTCGAGGACGCAACCAGCGCGATGGATATGGTGCTGTCCAAACTGTCTGACCGCCTTGGGGCGGGCGCGCATGTGGCGATCCTCAACAATCTCGGGTCAACCACGCCGCTGGAAATGTCGGTGTTGGCCCATGCCCTTGCCACGTCCAAGAAGGCCAGCACTATCACGCATGTCATCGGTCCGGCGCCGATGATGACCTCGCTGGATATGCACGGGTTTTCGGTGTCCGTCCTGCCGCTTGACGACAGCAATGACATGCACCTGTCCGCGCCCGTTGGCCCCATGGCATGGCCCGGAATGCACCCCATCCACGCCGTGCGCGCGCAGCCCTTGCCCGATGGGCTTAGCCCGATCAAGCCCATCCCGTCGCCCAATCCTGCAACCCGTGCACTGGTTGAACAGACCTGCGATCTGTTGATCGGGGCCGAGGAGGACCTCAATACGCTTGATGCAAAATCCGGCGATGGGGACACCGGCAGCACGCTGGCCACCGCCGCCCGCGCCCTCAAAGGGGCGCTGGACCGGATGCCTCTGGCCGATCCGACACAGCTTTTCCGTGCCCTGAGCAACGAGTTGAGCCAAACCATGGGCGGTTCGTCCGGCGTGATCCTCGCCATCTTCTTTGGCGCGACGGGGGATGCCTGTGCCAGTGGCAAACCGACCCCCAAGGCCCTGCTGGCCGGGCTGGATCGCATCAGCCATGTGGGCGGCGCGCAGATTGGGGATCGCACGATGATCGACGCGCTCGCGCCGGCGCTGGAGGCGCTGCCCGATGGGATAGCTGCGGCGGCGGCTGCTGCCCGGACGGGCGCGGATGGGACTGCGACGATGGGGCAAGCCAAAGCCGGACGCGCCTCATATGTGCCGGAAGAGAACCTGTTGGGTCACAACGATCCGGGGGCCGAAGCTGTCGCGCGCCTGTTCGAAGGGTTGGCAGAGGCCATGTGACAACACATAAAGGACCCAAGTGAAGCACCCAGACGACACCCTTTCCAACCCGACGATCAACGACATCGCCCGTGTCGCTGAGGTCAGCCTTGCGACCGTGGACCGGGTGTTGAACGCGCGTCCCGGTGTGCGTGAGGTGACCGTGCGCAAGGTGAACGCGGCAATTGCCGAGTTGGGATATGTGCGTGACACGGCGGCCGCCAATCTGGCGCGGGGGCGGGTCTATCATTTTACCTTCATCCTGCCTGCCACGCAGAACGAATTCATTTCACTTCTGGAAACGCAAATTGAGCTGCTGGGACGGGGGTTGCGACAGGACCGGACCAAGCTGTCTTTTGTCCGGGTGGCGGCCTTTGACCCCATGGCGCTGGCCGCCGCCATTGATGCCATCGATCCGCAGAAAGTGAATGGCGTGGCCATTTTCGGACCCGAAACGCCATCCGTCCGGGATTCGATCGCGCAACTCAAATCGCACGGGGTCACGGTTGTGTCCCTGGTCTCTGATATCCCCAGCTCTGAGCGCGACAATTACGTGGGTGTCGACAACATTGCGGCAGGGCGTACCGCGGGGCAGTTGCTGGGGCGGTTCATCGGGCAGCGCCGCGGCAAGATACTGGATCAGATCCGGATCGTCGCGCCCCTCAAGCGAGGCCAGAACATCCAGATGCGGAAAGTCGCGGGCCATCACCTC
>JBCBDZ010000088.1:0-12562 GCA_038529225.1 Pseudomonadota bacterium | reverse complement strand
CCCGGCGAAGACCGCCATCATGCCCAATGTCTCGGAAATCTGTTGATCCGTGGCCCCGGCCTCGCGCGCATGGCGCACCGTCTGACGCACGGCTGTATCGGCCTGCGCGCCCTGCATGGTCAGCCCGGCCACGGATCAACAGATTTCCGAGACATTGGGCATGATGGCGGTCTTCGCCGGGGTGCCTGCGATGACCCGCGCCATGGAGTTGGCACAAGAGGTCATGACTGACAGCGAGGACAAGACATGAGCGTGTTCGCCTTCTACCTTTTTGCGATCTGCGTGATCTCGGGGGGGTTGTTCACCGTGATCAGCCGCAATCCGGTGCATTCGGTGCTCTGGCTGATCCTTGCGTTCCTGTCGTCGGCGGGTCTGTTCGTCATGCTGGGGGCGGAATTCGTCGCGATGCTCTTGATCATCGTCTATGTGGGCGCGGTCGCGGTGCTGTTCCTGTTCGTGGTCATGATGCTCGACATCGACTTTGCCGAGTTGAAGGCCGAGATGGCGAAATACATGCCGCTGGCCCTGCTGATCGCGGTTGTGATCCTGATGCAGTTCGTGATGGCCTTTGGCGCATGGGAAAGCAACGCCGCCGCAGAAGGGCTGCGCGCGCAGGTGACGCCCACGGATCGCCACAACACCGAAGCTTTGGGCCTGATCCTTTATGATCAGTATTTCCTGTTGTTCCAGCTGTCCGGTCTGATCCTGCTGGTGGCGATGATCGGTGCGATTGTGCTGACCCTGCGCCACCGTTCGGATGTGAAACGCCAGGACGTGGTGGCGCAGATGATGCGCGACCCGGCTGCCGCGATGGAACTCAAGGACGTCAAACCGGGCCAGGGGCTGTAACGGGATGGGGGGAAAGGGCATGCACATGATGTCACGGATTTGCGTCTGTCTTGCGGTCGCAATCGGCGGCCCTGCGGGCGCGCAGAACGCCGGCGAAACCGCCATTGAAGGTATTGATGATCGTTTTGCCATTGCCAGCGAGCATTTCGGCGACGGCAAGGTCCAGATCAAATCACGCACAAGGGTCGATGATCAGGACTCCTATTCCGTGCACGAGGTGGACTGTGCCGAAGGCAAGATGCGGACGTTTTTCGAGAACACGGACGAAATTGCCGGGTTCCCGGCGGTCAGCAATACGCCGGGCGATGCACCGTTCGAACGCATGCCGGGCCTTGCTCCGCTGGCGCGCCATGCCTGCGAGCAGCATGGTTTCAACCTGGTGGAGTGGTAGGGCATGGGCCTGATGACGCAAGATCATGGGGGTGCGCCGCAATGAGAAGGCTGTTGCCGACCGTTTTTGCCTGCGTTGCTTTGGGTGCGGTTGACTCCTCTGCGCTGACGCTGGCCGAGTGCGAGCGCACCACCCATATCTCTCATGGCGGAGAGGTGGCGCACCGGGATCTGGGCGACGGGCGCGTGGCGTGGCTTGACTGGTGGAGCCAGGAGGGTTCGGCCAAGTGGATCACGCTGGTGGATTGCGTCCCCGGCGCCGCCTTGCGGTTTCAGACCCACGAAGAGAATATGGGCGCCCGCCCGCCTTTTGATCGCACAGACGCCGCCGTCGCCGTGATCGAACGCCATGAAGGGGGCGCGCGCGCCTTTGCCACCTTTGAGCGGATGGCAGCAGATCTCGACGGCATCGCACGCGATATCACGATAACCACCCTTGATGCAGAGCCTTGCGCCTGCGCAGCGCTCTATCCAGAGGCGCGGGGGGACAAGACGGAATTCAAGCTCGCGGGGTGACCCCGCAAGCCAGATAGGAAAGACCGATGATCGGACTTGAACACTACCTCACTGTCGCGGCGACGCTGTTCGTCATTGGCATCTTCGGGCTGTTTCTGAACCGCAAGAACGTGATCATTCTGCTGATGAGCATCGAATTGATGCTGCTGGCGGTGAACATCAACCTGGTGGCGTTCTCGTCCTTCCTTGGGGATCTGGTGGGGCAGGTGTTCACGCTGTTCGTTCTGACCGTGGCCGCGGCTGAGGCCGCCATCGGTCTTGCGATCCTTGTGTGTTTCTTCCGCAACCGTGGCACCATCGCGGTTGAAGACGTCAACGTGATGAAGGGCTAAGACATCATGGAAACCATCCTTCTCTTTGCCCCGCTCGTCGGCGCCCTCCTGTGTGGCTTTGGCTGGCGCATCTTTGGTGAGGTTGCGGCCTGCTGGATTGCCACAGGTCTGTTGTTCCTGAGCGCCATCCTGTCGTGGGTTGTCTTCCTGACTTTTGACGGCACGACCGAAAGCATCCAGATCCTGCGTTGGATCGAAAGCGGTACGCTCAGCACGGACTGGGCCATCCGTCTGGATCGGCTGACAGCGATCATGCTGATCGTGATCACGACAGTCTCGTCCCTCGTGCACCTCTATTCCTTTGGCTACATGGATCATGACCCGCAGTGGAAAGAGGGCGAAAGCTACAAGCCGCGCTTCTTTGCCTATCTGTCCTTCTTCACCTTCACGATGTTGATGCTGGTGACAGCCGACAACCTTGTGCAGATGTTCTTTGGCTGGGAAGGGGTTGGCGTCGCCTCATACCTTTTGATCGGGTTCTACTATCGCAAGCCCACGGCCAATGCGGCCGCGATCAAGGCGTTTGTCGTCAACCGCGTTGGTGACTTCGGGTTCCTTCTGGGCATCTTCAGCCTCTACTTCCTTGTCGACAGTATTCGCCTTGATGATGTCTTTGCCGCAGCGCCCACGCTGGCCGAGACGCAACTGACCTTCCTGTGGTCCGAATGGAACGCGGCCAACCTGATCGCCTTCCTGCTGTTCATCGGCGCGATGGGGAAATCGGCACAACTGTTCCTGCACACGTGGCTGCCGGACGCGATGGAGGGGCCGACGCCCGTGTCGGCGCTGATCCATGCCGCAACCATGGTGACGGCGGGCGTGTTCCTGGTCTGCCGGATGTCGCCGCTGATGGAATTTGCACCGGAGGCGATGGCCTTTGTCACCGTGCTGGGCGCGCTTACCGCGTTCTTTGCGGCGACCGTGGGTCTGGTGCAGACCGACATCAAGCGTGTGATCGCCTATTCGACCTGTTCGCAGCTGGGCTACATGTTCGTGGCCGCGGGTGTGGGGGTCTATTCAGTGGCGATGTTCCACCTGTTCACCCATGCTTTCTTCAAAGCGATGCTGTTCCTTGGGGCAGGCTCTGTCATCCATGCGATGCATCATGAGCAGGACATGACCAACTATGGCGGCTTGCGCAAAAAGATCCCTGTTACCTTCTGGGCGATGATGATCGGCACGCTGGCCATCACCGGTGTCGGCATTCCGTTGACCGGCTGGATCGGCTTTGCCGGGTTCGCCTCCAAGGATGCGGTGATCGAAAGCGCCTATGTGGGGTCCACCTTTGCCTTCTGGGCGCTGGTGATCGCGGCGCTGTTTACATCCTTCTATTCCTGGCGGCTGATGTTCCTGACGTTCTACGGCAGTCCCCGTGGCGACAAGCACACGCATGAGCACGCCCATGAAAGCCCGATGGTCATGCTGATCCCGCTGGGCGTGTTGAGCCTTGGGGCAATGTTTGCCGGAGCGATCTGGTATTCGTCGTTCTTCGGCAAGCCGAACGAAGTGATCACCTTCTTTGGCGGCCATTACGAAGCGCCGGCGGAAGAGATCAAGAAAGCCGTGGCCGAGCGCAGCCCAAAAGCCTCTGAACTCAAATACGTGATGGAGGACGGCCCCGGCGAGGCAGGCATCTACATCGCGCCGGAGAACACAGTGCTGCACGAGGCGCATTACGTCCCCACTTGGGTCAAGCTGTCGCCCTTCGTGTCCATGCTGCTCGGCTTCATCGTGGCCTTCTGGTTTTATATCAAGAATCCGTCCCTGCCGGGGCGGTTGGCCGAAAACCAGCGCCCGCTCTACCTGTTCCTCAAGAACAAGTGGTATTTTGACGAACTTTACCACTACGTCTTTGTCCAGCCTGCCATGTGGGTCGGCAAGCAGCTGTGGAAGAAGGGTGACGGCAACGTCATCGACGGGTCGATCAACGGTGTGTCGATGGGGATCGTTCCGTTCATCACCCGCCTCGCGGGGCGGGCGCAGTCGGGCTACATCTTTACCTATGCCTTCGCCATGGTGATCGGGATCGCGGTTCTGATCACGTGGATGAGCCTGAGCGGAGGAGCGAACTGATGGACAACCTCCTTTCCATCGTCACTTTCCTGCCCGCAGTTGCGGCGTTCATCCTTGCGATTTTTCTGCGCGGGGATGACGAGGCGGCCAATCGCAATGCCAAGTGGGTGGCCATGGCCACCACTTCGATCACTTTTGTTGTGTCGCTGTTCATCCTTGCCGAATTTGATCCCAACGACACCGGCTTTCAGTTCGTGGAACAAGGCGCATGGATCATGGGCCTGTCCTACAAGATGGGTGTCGACGGGATTTCGGTCCTGTTCGTGATGCTGACCACCTTCATGATGCCGCTGGTCATCGCGGCCTCGTGGAATGTGGAAACGCGGGTCAAGGAATACATGATTGCATTCCTGCTGCTGGAAACGCTGATGCTGGGCGTGTTCATGGCGCTGGATCTGGTGCTGTTTTACCTGTTCTTCGAGGCTGGGCTTATTCCGATGTTCCTGATCATCGGCATCTGGGGCGGGGCGAACCGGATCTATGCGAGTTTCAAGTTCTTCCTTTACACCTTCCTCGGCTCGGTGCTGATGCTGGTGGCAATGGTGGGCATGTATGCGGATGCAGGTACCACGGACATCGAACAACTGCTGAGCCACAATTTCGACTTCGCGACATTTGAATTGCTGGGCATTCAGATTGTGGGCGGCTTGCAGACGCTGCTGTTCCTTGCCTTCTTTGCCAGCTTTGCGGTCAAGATGCCGATGTGGCCGGTGCACACATGGCTGCCGGATGCGCACGTGCAGGCCCCGACGGCGGGATCCGTGGTGCTGGCCGCGATCCTGCTCAAGCTGGGCGGATACGGGTTCATCCGGTTTTCCCTGCCGATGTTCCCCGTCGGGGCTGAGGTGTTGACGCCGCTGGTCTTGTGGATGTCGGCCATCGCGATCGTCTACACCTCGCTGGTGGCGCTGGTGCAGGAAGACATGAAAAAGCTGATTGCCTATTCTTCGGTTGCGCATATGGGTTTTGTCACGATGGGCATCTTTGCAGCCAATCAGCAGGGCGTTGACGGGGCCATTTTCCAGATGATCAGCCACGGCTTTATCTCGGGTGCCCTGTTCCTGTGTGTCGGCGTGATCTATGACCGGATGCACACGCGGGACATTGACGCCTATGGTGGCCTCGTGAACCGGATGCCGGCCTATGCGATGATCTTCATGCTGTTCACCATGGCAAATGTGGGCCTGCCGGGCACCTCCGGGTTCGTAGGTGAATTCCTGACGCTCATGGCGGTGTTCCAGGTCAACACCTGGGTGGCGCTGGTGGCGACGTCCGGTGTGATCTTCTCGGCGGCCTATGCGCTTTGGCTGTATCGCCGGGTGGTGATGGGTGATCTGATCAAGGAGAGCCTGAAATCGATCACGGACATGACGGGCCGCGAACGCGCGATTTTTGCCCCGCTGGTGGTGATGACCATCCTGCTGGGGGTCTACCCGTCGCTGATCCTCGACATAACCGGGCCGTCTGTCGCGGCCCTGGTCAGCAACGTTGATACGGCGCTGGCGGCGGCTGAGGCTGCCACGCAACTGGCCGCGAACTAAGGATGTGCTTTATGTCCTACCACTTTGTTACTTGAGGACTTGATCCTATGATCACCGCTGATCTGACCATCATCCTGCCCGAAATCCTGCTGGCCGTGTTCGCAATGCTGGGGCTTCTGGGGGCGGTATACACATCAAAAGACGGACTGGCCTCGCCTTTGCTCTGGGCGACATCGGCTGTGTTTCTGGCCGTGGCCGCCTGGATCGGCCTTACGGGTGAAGGGGTAAATGTCGCCTTCAACGGCATGTTCGTTGATGATTCCTTTTCCCGCTTTGCCAAAGTGGCGATCCTTGTGTCCGCCGCCGCCGTTCTGCTGATGAGCGAAGCCTATATGTCCTCACGCGGCATCCTGCGGTTCGAGTATCCGGTGCTGGTCGTGCTGGCGGTTGTTGGCATGATGATGATGGTGTCTGCAGGCGACTTGATGGCGCTTTACATGGGGCTGGAGCTGCAGTCGCTCGCGCTGTATGTCGTCGCCTCTTTGCGCCGGGACTCGGTAAAGTCGACCGAAGCGGGTCTCAAGTACTTCGTTCTGGGCGCCCTGTCCTCGGGCTTGCTCCTTTACGGCGCGTCGCTGGTTTACGGCTATGCAGGCACCACGCTGTTCTCGGGCATCGTGCAGGTGGCCGAAGAGGGCATCTCGCTGGGTCTGCTGTTCGGTCTTGTGTTCCTTATGGCGGGCTTTGCCTTCAAGGTCTCTGCCGTGCCGTTCCACATGTGGACGCCGGACGTTTACGAAGGCTCGCCCACGCCGATCACCGCCTTTTTTGCAACCGCACCGAAGCTGGCGGCCATGGCCCTGTTTGCCCGCGTGATGCATGACGCCTTTGGCGGCGCGGTTGCCGACTGGCAGCAGGTCATGGCGCTGCTGTCTGTGTTGTCGATGTTCCTTGGGGCGTTCGCGGCCATCGGACAGACGAACATCAAGCGACTGATGGCGTTTTCGTCCATCGCGCACATGGGATACGCGCTGATGGGACTGGCGGCGGGCACCGTTCTGGGTGTGCAGGCCATGCTGGTCTACATGGCCATCTACGTCACCATGAACGTAGGCACCTTTGCCTTTATCCTGATGATGGAGAAAGACGGACAACCGGTCACGGACATCGGGTCTTTGAACATGTATGCCAAGCGGGAACCGACCCGCGCATTGGCCATGCTGGTGCTGTTGTTCTCGCTGGCGGGCGTGCCGCCCATGCTGGGCTTCTTTGGCAAGCTTTACGTGCTGCGCGCGGCTTATGA
Organism: Pseudomonadota bacterium; assembly: GCA_038529225.1. Lineage (GTDB taxonomy): Bacteria > Pseudomonadota > Alphaproteobacteria > Rhodobacterales > Rhodobacteraceae > Tateyamaria. The sequence goes on along the minus strand of JBCBDZ010000088.1, from coordinate 5,618 downwards.
GGCGGATCTGGTCTGGCTGGCGGTTGCTGGCGTGATCGCGTCCGTGATCGGCGCCTACTATTACCTGCGCATCGTGTTCTTCATGTATTTCGGTGAAGAGCCCGAAGAAGGCTTGAACGGCGGCAAGTCCGTGATCCTGTCGGCCATGCTGCTGGGATCGGCGGCCGTCATGGTCTTTGGCATCGTCAACATGTTTGGTGTTGAGGGCGCGGCGGCAGTGGCGGCGCAAACCCTCGTCAACTAGGCGCTTCATGGCGGATCGGCCCTCCGGGGGGGATTTTTTGAAAACAGAGAAGGCAGGACCGTTGTGGCCGGAAGGCTATGGGCGGTTAGCATTTCAGTGCGTGGACTCGACGCTGAGTGAAGCGGCGCGGCGCGCGCCCGATCTGAGCGGGCCGGCCTGGATCCTGGCGCATGCGCAGACAGCGGCGCGCGGACGGCGCGGGCGTGCCTGGGCGATGCCTGTCGGGAATTTCGCGGCGACGCTGGTGTTGCCGGTGGTGGGCGACCCCGGGCAGGCCGCGTTGCGCTCCTTTGTCATGTCTTTGGCCCTGTACGAGGCCTTTGTCGCCGCCACGGGTCGCGATGCAGCCTTTGCCCTGAAGTGGCCCAATGACGTGCTGCTGAACGAGGGCAAAGTGGCTGGTATCCTGCTTGAGACGATCAGCACGGCGGGGCGGATGAGCCATCTGTCCATTGGCATCGGTGTGAACCTTGCCGCCGCCCCGGATGCGACGGAGGTCGAGGCGGGGGCTGTCTGCCCGGTGGCCGTGGCCAGCGAACTGGGCGTGCGCATTGCACCGGACGCGTTTCTGGACCTATTGGCCGCTTCTTTTGCGCGATTTGAGGATCAATTCAGTCAGTTCGGATTTGCCCCTATCCGGACCGCTTGGCTGGCCCAAGCCGCGCGTCTGGGCGAGACGATCACGGCGCGCACCACACGGGATGTGCATGTGGGCACGTTCAGAGATGTGGACGAAACCGGGCAACTTGTTCTAGAGACGCAAAACGGCCGCGTGACCATTCCTGCGGGCGACGTCTATTTCTGAGGGGGCGGCACATGCTCTTGGCCATCGACTGCGGCAACACCAACACTGTGTTTGCGATCTGGGACGGAGACGCCTTCATCGGCACGTGGCGCACCTCGACCGAGTGGCAGCGCACGGCCGATCAGTACTATGTCTGGCTGTCCACGCTGATGAAGTTCCAGCAGATCGATGTTGAAATCACGGATGTGATCGTCTCTTCCACCGTGCCGCGTGTGGTGTTCAATCTGCGGGTCTTTGCGGATCGCTACTTCAACACACGGCCCATTGTGGTGGGCAAGCCCGACTGCTTGCTGCCTGTCGATGTGCGCGTGGACGAGGGGACGCAGGTGGGCCCGGACCGGCTGGTCAACACGGTGGCGGGGTATGACCTGTTCGGCGGTGATCTGATCATGGTGGACTTTGGGACGGCCACGACATTTGATGTGGTGGACAGCGATGGCGCTTACATCGGTGGGGTGATCTCGCCGGGTGTGAACCTGTCCCTTGAGGCGCTGCACAACGCCGCTGCCGCCTTGCCGCACGTCGACATCACCAAGCCACAAGCTGTCATCGGCACCAACACTGTCGCCTGCATGCAGTCCGGAGTGTTTTGGGGTTACGTCGGCCTTGTACGTGAGATATGTGCCCGGATTAAGGCGGAGCGCGCCCGCGACATGCGCGTCATCTCAACCGGGGGTCTTGCACCGCTGTTTCAGCAGTCAGAAACCCTGTTTGATCACTTTATCGACGATTTGACGATGCATGGCCTGACGGTCATCCATCGCTTTAACAAGGAAAACAACTGACACAATGAGCAGTGAACGATTGATCTACCTGCCCCTTGGGGGGGCGGGTGAAATAGGCATGAACGCCTATGTATATGGCTATGGCGCACCGGACGAGGAGCGACTTATCGTGGTCGATCTGGGCGTGGCGTTTCCCGACATGGACGGATCACCCGGTGTGGACCTGATCCTGCCGGACATCGCGTGGCTCGCCGAGCGGCGCGACCGCATTGACGCGGTGTTCATCACCCACGCCCATGAGGATCATGTGGGTGCGGTCTCCCACACTTATGAACAGCTTGGCGCACCGATCTATGCGCGCCCCTTCACGGCCAATATCGCACGACGCAAAATGGACGAACGGGGCCACCCGGATGACGCGGTCACCGTTGTTGCCGCTTGGCCCGATCAGGTGCAGGCAGGCCCCTTCAAGGTTGGTTTTTTGCCAATGTCCCACTCGATCCCCGAAAGCGCGGCGCTGGTCATCGATACGCCAGCGGGCCGTGTGATCCATTCGGGTGATTTCAAGCTGGACGAGACACCGCTGGTGGGCGAACCTTTTGATCCGGATCTGTGGGCCGAGGTGTCCAAGGACGGGGTCAAGGCACTGATCTGCGACAGCACCAACGTCTTTTCCCCGAATCCCGGTCGCTCCGAGGCCAGCGTTGGCCCGGAGATTGAAAAGCTGGTGCGGGCCCATGAGACGGGTATCGTGGTTGCGACCACATTTGCGTCGAACGTTGCGCGGGTCAAAACGCTGGCCGAGGCGGGCGAACGTGCGGGGCGGTCCATCGTTCTGCTGGGGCGCGCGATGCGCCGCATGATCGAGGCGTCGATCGAAACCGGTGTACTCAAGGACTTTCCGCCCGTGGTCAGCCCGGAAGACGCCCGCAACATCCCGCGTGAAAACCTGATGCTTCTGGTCACCGGATCCCAAGGGGAACGGCGCGCGGCGTCTGCACAGCTGGCCAATGGCAAGTATATGGGGCTGGAGTTGAAAGAAGGCGATCTGTTCCTGTTTTCCTCCAAAACCATTCCGGGCAACGAACGCGGGGTGATCCGCATCATGAACCAGCTCAGCGAAAAGGGCGTGGATGTGGTGGATGACTCCTCTGGCCTTTACCACGTGTCTGGCCACGCCAACCGACCCGATCTGGAGCGCCTGCAGGATATTGTGAAGCCGCAGGTGGTGGTGCCCATGCACGGCGAACACCGGCACTTGCGCGCGCATGTGAAGCTGACCGAAGCCAAGGGTCGCACAGGCGTGCTGGCGGTGAATGGAATGATGATCGACCTGTCGGGCAATGCGCCGCGCGTGGTTGAGTATATCGAAACCGGTCGGACCTATCTTGATGGAGCGGTGCAAATCGGCGCCTTGGACGGGATCGTACGGGACCGTATTCGCATGGCGCTGAATGGACATGTCACGGTGACGCTGATTCTGGATGAAGAGGACGAACCGTTGGGTGATCCGTGGTGCGAAACGATGGGTTTGCCCGAGATGGGGCGCAGCAAGGCGGCTGTGGTTGAGCTACTGGAAGCGGACCTGAGCCAGTTCTTGGGCCGGGCGGATGCCAAGACGTTGCGGGACGATTCCAATCTGGAAGAAGCGTTGCGCCGCATCGTGCGCAAGACGGCGCAGGATGAGATTGGCAAGAAGCCGGAAGTGACGGTGGTGATCAGCCGAATGCACTGAAGCGCGCTGTTATCAAACGGAAAAAAGGCGGGCCTGGGGCCCGCCTTTTTGCGTTTTTCTTTTGGCGCAAGCTAGCTTGCGCGGCGCTCTTCAAAGCTGAGTTCTATGAAACTGGGCGTGTGATCGCCCAAGCCCACGACCTTGTTGGCACCACGGTCTTCACGGTTCGACGACCGGTTGCGACCTGACGATGATCCGCGCCCGCGACCACGTCCCGGTGTGCGTTCGGGCTCCGGCTCTGGCGTGGGTTCGGCCGTGGCCTCGACAGGTGCCGCCGCCTCGGCCTGTGCGTCCTCGGCGTGCGGTTTATCTGCCTTGGGCTTGCGCGGGGCGCGGGTGCGCTTGGGCTTTTCGGCTTTGGGTGCATCTTCGCTGTCTGCCTCAGAAGCAGGGGCCTTGGTGCCAAGGGGGTTGTCGATCCGCGGGATGTCTTTCTGGATCAGGCGCTCGATGTCCTCAAAGTTCTTTTCGTCCCGCGGCACGCAGATCATCATCGCCTTGCCGTCACGGCCCGCACGTCCCGTGCGCCCGATCCGGTGTACGTAATCCTCGGCGTGGCTTGGCACGTCGAAGTTGAACACGTGACTGACTGACGGCACATCAAGACCCCGTGCCGCCACGTCCGATGCAACGAGAAAGCGCAACTCGCCATTGCGGAACCCGTCCAGCGTACGGGTGCGCTGCGACTGGTCCAGATCGCCGTGGATGGGGGCAGCGTCATAACCGTATTTTTTCAATGACTTGGCGACGATATCAACGTCCGTCTTTCGGTTGCAGAAGATGATTGCGTTCGTGCATTTTTCACCTTCGGCGTCAATCAGCAGGCGCAGCACTTTGCGCTTTTCGCTCGCCTCTCGGTCGCGACGCGAGCCTTTGAACATGACCACGCCCTGTTCAATCGTCTCAGACGCGGTGGCCTGTCGGGCGACTTCGATGCGTTCGGGATTGGACAGGAAGGTGTTGGTGATCCGCTCAATCTCGGGCGCCATGGTGGCGGAGAAGAACAGCGTCTGGCGGGTAAAGGGCGTCAGGCCAAAGATCCGTTCGATGTCCGGGATAAACCCCATGTCGAGCATCCGGTCCGCTTCGTCCACAACCATGACCTTGACGTCATTGAGGATCAGCTTGCCCCGCTCGAAATGGTCCAGAAGGCGGCCCGGTGTGGCAATCAGAACGTCAACGCCCTTGTCAATCAGCGTGTCCTGTTCCTTGAAACTGACACCGCCGATCAGCAGTGCCTTGCTCAGCTTTACGTATTTGGAATAGGTGTCGAAATTCTCGGCGACCTGTGCGGCCAACTCGCGGGTCGGGCACAGCACCAGACTGCGCGGCATGCGCGCGCGCGCACGGCCCCGGGCCAGTTGGGTAATGAGGGGCAGGGTGAAGCTGGCGGTCTTGCCGGTTCCCGTCTGCGCGATGCCGAGCACGTCGCGTCCCTCAAGGGCGGGTGGAATCGCGCCTTCCTGGATGGGCGTAGGGGTTTCGTAACCTGCCTCTTCGACAGCTTTGAGGACCTTGGGGCTAAGGTTGAGATCAGAAAATTTAGTCATGTATGTCCGTAAGTTGCGGACACTGACTTGGCCCGCGGCGTCTGGTGATGTCGGCCCGAATGGCCCAGAGTGGAGGCACCTTGCCCCGACATGATGCGCGTCCATAGCAAAGGCGGTGGCTCACGTCAAACGGCATCGCTTGCAAAAGGTTGTGCGACGTCAGAGCGTTACGTTCGGGAAATGCCGCGCCATGGGGCTTGCGAAATCCAAAGGCACGATGCGCAACAGATCATGCTCCGACAGGCGGTCGCGCAAGTCCGGGCTGTCACCGATCACCTCATCGTAAAAGGCGCGCAGGCCGACTGCGCCGGCGTCGGCCTCCATCCTGGCGAACAGATCATGCAGGGACACGCCGCCCTGCTCAGGCGGTGTGGCAGGCTTTAACTCGGCCCGGTAGGACCCCCGTTCATGGCGGTAGCGAAAGGCGGCGTGCCAGTCGTCCCAGGACTTTGCGTGGCGATGGGCAAGGTCGATCTGGCTGAGTTCGGTGGCGTTCGGGAGCATGGTATCGCCCTTAAAGGCGTTGTGGATTTTGAACGTGATGTCGTCCAAGCCACTG
>JBCBDZ010000087.1:0-12772 GCA_038529225.1 Pseudomonadota bacterium | reverse complement strand
GAGGTGTCACTGCGGGTCACTCTTGACAAAACGCAAGGGGCCGCCTTTGACGAGTTTATTGCGGGCGCGCGCGAGGTGCCCGAGGTGATTGAGATCCAGACGTTTCTGGGCCGCGTCGATGTGCGCCTGTCGGTCATTGCGCGCGATATGGCGCATTACCAGCACTTGTATCGCAGCCGTATCCTGACCTTGCCCCATATCGCGGATATCGAGGCGCTGATGCATGTGGCCCGCATCAAAAGCGATCTGGCGCTGCCGCTATGACGCTGGATGACACTGATTTTGCGATCCTGCGGATGTTGGTACAGGATGCAGGGCAGGGTGCCGGAGCCATTGGGCGCGCGTGTGGTTTGTCTCAACCAGCGGCGTGGCGCCGGATCAAGCGGCTGCGCGATGCGGGTGTTGTAGGCGGGCAGCGTCTGGTGCTGGATGCTGCGGGTTTGGGCTTTGGTGTGACCGTGTTTCTGGGGGTGAAGCTGGCGACCAAGGGCCGTGTCAGTCTGGATGATTTTGAGCGTGCGGTCAGCGCCATTCCCGAAGTGCAGACGGTGGAGCATGTGCTGGGCCTTTACGATTACCGCCTGCGCGTCGTGGCGCGGGACTTGCCGGACTTTGAGCGGGTTTTGCGCCGTCGCATCATGACCCTGCCCGGGGCGGGCGAAGTGGAGGCCAACGTGCTGCTGAGTGAAGAGCGGCGCCCGGGGCCTTTGGGATAGCGCCAGGCGGAAACATCCGTTCCCATCGGCGACAGCGGATCCCATGCAGGGCGCAATTGTATACCCATATAGACTTTGCCCTTGCCTGCGCGGCCCTGTAAGAGCGCCACAAAGAGGAGGACACCCCATGGCTGCATTGCTGGACACCGTAGACCCGACCGGTCTCGAAGAATTCTCGGTGGTTTTCACCGACCGCTCACTGAACCATATGAGCGTCGCCTTTCAGGAAGTGATGAACGACATCTCGTCCATGCTCAAAGAGGTCTATACGGCGGATGCCGTGGTTGTGGTACCCGGCGGTGGCACCTTTGGGATGGAGGCTGTGGCGCGCCAGTTCGGGCGTGGTGCTGATGTCCTTGTCGTGCGCAATGGCTGGTTTTCCTATCGCTGGAGCCAGATTTTCGAACTGGGCGGGCTGACGGCAAACACCACCGTGCTGAAGGCGCGCCAGACCGGCAATGCCAGCCCGTCCCCCTTTGCACCCGCCCCGATTGAAGAGGTGGTCGAGGCCATTCGCACCCAGAAACCGGACGTGGTGTTTGCGCCGCACGTGGAAACGAGCGCGGGCGTGATCCTGCCCGACGACTACATCACTGCAATGGCCGCAGCGGCGCACGATGTCGGTGCGCTGATGGTGCTGGATTGCATCGCTTCGGGGTGTGCCTGGGTGGACATGCGAAAGCTGGGCGTCGATGTCTTGATCTCTGCCCCGCAAAAGGGGTGGTCGGCCTCGCCTTGCGCTGGTCTGGTCATGTTGTCCGAACGTGCGGTGGCGCGGATGGAAGACACGACCTCGGACAGTTTCGCCATCGACCTCAAGAAATGGCACCAGATCATGCAGGCCTATGAGAATGGCGGGCATGCCTACCATGCCACCATGCCCACGGATGCGCTGCGCGATTTCCGCGACACGATGAAAGAGACGCAAGGCTACGGCTTTGAAAAGCTGAAGGATGCGCAATGGGCACTGGGCAGTGCGGTGCGCGCCATGATGGCCGACAAGGGCATCACCTCCGTGGCCGCAGACGGGTATGGCGCGCCCGGCGTGGTCGTCAGCTATACCAGCGATCCCGATATCCAGACCGGCAAACGCTTTGCCGCCGAGGGTATGCAGATTGCAGCCGGTGTGCCGCTGCAATGCGACGAGCCTGCCGATTTTCGGACGTTCCGCATCGGGCTGTTTGGTCTGGACAAGCTCTATGATGTGGATGCGACGGTGGCACGCCTGTGCCGTGTTGTGGATCAGGTCCTGTAGGGCGGAGGACACCTCCGCCTTACTTGGGTGCTGCGCCCGTAAGGCGGAGGTGTCCTCCGCCCGTGCCTAGCCTGCGCTGCGGATTCCAAGACCCAGTTGCATCAGCGTTTTGCGTATCGGTGCAACCTCGTGGATGGTTTTCAGCCCAAAGGCGCGTGCGTCACGCGCAAGGGGGAAAGAGGCCTGGCTGGCGCGGTTGAGCAGGTCAATCCCGGTCACACGCATCCGTATGTCGCCCATGCGCGCGCGGTGATAAGCGTCGAGCATGGCCGCATCCCCAAGGCCCTCTCGCCGCTTTCGCGCAAGGTCCAGCAGGGTGGTCGTGTCGGCAAGGCTCATGTTCAACCCCTGCGCCCCGATCGGGGGCACCACATGCGCGGCTTCTGCGATCAAAGCAAGGCGCGTGCCCGTCAGCCGGTCTGCATATTGGCTGATGATGGGCCAGATGCTGCGCCGCGAGGCGAGGGTCAGAGGGCCAAGAGTGTGACAGCTGCGCGCTGTCATCTCTGCCTCGAAGTCGGCAACATCGGCCGTCATCCGCGCCATGCTGGCCGCCCCGGCGTCCATCCACACCACGGCAGAGGAGGGCATCCCGTCCTGATCAGGCAGAGGCACAAGAGTGAAGGGTCCACCGGTCTGATGCACCTCGGTGGATACGTTCTGGTGCGGGATCGGGTGGGTGACGGCAAAGGCCAGCGCCTTTTGTCCGTAGCGTCGGGTGGTGACGCCGATCCCGGCCGCCGTGCGCATGGGCGAGGCCCGCCCGTCTGCTGCGATCACAAGTTTCGCGGCGATGCGGGTGCCATCGCTCAGACCCACGCGGGCCTTGGTTGTACGCCCCAACAGGCTGCCTGTGCCGACACCGGGGCGAAAGTCCACGGTCGCAAGCGCGTCAAGCCGCGCCACCATCTCGCGCCGCAAGCGCCAGTTGGGCAGGTTCCAGCCGAAGGGCAAGTCTGACACATCACTGGCGCGGAAGGCCTTGATTTCGCGCGCTGATCCGTCCGTGCCGCCCGCATCCACGATCTGCATCACCTCAAGCGCAGTGGCGTGGGGGGCGAGCGCCTCCCACAGACCCGCCTGTTCCAGAAGGTCGCGGGCGGGCTGCAACATGGCCGTTGTGCGCATGTCTGACCCGGTCGCTTCACGCTCGGTCACGGGCGGTGTGGGATCAACGCAGATCACGTCGAAGCCTGCGGTGCCAAAGGCGGCTGCTGCAGTCAGCCCGGCAATGCCGCCGCCGGAAATCAGGATGTCACAAGCTGTGGTGTCGCGCATGGTCGCCTCCGTTAAAAACCATGTATGGCATGCGCACCCGGGGCCAAGGTGGCATCCTGTCCTACCCGGTCAGGCGGGACAAAAAGTGGCTGAGATCGTCCGTGTGGTGGTGAATGTGGGGTTCCTCAACCGGGTCGGGGGCCACATGCACAGTCTTCATACCCATGGCGTGGGGGGCGGCGAGGTTGCGCGGTTCATCCTCGAACATCGCACCTGTTGCAGGGTCGAGCCCGTCACGTGTGAACACTTGCTCAAAGGCGCCGTGTTCGGGTTTGGGGCGGTAGCCTGCATGTTCGACGCCGTAGATCGCATCAAAAAGGCCCGATAGGCCGCGCGCCGCCAGCACCTGTTCGGCATAAGGGGCCGAGCCGTTGGTGTAGACAATGCGCCGCCCCGGCAGGGCGCGGATGCGTGCGTGCAGATCCGCATCCGGCTGCAAGGCCTCAAACGAGATGTCGTGCACTGCGACAAGGTAGGGGTCGGGATCGAGGTCGTGTTCGCGCATGAGACCCGCCAGCGTGGTGCCATGTTCACGCCAGTAATGGACGCGCAGCCGGTCCGCCTCGGCCCTGTCCACGCCCAGTGCATTCATCACATAGGCCGTCATCCGCACCTCGATCTGATCAAAGAGGCGAACAGAGGGGTGGTAGAGCGTGTTGTCGAGGTCAAAGACCCACGCCCGCACATGGGCGAATTCTGCGGCTTGCATGGGAGCAGGCTTAGAGCGGGGTGCGATTAACTGCAAGAGGGTTGCGCGCGCCGCGCCCTGCGCCCTAGGGTGCGTTATATCAACGACTTAAGAGCCTTGCCCCATGCCCTCTGCGCGCGCCACGAACACCGATGCCTATTCCCTGATCCTTGAGGCGATCGACATCGGCACGTACCGCCCCGGCGACCGGCTGGTGGAAAGTGAGTTGGCCGAACGCTTTGGCGTGTCCCGCACGCCCGTGCGCGAGGCCTTGCAGCGCCTTGAAACCCAGTCACTTCTGTCACGCGATGGGCGCAGCCTGATCGTGGCCTCGCTGGATCATAACCAGATGTCGGAACTCTATGTGGTGCGCCGCGAGCTTGAAGGGTTGGCCGCGTCCCTTGCCGCCCGACACGCCACGGATGAAGAGGTGCGTATTCTGCGTGAAATGGTGGAGGCGGACAACGCGCTGATTGGAGACCCGGCCGCCCTCAGCCGCGCCAACCGGCGCTTTCACAAGCAAATCCATCTGGCGTCCCATAACCGCTACCTGGTGCAGCAGCTTGATCTGGTGCACCGCACCATGGCGTTGATGGCGACCACCTCATTGGCCGCCGTTGGGCGCACGCGCATTGCGCAGGACGAACACAACAAGATCGTCACCGCCATCGAAGCCAAGGACGAGGCGGGCGCCGGTGAGGCGCTGCGGGCACATATATCTGTCGCGTTCATGACCCGTCTCAAGCAGGACGCGGATGCGCGTCAGGACGAAGCCTGAGGCCCGTCACTGTCTGCCTTTCCATGCCCGTGTTGGGTCTTGTCCCAGTAAAACGGCTTGGCCACCAGTTCGTAGAGGGCCTTGTAGCTCGCCAGCGCGCCGAGCGGGAAATAGAACATCAGCGTGGGCACCCAGCCCAGCAGGTGCCGGTGATGGCGGCCCGAGACAGCAAGCAGCCCAATGATGATATTGAGCGCCTCAGTGCTGATGAAGAAGATCGCCAGTGGCCAGATCACCGCCGCCCCAAGCGTTTCGATCACCGGGTGCGGCAGGCCGAACATTGGCAACCAAAAGCTCCACAGCAGGGGCAGAGCGGCAAATTGCGTGACGGTGGCCAGAAACATCGCCTGAATGCCCAGAAACCGCCAAAGCCCCAGATCACGCAGCAGCGTGCGGGGGGCACGCATGTGTACGAAATAGGTGATCAGGTAGCCTTTGATCCAGCGTGAGCGTTGTTTGACCCAGGGCCACGCCCGGCAGTTCGCCTCTTCGTAAGTCGCCGTCGGGATCAGTTCGGTGGTGTAGCCGTGGCGCGCCAGCCGGATGCCCAGATCGGCATCTTCGGTCACGTTGTGGGCATCCCATGCTCCGATGTCCTCCAGAATGTTGCGCCGGAAGAACAGCGTGGTGCCGCCAAGCGGCAACACGAGGCCAAGACGGGCAACACCCGGCAACACCAGCCGCCACCAGCTTGCGTATTCGATGGTGAAACAGCGCGCCAGCCAGTTCTGGCGCGGGTTGTAGTAGTCCAGAATGCCCTGCAAGCAGGCCACCTCTGGTCCGGCCTTGGCGAACTGCGCGACCACTTTTTCCAACTGGTCCGGTTCTGGCGCATCTTCGGCATCCCAAACCCCGATGATGTCCCCCCGGCAAAAGTCGAGCGCATAGTTCATTGCGCGCGGCTTGGTGGTGATGGAGCCGTCATCGGGCACCTCGATCACCCGCATCCAACTGGGCAGGTCGGTGCGCGTCAGCGTGGCGCGGGTCACCTCATCCCTGGCTTCGAGAACCAGCACAACCTCAAGCAGGGCCTTGGGGTAGGTGAGTTTGGACAGACGCCGGATCAGCGCCTCGGCAATCCGTTCTTCGTTGAACAGCGGCACCAGAACCGAGACTTTGGGAGATCGCGCACTGGGTGCGCATGCCAGCGGCTCGACCCGGGCGGGCAGTTGGTGGGTCATGCGCGCAACGAGGGCAAGGAGTTTGAGCGTTGTCGTCATCACCAGCGTCAGCACCGCAAGGGCCATCAAGGCGGTGAGGGTCCACATGGGAAAAAGGGCCATCACACCGACGGCCAGAGCGACGACAAGCCCAGCCTGCGCACGTCCGAACGCCCCGCCAAGCGACCAGGTGCGACAACTCACGGCCCCAGGCAACTTGGTCACCGCGCGCCGGGCGAGGTAGGCGCCATAAAGCCGGCCTGTCTGCGCGATGATCTGGTTCTGATCGGCGATAACCGGCAGCATCGCAGGCGCGTTGCGCCCAAGGGCTGCTGTCAATCCCTGCATCTGATCGGGGCGCGTCGTTGCGACCAGCAACGTGTTGTCGATCCAGCGCCATGGCACCACGCCAAATCGTTGACACAGGTGGGCAGGCAGGGCCTGTGACATATGCGGACCGGGGGGATCGACATCCAAGTCCACGCGGTCTGCATCATATTGAACCGCCAGTGCCGACAACACATCGTCGCGCGCCACGTGCCCTTCGGCCACCAGTATCTCGCCCAGAGGGGAATCGATGCGCCGTTGCATGGCCAATGCCTGCAACAGGGTCGTCTGGCTGATCAGCCCGGCATTGACCAATTGCCGCCCGACCGGAAGGGCGGGACGATCCCGCCGCGCAACGGGGCGCGGCGCGGTCAAACGCAGCAAAGGATCACTCATTCTCGGGGCCCGAACCTTTAGGTCAGCCCACTCTGCGCCCGCATGGTTAACGGGACGTTAAGTTTTGTGTTAAACCTGAACGGATTTGTGTCAGGGCTCGGGTCAGGCGCGCTGTGCGTCCATGGCCGCGGCAAAGCGTTCGAACAGGTAATAGCTGTCTTGCGGACCGGGGCTGGCTTCGGGGTGGTATTGGACCGAATAAACAGGCTTGCCCGTAAGGCGGATGCCGCAGTTCGATCCGTCAAAGAGCGATGTATGGGTCTCTTCCACACCCTCGGGCAGGGTTTGTGCATCCACGGCAAAACCGTGATTCATCGAGGTGATTTCCACCTTGCCGGTCTCAAGGTCCTTTACGGGATGGTTGGCGCCGTGATGGCCGTGGTTCATCTTGATCGTTTTGGCCCCAAGCGCGAGGGCGAGCATCTGGTGGCCAAGGCAGATGCCAAAGACGGGCAGATCGCGTGTCAGCACGTCCTTGATCATTGGCACCGCATATTCTCCTGTGGCGGCCGGATCGCCGGGCCCATTGGACAGAAAAACGCCGTCAGGGTTATGGGCCATGACCTCTTCGGCCGTTGCCGTCGCGGGCAACACGATCACATCGCAGCCCGCAGAGGCAAGGCAGCGCAGGATATTGCGTTTGGCGCCGTAGTCGATGGCGACGACCTTGTATTTCGGATCGGTCTGCGGCGCATAGCCCTCGGGCCAGGCCCACCGCATCTGGTTCCAGTGATAGGACTGGGCACAGGTCACGTCTTTGGCCAGATCCATGCCTTCAAGGCCAGCAAAGTCGCGTGCCGCTGCAACAAGCGCGTCTGTGTCAAAGTTGCCCTCCGGGTCATAGGCCAGCGCCACATGAGGCGCACCGGCCTGCCGGATGGCGCGGGTCAGGCGCCGCGTGTCGACGCCGCCGATCGCGATGCGCCCGCGGGCGGCAAGCCATGTGGACAACTCCTCGGTCGCGCGCCAGTTTGACGCCTCGGTCGGCATCCATTTCACGACCATGCCGCTGGCCACGGGATCACCGGTTTCGTCATCCTCGGGGTTCACACCGGTGTTGCCGATATGGGGAAAGGTGAAGGTCACCACCTGACCTGCATAGGACGGGTCCGTCATGATTTCCTGGTAGCCGGTCATCGCGGTGTTGAAGCACAACTCGGCCACAACCTGCCCTGTCGCCCCGAACCCGGCCCCGAAAAACAGCGTTCCATCGGCCAGCGCGAGGCAGGCGGTTGGCGCGGGTGGGGGGGTGATGTTCATGGGCAGACCTTTTGCAGCAAGGGAGGATGCACGCGCCGAAAGCGGCAAATTGCGCGGAAACTAATGGCAGCGCCGGGTCGGGTCAAGCGGGATTGGTATTTTGCACATGTGTTTTAAATCAATGGCTTAGCCTGGCGCAGATGCCTTGCCACACAATCTGACATGCCCTATGTATGTGCGCTTATCACGAGGCCATGGGGATGGACGTCGAATATGGATTTGCGCACGAAGATTTCGGCTGCGATGAAACAGGCTATGAAAGAAAAGGATGCGGTGCGTTTGTCGACCCTGCGTCTGATCAATGCCGCCATCAAGGACAAGGACATCGATGCCCGCGCCGGCGGGCAGGAGGACGGGGTGGGCGAGGCCGAGGTGCTGGCCATTCTGGGCAAGATGTCCAAGCAGCGGGTCGAAAGCGCGCGCACCTATGAAGAAGGCGGCCGCCTTGATCTGGCCGAGCGCGAGTTGGGCGAAATCGCGGTGATCGAGGAATTCCTGCCCCAGCAGTTGGACGAAGCCGCCGCGGCCAAGGCCGTCGACGCCGCTATTGCCGAAGTGGGTGCCGACAGCATTCGCGATATGGGCAAGGTGATGGGCGTGCTGAAGGCCAAGTACATGGGTCAGATGGATTTCGGGGCTGTTGGCCCCATGGTCAAGGACCGGCTGTGCAGCTGAGGGCCGCGGGCGGAGGACACCTCCGCCTTACATATGCGCGGTGAGTGTAAGGCGTAGCTGTGCTGCGCCCTGTCACGAGCTCTGTTTCAGCGCCCTCGTCAGATCGTCGTAAAGCGCGATCCGCTCCTCTTCGCTCAGAAAGGCACCGATCTCGACTTCGCGTCCCATGCCCTTGAGCGTGACATATTGCGGCACGGGCCCTTCGCGGTCGTACTTGATCACTTGCGTCCAGTAGCGGTTGCAGTCCCATTCCTGCGTGTCCCCTTTGGGGTTGGTCCGCACAAGGTGGGCCTGATCGTCGCTGAGCGTCAGCACTTCGATGATTTGTCGTGCCCGCCGGTTGCGCCGCAGGGCAAAGAAGATGCCCCATACGGCCAGCATCAGGAACGGCAACACCCCCCACAACACGACGCTGCCCAAGAGCGGCAGGGCCGGGATCAGGATCAGCGTAAACGTGCTCAGCACAAAAGCGGCCATCCCCTTTTGCGGCAGGGAGTTGTGTGGCCACAGGTGCAGTTCCTGTGTGGGCGCGTCCGGTGATGTTGTCCACTTGTAGGGCATGAGGGAAGTATATGACCCTTGGGCCAAAAGTCGAAGGGCAGGGTGTCGCGGGGTGGCGGGCCTTGACTGGGGCGCTGCCCCAGACCCCGAAGTTTTTCTGGCAAGATGAAGCAGGGTGGTGTTTTTGCCCTGCCTCATCCGGTGTCTCCTGCTCCTGCTCCTGCGCCTACAGCTCGATCGCACCTGTCGCGGAAGGAGCCGGTGCAAGCTGGCGCTGTTGGGCGGCACCCGAGGCAAGCTCTTCGCGGTAGAGTTTGAGCAGACCTTTGGTGCCATCAGGCAGCCCCGCAATGGTGCCAACGACGCTGTCTCCGGCCGCTTCGGCGCGCAGATATGAGCTGGTCAGCAGTCTCTGTTGAAAGCTGGTCAGTGTGCCGGTTTCGTCATACCCCATAAAGCGCTGGTAGTCGGAAATGGCGCTGCGTGTCGCGGGGCCAACGCGCCCGTCAATCGGCCCCGCATCAAAGCCGAAATAGTTGAGAGAGGACTGGATCTCGCGCCCTTCCTCGGTTGCGGGGATGCTGGGCCGGATGGACTTTTTCGCACTGCTCGCGCGGGGCTGGGCCACGAAGGTCTGAGGTTGCGCGGCGTAGGTGCGCGGCGCGCTTGCCCGGGCGCGTTGGCGTTCCCTGTTTTTGCGGACCTCGTTCTGGATGATTGCGCCTGCGACACCCCCCAGCAGGGCGCCGGCGATAAAGTCTTCGCTGTCCGCCGCGACGCGGGTGGCGGGCACAAGGGCGAGCGATGCAGCCAGAATGGCAGCGGTGAGTTTGGTCGGTATCATGTCATGTCTCCTGTCCTGTTGATCCTGCGCCGGATGGTGCACGCCTGATATGCGGCGTGGCCTGAGGGGCAGCAGTTGACCAAGACTATGTACCGGCCGGGCGCGCCGAAAAGGGTTCCGGATTGTGCTTGTGTTCTTCGGCAAGGCCGTGCTCATGCGGGCGAATTGGACAGGCAGCGCCCTGCCGGACGCGGTGCCGTGTTATTGCATATCAAGCGTTGCGATGCGGTGGTGCAGGCGTCAAATCGTCCTGAGCGTCCAACCAAAAAAGGCCCCGGAGCGATACCGGGGCCTTGGTGTTTGTCTCATCCGATCTGGATCAGGACTTTTGCGGTTCGTGCTGGGCATCCCTCGGATGCTCGGTTCCGGCCCATTCCTCGATCGAGTCGGGGTAGCGGTGCGACTTGTCCCAGTCCGACTGCTTTGGCAGGATTTCGAACGTATGCTCCGGCGGTGGGCTGGGCAGGGTCCATTCCAGCGTGTCCGCATACTCGTTCCATGGGTTGTTCTCGGTCACCTTCGCGCCCGCGCGCAGAGAGTAGATCATCACGCCAAAGAAGAACAGGAAGGAGGCAAAGCTCAGGAACGCGCCCCACGAGGACCAGGCGTTCCAGTAGGCAAAGGCCTCGGGGTAGTCGATGTAGCGGCGTGGCATGCCCTGACGGCCCAGGAAGTGCTGGGGGAAGAAGGTCAGGTTGGCCCCGACGAACATCGTCCAGAAGTGCACCTTGCCGGCCCATTCAGGATACATGCGCCCGGTCATCTTGGGGAAGTAGAAGTAGATCCCGGCAAAGATGCAGAACACGGCCCCCAGCGACATCACGTAGTGGAAGTGTGCCACCACGTAGTAGGTGTCGTGGTAGTAGCGGTCGACCGCGGCCTGCGACAGAACGATCCCTGTAACGCCACCAAGGGTGAACAGGAACAGGAAGCCGAAGGCCCAGAGCATTGGCGTTTTCAGTTCAACCGATCCGCCCCACATGGTCGCGATCCAGCTGAAGATCTTGACCCCCGTGGGCACCGCGATGACCATCGTGGCCAGCATGAAGTAGGCCTGCTGGTTCAGCGACATGCCCACCGTGTACATGTGGTGCGCCCACACGACAAAGCCGAGCACACCAATCGCGATCAGGGCCCAGACCATCGGCAGGTAGCCAAAGACGGGCTTGCGCGAGAATGTCGCGATGACGTGGCTGATGATGCCAAAACCGGGCAGGATGATGATGTAGACCTCGGGGTGTCCGAAGAACCAGAGGATATGCTGGTAGAGTACAGGGTCACCGCCACCGGCCGGGTCAAAGAAGGTGAACCCGAAGTTGCGGTCCATCAGCAGCATGGTGATCGCACCCGCCAGAACAGGCAGGGACAGCAGGATCAGCCAGCTTGTGATAAAGATCGACCACGAGAACAGAGGCACCTTGAACAAGGTCATGCCGGGGGCACGCATGTTCAGGAAGGTTGTGATCATGTTGATCGCCCCAAGAATCGAGGACGCGCCCGATACGTGGACCGCGAAGATCGCGAGGTCCATCGACATGCCCTGTTCGTTGGTGGACAGCGGCGGATACAGCACCCAGCCCACGCCGGACCCAAGCTGGCCATTGCCGCCCGGTGCCAGAACCGAACAGATCGCCAGCGTGGTGCCTGCGACATAGAGCCAGAAGGACAGGTTGTTCATCCGCGGGAACGCCATGTCCGGCGCACCGATCTGCAAGGGCATGAAATAGTTGCCAAATCCACCGAAGAGGGCGGGAATGACCACAAAGAACATCATGAGAATGCCGTGACCGGTGATCAGAACATTCCAAAGGTGCCCGTTGGGGGTACATTCACCTGCGGCGGCGGCGGTAAAGCGCGCGCCTTCCATACACATGTACTGGACACCGGGGTCCATCAGCTCCATCCGCATGTAAACGGTGAAGGCCACCGAGACAAAGCCGACGACGGCTGAAACGATCAGGTACAGGATACCGATGTCTTTGTGGTTGGTGGACATGAACCAACGGGTAAAGAACCCGCGCTCGTCTTCGTGGTCGTGGCCATGAATGGCTGCGTCTGCCATGCGGTGCCTCCTAAATATGTGTTCTCGCTGCGCACGGGGTTCCCGACCGAGCGCCACGTTGCCTCCGTTCTAGAGTCTTGCATCCAGCGCTTCAATAACTGATCGCATCTTTGACCGGGGTGAATTGTCGCGCATTGTCGCCCAGATTGGCCGTTTTCAGGGCGTGGACTTGCAGCAATGGGGCCAATGTCGCACTCATGTTCCGTGATTTGACCTCGTTTTCGTCACGTTTCGTCCCTTGTTCGACCGGATTTGGCAGATACGCCACCGGGCAAGGTGCTGAAAGCACCGAGTTTATTGAGTATCAGCAGTATGGCCACCAACGACAATACGAATCCCGCCACCCAAGGCGATCAAGTCATTTCCGGCACGGCCGGGACCGATACGCTGACCGGTGCATTCGGCAGTGACACCATCACGGGTGGGAGTGGCGCAGATGTCTTGTCGGGTGACGGCCCCGTAGAGGGTGCGTGGCATTTCGAGACCTTCGATTTCAACTTTTCATCTTCTGCCGGTCAAGCCTTTGATATTGAAAGCGGGACGCGGTCGGGCTCGGGGTACGTCACGGATTTCGACGAAGAGGGACTGACACAGTCCATCCGAGGTGCGTCCGGTGACCAGAACGATTTTGGCGTCATTTATACCAGCACGCTGAATGTGGTGTCCGGCGGTACATATCGACTGACCACGCGGTCCGATGACGGCTCGACCATCCAGATTTTTGATTCTGCGGGCAACCCGCTGCAGTTTGCCAATCAGTCTGGCGGCACGCTCGACTACCTGAACAACGACTTCCATCAGGCGCCCACGACCCGGTTCGGGGATGTTCAGC
>JBCBDZ010000086.1:0-13021 GCA_038529225.1 Pseudomonadota bacterium | reverse complement strand
AATTGCAGTTCGGCTGAGGGCTCAGTCTATTCGAGCGGTTTTCGTTCCGGTGGGTGGCGTATGTCTTGATGGGCGGATGACGCGACTGTTCGGGTTTTTGCGCTGCTTCAAGTGCTCAGTTCCGACCAGACGGCCAGTCCCACCACCAGCAGCATTGAGGCGGCCATCGCAAAGTTGATGCGCTTTTGACGTACAGGCGCGAGATCAAGCGCCTTGAGCCGCACCCCAAACCAGACCCAGATCACGTGAATTGGCACCCAGATTGCATTCACGATCAGCAGTTTCCAGACTGCTTCGGCCACGAGGGCATCAGGCATGATGGCAAAGCCTGAAAACAACGCTGTATTTACAGCGTAGGCTTTGGGATTGATCGGTTGAAGCAGGATGCCTGCAAGCACGCCGGGTTCTTTTTGCGCCGGAGCAAAGGCGAGTTTTGACCCTGCCAGCGCGATCCGCATGGCCAGATACAACAGGTAGGCAGTGGACAGAACGAACAACACCGTGCGCACGACCGGGTTGGCCAGCACCAGTGCTGCAAGGCCCGACACGACCGCCAGAATGACCAGATTGTTCCCGAGGAACAGGCCCAGCACGTAGCGCAGCCCGGACCGCATGCCGTAGGCTGCCCCAACTCCTGCGGCAGACAGAACCCCAGGTCCTGGCGTGATGATCAGAAAAAAGACGGCGGCGGCAAAGGTCAGCATGAGCGCACTGTGGCGGTTTTGCTGGCCGCGTCAATCACAGGGCGGGGCGGAAACTCAAGTGAGTTTCCGTGACATTTTCCGATGTCGGAAAATGGCTGCGCCTAGCCCAGCAGGCGGCGCGCGATGACCTGAGCCTGAATTTCGGCTGCACCCTCAAAAATGTTCAGGATACGCGCATCGCACAGAACGCGGGAAATCTTGTACTCCAGTGCAAAACCGTTGCCGCCGTGGATTTGCAGCCCATTGTCCGCCGCAGCCCATGCCACACGCGCACCCAGCAGTTTTGCCATCCCGGCCTCCACATCACAGCGCCGTCCCTCGTCCTTCTCGAAGGCCGAAAAATAGGTCAATTGCCGCGCCACCATGATCTCGACTGCCATCATTGCCAGCTTGTTGGCCACACGGGGGAAGTTGATCAGGGATTTGCCAAATTGCTTGCGATCCTGCGCGTATTGCATCGAGATATCGAGCGCAGATTGCGCAACCCCAACGGCGCGGGCCGCGGTCTGGATGCGGGCGGATTCGAATGTCTCCATCAGCTGTTTAAAGCCCTTGCCGGTCTCGCCACCCAGCAGGTTCTCGCCTTTGACTTTGAACCCGTCAAAGGCAAGCTCGTATTCTTTCATGCCGCGATAACCCAGAACCTCAATCTCGCCACCGGTCATGCCGTCGGTCGGAAAAGGGTTCGCGTCATCGCCGGGGGCCTTTTCGGCAAGGAACATGGACAGACCTTTGTAATCGGTCGTGTCAGGATCGGTGCGTGCGAGCAGGGTCATCACTTGCGTGCGGGTCGCGTGGGTGATCCACGTCTTGTTGCCGGTGATGGTATAGTCGCCGTTGTCGTCCCGCACTGCGCGGGTGCGCAAGGCGCCAAGGTCAGAGCCTGTGTTCGGTTCGGTAAACACGGCAGTCGGCAGCGTTTCGGCACTGGCCAGACGGGGCAGCCACTTGGTCTTCTGTTCTTCGGTACCGCCCGCGATGATCAACTCGGCCGCGATTTCAGACCGTGTGCCTAGTGAGCCGACGCCGATATAGCCGCGCGACAACTCTTCACTCACCACGCACATCGATGCCTTGGACAGGCCAAAGCCGCCGTATTCTTCGGGGATGGTCAGACCAAAAACACCCATTTCGGCAAGTTCTTCGATCACTTCCATCGGGATCAGTTCGTCTTTGAGGTGCCAGTCATGGGCGAAAGGTTCGACCTTTTCGACCGCATAGCGGCGGAACTGGTCGCGGATCATCTCAAGCTCTTCGTCCAGACCGCTCGCACCGACAGTGATTTCCGCGCTGCGTTCCTGCATGAGGTCGACAAGGCGCAGGCGCGCTGCCTGGGTATTGCCGCCTTGCGTCAGGGTCATCACAGCAGGGTCCATCATGGCGCGCATGTCGTCCTGGGTCAGGCCCATATCCTGCGGGCGCAGGACCTCGCCCTGGTTCATCTGCAGACCGCCATAGATTTGCCAGAGGTATTCCCCGAAAGTGATTTGCAGAATAAGCGCCTCGACCTCGCCGAATTTGGACTGCGATTCGAGTTCGGTGGCCCAGCTGTGCATCTGACGCAGGGCTTGCGCGTAGGTGGCAAGCCACGCAAGGCCGTGAGCCGCAGTCTGGTTTTCTTCGACAAGCTGCGCCGATACGCGGCCATCCGTGCTCAACTGTTCGCGTAAACGGGTGCGCGCCAGTTCAGTCACGGTGTCGACCGGGGCAATCGCCGCGCCTGTCAAAGCCAGCAGATCGTCCAGCAAGACCGGGGTTGCTGTACTCATATCCTGTCCATCATGTGCCATCGTGCGCTTCCTTGTCTCGGGTTGGCGTTCTCGTATCTACTTTGCAGGTGCAGCGCAACTTAAATTCAATTGGATGCGTCGTTTTGTTCTTATCTTGCGCGCATCTTTTTTGCAGAAGGCGGCAGACAGGCGTAGTAGGGCGATATGGATGTGTTTTTTTCCCTTTTGTCGCCTCAACTTTGGGTGATCGCGATGAGTATCGCGGTGGTCGGTGGCTTCGTCAAAGGCGTCGTCGGCTTTGCCATGCCAATGGTGGTGATCTCGGGATTGTCGTCATTTATCGAACCGGAACTGGCACTTGCAGGTCTGCTTCTTCCCACACTCGTGGCCAACGGCGCGCAGGCATTCGGACAGGGATTGGCGTCTGCACGCGCGACCGCACGGCGATTCTGGGTGTTTCTCGCAGTTGGCGGGCTGGTTTTGATCGGCAGTGCCCAACTGGTGCGGAGCCTGCCTATCCATGTTTTGCTCGGCCTGATCGGCGTCCCGGTAGTTCTGTTTGCGGTTCTTCAACTGGCCGGATGGCGATTGGTGTTGCGTCGCCAGCGCAAGGATGTCGAAGCTGGAATCGGTGCGTTTGCCGGATTTTTAGGGGGCATATCGGGGGTCTGGGGGCCGCCGACGGTGTTGTATCTGACCGCGCTGGGCACTGAAAAGTCCGAGCAGATGCGCGCGCAAGGCGTCATTTATGGCCTCGGAGCGATTGCACTGGTCGGCGCGCATATCGGATCGGGTGTATTGCGGGCTGAAACACTCCCGCTCAGCCTGGCGCTGATCGCACCGGCCCTGGTGGGCCAATGGCTGGGCGGGAAGGTGCTGGACCGGATTGATCAGGCGATGTTTAGAAAAGCAACCCTGATGGTGTTGCTGATCGTGGGGATGAACCTGATCAGAAGGTCCCTCGTGGCTTAGGACGCGCGGCGTGCAACGGTCAGACCGGACACGTCTTCGATGAAGGTCACGATGCGCGACTTGATCTTTTCATCTTCGATTGCAGCCAACGCGTTCACGATATCAAGGTTGTTGTCCCGATTGTTTGCCGCATCGGGCTCGGCAATACCTTCAAAAAAGTACGATGTCGGCACATCCAGAATGCGAGACAGTTCAAACAGGCGGCTGGCCGCGATTCTGTTCGATCCGATTTCGTATTTCTGAATCTGCTGGAAGGAAAGGTCGAGACGTTTGGCAACATCAGTCTGCGACATACGGCGCAATGTTCTGATCTGCTTCAGGCGTTTTCCGACGTGGACATCTACGGGATGGGACATGAACTGGTTACCTCTGGTTGTTTGCCAACCCGTGATCGGCGAAACGGCAATTCGGATCAATTGACTAGATTTGTACATATACTACACGTCAATGTTGCATTATTGTATGATTTGTATAACCGTAACGTATTACTGATCACCCATGGTTGTTTGAAATGAACGAATCCAGCGAAAACCTAGCGACACTTAACCAGCCGCTGCTGTTTGAGATGATCCGGTCGTTTACGACTTTGGCGGAAACGCTGAACCTTTCGCATGCCGTTGCCGAACTGAACAGTACCCGCCAAACAGTGCGCCGACACATCGCACAACTCGAGGCAGCCAAGGGTGAGGCACTGTTTACGCTGGAAAACCGTCAGTACCACTTGACCGAAGCAGGCCAAAAGGCGCTGCCAGAGGCTTTGGACTTGCTGGCGCGCGGCAGGTCCTGGCTGTTGGGGCAGATCAGCCATCGCAACGGCTTGGAAAACGTATATGCCGAGTTGCCGGAGGGGCGTACATTCTGGATGCAACAACGCCCGATGAGCGACTTGTGGTCCCTTGAGCGCCCATTGCTGAAGGCCGCGTTTCGCGCCTGGGCCATGTCTGATGGTGAGTTGGAGGCCGACGTTCTTCGGGATGTTCGGCCCTATTTCATGGTCTACCGTGATTCGCCAAACGGTTGGATATGCATCGAAATTGGCGACGAATCGTCTTATGTGACGTGGTCTGGATGGGCGGCGGCCCGCTCAAGCCTTGGTCGCAACATGGATGTTTTGCCCGGTGGCGGCGATTTTGCACATCTTATGGTCTCTCCATTCGAGGATGCGGCAACGCATAAGAACACCCGCCTCGACCATATCCACACGCAACTGCGGCGCGCGCCGGATGGGCCGTATTTACCAATTTTTTATCAGCGTCTCTTGCTTCCGGGGCGGTTTCCAGACGGGACTTTTGCACTGATCTCGGTGGTCGACAGACACCATGATGTCGAAATTCTTGGTCTGGATGAAGAGGTAAGACCGCGCATGCCCGATGAGGTTGTGATGAAGGCTGCCACAATTTAGCCAGTATTCGACTAAAAATAGAAATTCTGATTTATACTTGTCTCCGTAAGATGCCACGGAGACAGATCATGACTTTCCAATATAAATCAAAGGCCCACTTCCTTTATGCTGCCAGCCACAACGAGCTGCAGAGCATGGGGGTGAAAATCACGACGGGTTCCGATTTTGAGGAATATCGTGAGTTTCTGGCCATTGCCCGTCCGGATCATGCTCTGGGTGAACCGTTCGAACCGACAAAGTATGAGCTGAACGACAAGAACGCGATCTGGATGGTCGGGCACAATGAAGCGGGCGACATCATCCACACGCAGGCGATGAAGGTGCTTCCGAATCTTCATTTCAGCCTTGGTGAATACCTGAGCCGGAACCTGCGTGAATTCGAGCCGTCAGGGATGGACATCGATTACGGCAACACTCTCTATCGTCCTGGCCCCGGTGCGGCGCGCATGAAGGGCACGATTGTTTACCACGGCGAATTCTGGGTGGGCTGCTCCCCCAGACGCGGTGCGCTTTTGTCGCCTGCTCTGGGCAAGCACGCGTTCCTGACTGCCCTGGATCACTGGCGCCCGGACTACACCTTTGGTTTCATCGCAAAGACACTGGCGTTCAAGGGCTTCTCTGCACGCTTTGGTTTCATGCACAACGAACCGAACGCCGTGAAATACGCCATCAACGGCAGCAGTGACACCTTCGAAGGTACAATGGGATACATGTCCAGAGAAGACCTGCACTATGTGCTCGATCTTCCCTATGCAGACCAGGTTGCATCCGCAGCCTGATCTGCGCCCTTACGCTTACCCGATGGCGGCGGCTTTTACGTCTTCGTCGATGTGCGGCAGGTACTGTTCGAAGTTGTTCGAAAACATGTCCACCAGCTTTGTGGCCTGGCGGTCGTAGGCCGCACCATCATCCCACGTCCTGCGCGGGTCGAGCAGGATATCGGCAACACCCGGCACCGCCACCGGAACATCAAACCCGAAATTCGCGTCCTTGCGGAATTCCCCTTTTGCCAGGGTGCCGTCAAGGGCCGCGGTCAGCAAAGCGCGCGTGGCCCGGATCGGCATGCGGCTGCCCGTTCCGTAGGCACCGCCCGTCCAGCCGGTGTTCACCAGCCAGCAGGACGCCCCGTGTTTGGCGATCTTGTCTTGCAACAGCTTGCCATACTCTTCGGGACGGCGTGGCATGAACGGCGCACCAAAGCAGGTGGAAAATGTCGGCTGGGGTTCCGTCACCCCACGTTCTGTACCCGCGACCTTGGCGGTGAACCCGGACAGGAAGTGATACATGGCCTGCGCCGGGGATAACCGCGCGATCGGAGGCAGGACGCCAAAGGCGTCACAGGTCAGCATGATAATGTTCTTCGGATGCCCTCCGAGGGCGGACGCGGACGCGTTGGAGATATAGTGGAGCGGATATGCGCAGCGCATGTTTGCCGTCAGACTGTCATCGTCGAAATCGAGCTCTTTGGTGTCTGGATCGAACACCATGTTTTCAATCACTGTGCCGAATTTCTCGGTCGTGGCGTAGATCTCCGGTTCGGCCTCGGCACTCAGGTTGATCGTCTTGGCGTAGCAGCCGCCCTCGAAATTGAAGGTGCCGCGATCGGACCAGCCGTGTTCGTCGTCTCCGATCAGGGTGCGACCGGGATCGGCAGACAATGTTGTTTTGCCTGTACCGGATAGGCCGAAGAACACTGCGGTGTCCACAGGATTGCCGTGCGCATGGTTGGCCGAACAGTGCATCGGCATCACACCGCGCTCTGGCAGCAGGTAGTTCAGCAGGGTGAAAACGGACTTCTTGTTTTCGCCCGCATATTCTGTGCCGCCGATCAGGATCAGTTTGCGGTCAAAGTTCATGGCGATCACGGTTTCAGACTTGCAATCGTGCTTGGCCGGGTCCGCCTGAAAGGAGGGACAGTTGATAATCGTGAAATCCGCTACAAAATCCGCGATGTCCTCTGCATCGGGACGGCGCAGCAAGTGGCGGATGAAAAGACCGTGCCAGGCCAGTTCGGTGACCATCCGCACGTTGATCGCATAGCTTGGGTCAGCGCCGCCGACGAGGTCCTGAACAAAATAGTCACGCCCCTGCATATGCGCCTGCATGTCCTCGTAAAGGGCGTCAAATCCTTCGGGCGACATGGCGGCATTGTTTTCCCACCAGATATGATCGGCAACACTGGGTGTGTTGACCACATGTTTGTCCTTTGGGGACCGGCCCGTGAATTTGCCCGTCGTCACCAGAAAGGTGCCGCCTTTGCCAAGCGTTCCTTCCCCGCGCGACAGCGCATTTTCGATCAACGCAGGTTCGATCAGGTTGTAATAGACATTTCCGAGCCCGGTTAAGCCTTGGTCGTCGAGGCGGAAGTTCGGGTTAACCCGTCCAAATGTCATATGAGTGCTCCTGATGTCGCGCTATGGCGTTGCGTGTCAGAGGGTGGCCTGGGGTCCGGCAATACCGGCTGGCCGCTGTGCGAGGGTCTTAACATGCGGATTCCAAAGGTGAACAGTCACCTTGGCGGAGTTAGCGCCATCATCGCTCAAGGTTGCGCAAACAGTACCGGTCGGACTTGTCGTATAAGGGGTATGTGCGGCAATTTAGCCATTCCTAACCATTTTCTGGCGACAGTAACGGCACTTTTGGCCCGTGATTCGTAGTTATTGATTGATTCGAAAGGCCAAAACCGGAACAATGGCGAAAAAACATAAAAATGAGCAGCACAAGGATAACGGGCAATGTCAAAAATAGCATTGGTGGACGACGACAGGAACATCCTGACGTCTGTATCGATGACTCTTGAAGCCGAGGGCTTTGAAGTCGAGACATATAACGACGGGCAGGCAGCATTGGATGCCTTCAACAAGCGCCTGCCAGATATGGCAGTTCTGGACATCAAGATGCCGCGCATGGATGGCATGGATCTGTTGCAGCGTCTGCGTCAGAAGACGACGATGCCGGTGATTTTCCTGACCTCGAAAGACGATGAAATCGATGAAGTCCTCGGCCTTCGAATGGGCGCGGACGACTATGTCAAAAAACCGTTTTCGCAGCGCCTGCTGGTTGAACGCATTCGCGCTTTGTTGCGCCGCCAGGATGCGGTTGCTGGCGACATCGTCGGTGATACCGAGGAAACCAAGGTGATGGAACGCGGTGACTTGCGGATGGACCCGTTGCGCCACGCCGTCGCCTGGAAGGGCAAGGACGTGTCCCTGACAGTAACTGAATTCCTGCTGTTGCAAGCCCTTGCGCAGCGCCCCGGTTTCGTGAAATCGCGCGATCAGTTGATGGACGTCGCCTATGATGACCAGGTCTATGTGGATGATCGCACCATCGACAGCCACATCAAGCGCCTGCGCAAGAAGATGCGCAGCGCAGATGACGAATTTTCCGCGATTGAGACGCTTTACGGCATCGGCTATCGTTACAACGAAGAGTAAAGCCGCCGGGATCGGCACAGGCTGAGGGGACGTTCTTGCGAGACATGAGAACCCCACCATCGCACGACGGGGACGTCGTGCTTGGGGAAGACTGGGTTGCACCGGAAACGGCAGCCTCTTCCGAGTTGCGGGATGACCGTGCGCGGCGCAGCATAATCTCGCTGCGCGGCTCTCCTTTGGCGCGCAAGATCATCACTTTCAACCTGATTGCCCTGAACGTCCTGGTTGCGGGCATTCTTTACCTCAATTCAACGCGCGACAGCCTTGCGGTTCAGCGAATTGCAGCACTTGTCGCGCAGGCCCAACTGGTCGCTGACGTTGTTGAGGCACAGTTGCCTGCTGGCGCGCCTGTCAACCTTGCGACTGGTGATGGGGTCGATGTGGAAGCAACCCTCGCGGAACTGGATTTGCGCCGCGGTCATGAGGTTTTTGTCTTTGACACGACCAACATGCTGATCGCCCAGAACGAGGGCACACTGGAGGCGCTTCAACCTGAACCCGACGCAGGTGACGAAATGGCTCTTCTGACCGACGGATTGAGTTGGTTGTGGAGCACAATCTCGGGCCCCTTTGCATCTGAACCAACGGCTCCGCCAGCGATTGAAGAGCAGCTGCGCCCGCTTGTCGCGCGGTCTTTGAGTGGTGAAACCCAGGTCAGTGAAGGGCTTGATGGCGCGGGTGGTGCGGTGTTCAGCGTCGTGACCCCGATTGAACAGGATGGCACGGCCGTTGGTGTGGTCGCCTTGACCAGTGCATCCGGTGAGATCGACGCCATGGTGCGCAGCGAACGCGAACGTGTGCTGCAGATGTTTGTCATCGCAACGCTGGTGTCGATTGGCCTCAGTCTGGTGCTGGCCTCTACAATCGCAAACCCGCTTTCCGATCTTGCAACGGCGGCCGAACTGGGCCGCGACAAGAACGCCCGCAAGGTCAACCCGGGCCGCATTCGTATCCCTGATCTGACGGCAAGGCCCGATGAGATTGGACGTCTGTCCGGTGCCCTGCGCGGCATGATCGCGGCGCTCTACAACCGCATCGATGGCAACGAACAGTTTGCGGCCGACGTGGCCCACGAGATCAAGAACCCGCTGGCATCTCTGCGCTCGGCCGTTGGTACGCTGCGCATGGTCAAGCGGGATGATCAGCGCGAAAAACTCCTTGATGTGATTGATCATGATGTGCGCCGGCTTGACCGGTTGGTCAGCGACATCTCCAACGCGTCGCGTCTGGACAGCGAACTGGTCAAGGAAGAAGAAGAACCGTTCAACTTGCTGCAGATGCTTAGAAATCTGAGCGAATACCTGGGCGAAGACGCGCGCGGAAAGGGGATCGAGTTTATCTCTGACCTGCCAGCCACGCCGATCGAAGTGCAGGGGCTCGAAGCGCGGCTCGCACAGGTTTTTGTCAACCTGATCACCAACGCGATTTCGTTCTGCGAAGATGGCGACGCCATCCGCATTTGGGCCCGCAAACGTGAAAACCGGGTGCTGGTCGTGGTCGAAGATACCGGACCGGGTATTCCGGATCAGGCCCTCACGAAAATCTTCAAACGCTTCTATTCGCAACGCCCTGACGAGCATTTCGGGAACAACTCCGGCCTCGGTCTTGCCATCTCGAAACAGATCGTCGAGGCGCATGGCGGAGTGATCTGGGCCGAAAACATTCGCCCGACGGACGCCGATATTACTTCCGAACCGCTTGGCGCGCGCTTTGTCGTGGGTTTGCCGGTCTGATCGGCGATGGCCGAACATGCGCTCATACATGCCACTTCTGTCGCGCTGAACGGGCGCGGTGTGCTGATCATGGGGGCGTCGGGCAGCGGAAAGTCCTCGCTCGGGCTGCAACTCATGGCGTTTGGCTGCACGCTCGTTTCTGATGATCAGACCGAACTGACCCGTCGCAACGATGTACTTTGGGCCTCTGCACCGACGTCCATCAAACATCTGGTCGAAGCACGTGGTGTCGGCCTGCTGCACGCCGAGACGACGGACGCCGAAATTACGCTCGTGGTTGATCTGGACCAGCACGAACGCGACCGTCTGCCGCACCGTCATTGCGTCACTCTGCTTGGTTTGGAGCGGCCGTGCCTGCACAGTGTCGCCAGTGCCGCATGGCCTGCGGCGATCTTGCAGTGCCTCAAGGGAGGGCGAGCAGAGCCGTCATGACCCCAGCCAATCCAGATGCACGCCGCCTTGTCCTGGTGACCGGACCTGCCGGGTCTGGCCGGTCTAGTGCCATTCGCGCTCTTGAAGATCTGGGTTACGAGGCGATCGACAACATGCCTTTGCGCCTGATCCCGGCGCTTCTGGAAAATCCGTTTCCCGACAAACCTGTCGCCTTGGGGATTGATCCGCGGAACCGCGACTTTTCCGTCACCTCGGTCATGGACAGTCTGGGGCTGATTTCTGCGGTCCCGGGGCTTGTCCCGGAACTTGTTTACCTGGACTGCAACACGGACGTATTGCTGAAACGCTTTTCCGAGACCCGGCGGCGGCACCCCTTGGCGGAAGCCGATCAGGTGGAGGCGGGCATCCAGCGTGAAATGGCACTGCTCGAACCCTTGAAGTCTGGCGCGGATATTCTGATCGACACGTCCGAACTGAACGTTCATCAGCTGCGCGCCGAGGTCGAACACTGGTTCTCCAAAGGGGACCACAGCCATTTGGCCGTTTCCGTGCAGAGTTTCAGCTATAAACGCGGCCTGCCACGTTCTGTCGATATGGTCTTTGACTGTCGATTTCTGAAGAACCCGTATTGGGAGCCATCCTTGCGATCAAGCACCGGCCAAGACGCCGCCGTACGCAATCACATATGGACGGACCCACGCGCGTCCGAGTTTGAAGCGAAGCTGTGCGAGATGCTGCTTTGGTTGCTCCCGGCCTATCTGGCCGAGGGAAAGTCTCACCTGTCCGTTGCTTTGGGGTGCACGGGCGGGCAACACCGATCTGTTGCAATGGCCGAAACCTTGGGCGGAACCCTTGCAGACGCGGGCTGGCAGGTGTCTATTCGCCACCGCGAACTGGATCGCCACAAACGCAAAGAGGTTTGAAGCTTGATCGGCATCGTGATCGTGGCCCACGGGGGCCTTGCGGGCGAATATCTACGGGCCATCGAACATGTCGTTGGTCGCCAACCGGGTATGCGCGCGATCACAATCGAAACGGATCACGACAGAGACGACAAGGAGCTGGAGATCTGCAAAGCCGCTGATTCCGTTGATGCAGGCGATGGTGTCGTGGTGGTGACAGATCTTTTTGGCGGATCGCCGTCGAACCTGAGCATGCGCGCCTGTCGCCCGCAAAACCGCCGCATTCTTTACGGCGCGAACTTGCCAATGCTGATCAAACTCGCCAAAAGCCGCCAATTGGAAGTCACGGATGCTGTGCGCTTGGCCTTGGACGCCGGCAAAAAGTATATCGATAGCCAGAATATAAGTGCAGACACGTAAACCATGACCCAAGCCAAACTGGAAATAGTGAACATCAAGGGCTTGCACGCGCGGGCCTCGGCGAAACTGGTGGAGGTGGTCGAGGCGTTTGATGCGCGCGCGACAGTCAGCAAAGATGGCATGTCTGCATCAGGGGACAGTATTATGGGCCTTTTGATGTTGGCAGCGCCGATTGGAAGTTTTATTGACGTTGAAACCTCGGGGCCGGATGCTGATGCTCTGGCCGAGGCGCTCACCGCCCTTGTGGCGGACAAGTTTGGGGAAGAGGCCTAAGGCCGGTCCGCCATGGATTGGCAGGTCAACAGAGGTGGCGAACCCTTGGTCGAAAGCACGCAAAACATGATCGAAGGTGCAGACCCTGCAAAGGTCAGCTTTGCCAAATATGACCGGAAAAGCCTGTCTTACGCCTCTACGTTTGAAGACCCATGGAAGGCCGCCTTTATTCGCGTGATGGAGGCATTCACCGGCAAGCTGACTATCCTGCGCCTGATCCGGAGGTTCGAACGCAGGGGTGCGCCATCCGGTCAGGCGTTTTGGCGCGCGGCACTGGATGTGATGGGGATCGAACTGACAACCCCGCGCGAGCAACTGAACCGCATCCCCAAAACGGGGCCCGTGATCGTTGTGGCGAACCATCCCCACGGTATGGTCGATGGCATGATCTTTGCCGACCTGATCGGCCGTGTCCGCCCGGACTACCGGATCCTGACGCGTTCCTTGCTGACTGCGATTGATGAAGTTGCCGGCAGTTACATGATCCCGGTGCCCTTTCCCCATGACGACGACGCCCAGCGCAAGGGTGTGGAAATGCGCGCAAAGGCGATGGCGCATCTGAAGGACGGCGGGGTTGTGGCGCTGTTCCCTTCCGGTGGTGTTGCGGCGTCAGAGACGTGGTGGGGCGATGCGGTCGAAGGGGAATGGGCGGTGTTTACGGCCCAGTTGATCCGCCGGTCCGGAGCCACCGTGGTGCCGATGAAATTCATGGGACAGAACAGCCGCGCCTATCAGATTGCCAATCAGGTCTCTCCGATGTTGCGCCAGGGCCTGCTGCTGCATGAGATCGTACACTCCTGCAACAAACCCCAGGGTCCGATTGTCGGGCATCCCTTGCCGCGGGAAGATGTGGAACAGTGGCGGGATGACCCGCGTGGGTTCATGGCGTGGTTGCGTGCGCACACCCTTGCACTGAAAGACTGAGGCTGACCGCAAGTGCGGGAAATGTCGCATTTCCCAGCCGTTTTCCGACACGGAAAACGCGCCTAGCGGGTCGGAACGGGCACGTCCCCCCGGTAATCATAAAAGCCGCGCTGTGTTTTGCGCCCCAACCA
>JBCBDZ010000085.1:0-13064 GCA_038529225.1 Pseudomonadota bacterium | reverse complement strand
GAACAGGGCCGCCCACCAGCCGGACCCGGAAATCTGATCAGCGGTACGGAAGGACGAGACCAGCAGCCCGAACGTCGGGAAGACCCAGAGCGCGACCAACAGAACCACAGAGATGTTGACGGCCCAGCCGAGGGACGATTTGGAACCGGCAATGTTATCCATTATTTTGCTCCTTGCGATCGCGGGCCATTACTTCATCTCCTTGCGGGCGTTGTAGACGTTCCAGACGAGGATCGGAGATACCATCACCATGATCACGATGGCCGCCGCCGATCCCACGCCCCAGTCATTGGCGCGGAACAGTTTGTCGAACATGTAGTTGGCCAGAACCTGCGTTTCCCACTGTCCATTTGTCATCGCGAACACGATGTCAAAGACCTTGAGAACGGTGATGGTGATCGTCGTCCAGACCACCACGATGGTGCCCATGATCTGCGGCACCTTGATCTTGAAGAAGACCTGAAACGGGTTTGCTCCGTCTACGATGGCGGCCTCAACCGTTTCTTCGGGGATGCCACGCAGAGCGGCAGACAGGATCACCATGGCAAAGCCGGTCTGAATCCAGATCAGCACCACCATCAGCAGGAAAGAGTTCCAGAAGGGAATGGTCAGCCATGTTTGCGGCTCACCATAGGGATAGTCGAAGGTGAAGACGCTGATCAGCGACGACAGCGATAGGTAAACGAGGTAGAGCGCTGCGGCACCAACAAAAAGACGCAGCGGGACAAACCCCGCGCCCCCGCCATTCTCGCGGCTTTCGGCGATGGGGCGGACGAAAATCCAACCCACATAGGCCACGATCCCGGCAAAAGACAAAAGGATGAGTGTCGGCAGGGCCTGCAACATCAGGAATGATCCGATGCCACCTTCGAACTGGAGCCACACGGCGTTCAGGATACCGATCTGGTTCTGATCTGCGGGGCGGGTTTCGTACACGAGCTTGAAGATCACGCCAGCACCGACGAATGAGATCGCCATGGGCATGAAGATCAGGGATTTCGCAATCGATCCCCACTTGATCCGGTCGGTCAATTGGGCGGCCAGAAGGCCAAAGGCTGTTGAGGCTGCAGGCACGATGATCAGCCACAACAGGTTGTTGCGCAGCGCCTCCCAGAATTTGGGTTCCCCAAACATCTGGTTGTAGTTGGCAAGGCCGACAAATGCGCCGCCCTGATCACGGTCGGTCAGGGACAGCCGCAGCGTTTCGAACACGGGGTAGGCGAGGTAAAGGCCAAGCGCGAACATCGCAGGGAACAGGAACAACCATGGGCGCACCATGTTGGCCTTGTTGATGTTCTCGCCCGCTTTCGGACCCTTGGCCGGATAGACGACCTTGTCGAGGAACTGGTTCGATCCCCAAAAGTACAACAAGCATCCGCCGACACCGGCAATGATCGTAAAAAGTCCCAAGAGTGCGGGGTTCATCTGGCATCCTCCCTATGGCGAGGCCCGGTTATCGGTCAGGTCTCTCGCGACCGGTCTGTGTCCGGTCTTGTGATCAGCCCGCTTGTGCGGACTGATCGATCTCGTGAGTGGTTGAAACGCTTACTTCAGCGCGTCCCAGCTGGACTGGATTTCGCTGGCCACTGCAGCGGCGTCCTTGCCACCTGCATAGTCGACCATTCCCGTCCAGAACGTGCCTGCACCAACGCCGCCAGGCATCAGGTCAGAGCCGTCAAAGCGGAACGTGGTCGCGCCCAGCAGAACGTCACCCAGCGCGCGCAGCGTGTCGTCCTTGTAGGCTTCGGTGTTGACGCCCTTGTGAGGTGTCAGGAAGCCGGTTTGCGCCATCATGATCTCGTGGCTGATGGGAAGTTTGAAATATTCCATCAACGCCGAGGCGCCTTCGGATGGATCGGTGATCGCCATCAGCGTACCCCCACCCAAGACAGGGTTGCCCAGATCCTTGTCCGCGTAGGACGGGAAGTAGAAGAAGTTTGTGTCGACACCAAATTCT
Source organism: Pseudomonadota bacterium (assembly GCA_038529225.1). Lineage (GTDB taxonomy): Bacteria > Pseudomonadota > Alphaproteobacteria > Rhodobacterales > Rhodobacteraceae > Tateyamaria. The sequence goes on along the minus strand of JBCBDZ010000085.1, from coordinate 11,107 downwards.
ACGTCTTCAGGGAAGAAGGCGGGCACAAACGACGCCTGACGGTGCATGTAGCACTGTGGAGGCGAGGTGAAGAGGCCTTTGGGGCTGTCGCGGAAGTCTGTGGACGCCACTGCACCGGCACCGCCGGATACCTTGGCGTCGTCACGTGCGAAATAGCCGAACTCTTCGATCGCAGCGATCACGCGTGGATCGTCAAACGGGATCTCGTTTGTGGTCCACTGGTCATAGACCGAGGGATCAACCGTGCGCAGCATCATGTCTTCGACCCAGTCGGTTGCCGGCCAGCCTGTCGCCGCACCACTTCCCAGACCGATGCACCATGGCACCTCGCCGTCAGCCACGATCTGCTCGGTCAGCGCCTTGAGGTCTTCCATGGTTTCAGGCACTTCGTAGTCGGCGTCTTCAAAGTTCTCGGGGTTATACCAGACAAGGCTTTTGACGTTCACGTTGTAGAAAAAGCCGTACATCTGGTCGTTGCCATCGGCATCCGCGTATGTGCCCAGATCAACCCAGGACGAGCCCGCCGCGTAGTTGTCTGCGACCCAGGACGCCATGTCGTCACCCAGCGGTGTCAGCTGACCCTTGCCCGCCATCACGGCTGCAAGGCCGGGCTGCGGGAAGACGGAGATATTGGGTGCAGAGCCGGCTTCGGCGTCGATCACGATCTGCTGTTCGAAAGAGTCCGAGCCGGTATAGATCACATCCGCGCCGGTCGCCTCTTCAAAGTAGGCCAGCGCGTTGTTCAGGTACCCGTCTTCGGGTGTCAGCCATGGACCGAACACAGTGACGGTCTGACCGCTCAGGTCAGGCGCGTTTTCCGCCCATGCGTTGTAGCTGTCCCAGCTAAAGGGGCCTTCGCCGATCGGGAAAGCAATGTGGCCGTCCGCATGTACGCTCGCCGCCGTGATCGCCAATGCTGCAGCACTGGCCAGTAGAGTTCTGGTCATCGTGGTTATCCTCCCATTTTATGCCCAAGCCGCACCGTCTGCCCGACGGCCCGTCTGCGCGATGACAGCTTGCCAAAGCGCTTTGGAATAGCGGGACCGTCGCTCAAAAAAGCGTGGCTGTCAAACGTTCTGCGTCCTGAGGCTGAGGACAGGGTAACACGTGTGAAGGGAATCATCAGATGTTTTGACGACGGCGCAACCATTCTGTAGCGTCGCCCAAATCTAAAGCGCTTTGGATCGGAAAACCGTGAATCTTAAGGAACTCTCGAAACATTTGGGGATCAGCCAGACCACGATCAGTCGGGCGCTGAACGGATATCCCGAGGTATCCGAGGCAACGCGCGCGCGCGTGATCGCTGCGGCCAACGAGCACGGTTACAGCCCAAACACCCGCGCCCAAGGCCTCGCCACGGGTTTGAGCCGCTGTATCGGGCATGTGATTTCGGTGGGTGATTCGGGCGAAATGGTGAACCCGATCTTTGGGGATTTCATGGCGGGTGCGGGCGAGACATATGCGGCCCATGGGTATGACATGATGGTCACCCGGGTGGGGCAGCGGGACGAGGCGGACATTTATCGCCGTCTCAAGGCGCGCGGGGCGGTGGACGGGTTGGTGATGCACGCCCCCCGTTTTAACGACACGCGTTTGCCCTTGCTGACGGAACTGGGTTTGCCGTTCGTGGTCCACGGACGCTCCAGCGGGGCAAACACGTCCTACTCTTATCTGGACGTGAACAACCGCAGCGCCTTTCACGAAGTCACGCGGCATCTGACCTCCCTTGGCCATCGGCGGATTGCCCTGATCAACGGGCAGGAACAGCTGGATTTCGCCATACGCCGCCGTCAAGGCTATGAGCAGGGCATGGAAGAAGCCGATCTGCCGGTTGACGCGGCGCTGATGACCCAAGGTGAGATGACCGAGGATTATGGGTATCAGAATGCCACGGTCATGCTGGATCTGCCTGACCCGCCGAGCGCGTTTCTTGTCTCTTCCATCATCTGTGCCGCTGGTGTGCGACGCGCCCTTGATGACCGCAATCTGCGCCCCGGCGAGGACGTATCGATCGCCACGTTCGACGATTGCCTCAGCTATTTCCGCAACAGCGCAGCCCGGCCCGTCTTTACCGCGATGCAATCGTCGGTGCGCGCGGCCGGAGCGGCCCTTGCCCAGATGCTTATCGACCGGATCAACGACCCCACAGCGCCACACACGCAAACCCTTTGGGAAGCGGAATTTGTTGCCGGCGCCTCGACCGGGCCGAACAAGGACTGAACCATGCTGACGCACAGACGCTCTGATTTCCCCGACGGGTTCCTGTTCGGGGCTGCAACTTCGGCCTACCAGATCGAAGGGCACAAGTTCGGCGGTGCGGGGCGTGCCATGTGGGATGATTTCGCCGCCACGCCGGGCAATGTGGTGCGGGCCGAAGACGGCGCGCTGGCCTGCGATCATTATCATCGCTACGCGGCCGACCTGGACCTGCTCAAAGACGCGGGGTTTGACGCCTACCGCTTTTCCACGAGCTGGGCACGGGTGATGCCCGACGGACGGACAGTAAACCCTGACGGGCTCGATTTTTACGACCGGCTGACGGATGCAATGCTGGAACGCGGGCTAAAGCCGTGCGCGACGCTCTATCACTGGGAACTGCCCTCGACACTGGCCGATCAGGGCGGATGGCGGAACCGGGACATCGCAGGCTGGTTTGGAGATTTTACCGAAACCGTGATGGGACGCCTTGGGGACCGGATGTTCTCGGTGGCCACGATCAACGAGTTCTGGTGCGTGTCCTGGCTGTCGCATTTTCTGGGCCACCATGCACCCGGGCTGCGCGACATCCGGGCAACGGCGCGAGCGATGCACCACGTCCTTTTGGCCCATGGCACCTCCATCGAACGTATGCGCGGCCTTGGGGTGCAGAACCTTGGCGCAGTGTTCAACATGGAATGGGCGGCACCTGCGGATGACAGCGCCGCAGCGGCCGAGGCGGCGGCGCTTTATGATGACATCTACAACCACTTCTTTGTGTCCGGCGCGTTCAAAGGGGTGTATCCCGACCGCCTTGTCACTGCTTTGGGCGCGCATTTCCCCGAGGGGTGGCAAGACGACATGGCGACGATTTCGTCACCTTTGGACTGGGCCGGGATCAACTATTACACCCGATCCTTGTTGGCCGCCGATGACGGGCCGTGGCCGCATTTGCGCAGTGTCGAAGGGCCGCTGGACAAGACGCAAATGGGATGGGAAGTCTATCCCCAAGGCCTGCACGATTTCCTTGTGCGCATGGCGCGCGTCTATACCGGGGACGTGCCCATCTACGTGACAGAAAACGGGATGGCCAATGCCGATACGTTGGTGAACGGTTCTGTCGAGGATGCCGCCCGCATTGCCTATTTCAACAGTCACCTTGGTGCCGTGCGTGATGCCATCGCCAAAGGCGTTCCGGTCAAAGGCTATATGGCGTGGTCACTGATGGACAATTACGAGTGGGCGTTGGGGTATGAAAAGCGGTTTGGCTTGGTGCATGTGGATTTTCGCACGCTGGAGCGCACACCAAAGGCCAGTTGGCACGCGTTCAAGGCGATGTTGAGCGCATGACAGGCCACAAGACCCGCGCCTGGCCAGATTTTGGTGGCCAGCGCAGGTCTGAAAGTGTCAGTCGCGGGCGGACGCCCAATGGCCACTTTTGGCGCAAAGTGTTGATGGTGTGTGGTTGGGATCGTCTTTCAATTGCGCCGTTGCGCGCGCGTTGAGATACCCGAAAATGGCAACAAAGCTGGTGGTGCCAAATGCCAGTACAGTCATTACAGTTCCCATTGTCATCTCCATCGTTGTGAATGCAGAAACTACGGGTGCTGACGTGACGCGGATGAAAATTACTTCTTCTTTTCAATGGTATGCGACTGTATGCGGCTGCTTTTCGTCGAATTGTCAGCACCTTGTGGCCGGATCGCGTCAACCTGTCGCGCCCTAGCGAAACACCAGAAAGATGCACAGAAACAAGAGGCAAAGCGCCCACACGCCAAGGCTCGTGGCCAACAGTGCCAGACCGAACAAGATACCCAACACGACGCAGGTCTCACCGTAGCTGCGCAGCCTCTTCTGGGTGTTCAGACGCTGCATCTCTGCTCTGGTGTCGCGCCCTGACAGGCGGGATTTGACCAGTGCAACGACCCGGAAGCACGCCCGTTCCACGGAGGCGAGGGCAGTTGATGTCTGTCGCTTCATTCGTCGGAGTATAAGGCGTGTGTCTGTACCATCCAAGAGACGTCAGGAACCGCGGGGCGGGTCACATCCACTGACGCGGATCTACGGCCTCACCTGTCCGCGCGGACTCTTGTGCCGCGATTCCCATTGCGACCGCGGCCCAGCCATCATTGAACGACACCTCTGGCGCATCCGTCTCACCTCGCACCAACGCGACAAATCTCTGGTGCTGGTAGAACGTCGATCCATTGTGATCGCCTGCATCCAGAATGGTGGGATCAACCGGGATGTCATGGGTGACAGGCCCTTGGGGTGAGCGCGGCGACGTGACCAGTTTGGCCACTGGCGCCGCCCCCAGATGAGCAGGCCAGAACCGGCCCGGACCGGGCACAAAGGCTTCGATCTTGCCTGCAGGGCCGACGGCTGACAATTCCTCCTGATAGGCGGCGCCTTCGGCGAACATGCACAGTTCCAGCATGGCCCGTGTGCCATTGTCGAAATCCACGATGACGTAACCACTGTCGATGATATCGGGCGTCTCGCCACCATAAGCCTCATCCAGGTGGTTCACGGCCTGAGCGGCAGAAGCCATGACGCGCACGGGATCGGCCCCAAGCGTGTGGCGCATCAGATCAAAGAAGTGGCAGCATTTTTCCACAAACGTCCCGCCCGTGTAGCGGTTGAACCGGTTCCAGTCGCCGACCTTTTCAAGAAAGGGAAAACGGTGTTCGCGGATCGAGAGTTGCTTGATCCCACCCGTGGCTTCGGCTGCGTGGGTCAGAAAGCTGCTGATTACCGGCATGTACCGGTATTCCATCGCGACCCAGACCGGAGCGGGGTAGGCGTCGCGGAAGGTTGCCAGCTTGGCCACATCGTTTGCGTCGGTGAACAGCGGCTTTTCTACGAGAAGGGGCAGGGGGCGCGTCGCGGCTATCTCTTCCAACTGTTCGACATGGCGAAAGTTCGGGCTGACGATCAGCACGCAATCCAGCGCGTCCACGGCCAGCAACGCGTCCAGGCTTTCGACCATCACGGCATCCGGCGCAACGGCGTGCGCCCTGGCGGCCATGGCTGCATCGGGTTCAAATATCGCGGCCACCCGTGTGTCGGGCAGCAGCGCAATGTTGCGCAGGTGTTCCTGACCCATCATGCCGCATCCAATGATGCCGTAGTTTACAAGTTGTGCCATAGGGCCGTTCCTTACTTCAGTCGTTGCACATAGACCGCCCGCGCGGGGTCAAACCATGTGCGTGAAAATTCGATGGCATCGGGGCGATCCGACCAGCTGAGCCGTTCGATATACCCCACCGTATCGCCCGGGCGAGGGGCGTAGGTGTCCGGGGCCCAGTCCGGAACTTTGTTCAGGCTCACCCGATCCTCGGCCCGCAGGATCCAAAGACCCAGCGCCTTGCGATAGGTGGCATAGAGCGATTCGGAGATCATTGTCTCTTCGATCATACCGGCATCGCCATCCAGCCAGATTTCTTCCACGGCGATGATTGTGTCATTCAACATGCGCAGCCGGCGGATGCGCGTGCCTTTTTGCGATGTGCCAAAATCGGGCAAGTCACCGGGCTTGTCCATGTGATCCAGCGACAGAACTTCAGCACGCGGCAACCCGCCGCCTTCAAGCAGTTCGAGGCGAAACATTGCATAGACCGTGCCCGTATCCCCGCCTGAACGCACATAGTTTCCGGAGCCCTGAACCGCTTCGATCAACCCCTTTTCGCCCATGTCCCGCAGCGCCTTGCGCAAGGTCCCGACGCTGACCCCCAACTCGGCGGCCATCTCGCGCTCGGGCTTCAGCCGCTCCCCATCGATCAGCCGCCCGGCGACGATGTCGCGCGTCAAAAGCTCGGCAATCTGCACATAGATCGGCAGCGCGTGAGGGGAGGTTTTGGTTTGGGCCACGGGCACCTTTGGTCGATCGGATGCAAAAATTGATACACCATTGATCTACATCAATGACACGTGTTAGCAAGAGGGAAGTTAGACCACAAGCAAGGCCGCCCGAGATATGACCATCGTCCCCATCACATCCCCTGATCTCGACGCGGCAGAAGTGTCATGGTTTTCGGCCCTGTGTTCGGACGATTACCAGTTTCTGGGGGTGCCGGATGGCAATTTGCGGTCCAGCTGGGCGCATTGCAGCGACATCGTACGCGAGGCAGAGGCACAAGGGTTTCGCAACATCCTGTGCCCCTCGTCCTATCAGGTCGGACAGGATACCCTGTCCTTCGTCGCGGGCTGCGCGCCTTTCACCTCCAAGATCAACCTGCTGGCGGCTGTGCGCTGCGGCGAGGTGCAGCCCATCATGCTGGCCCGCACCATCGCAACGCTTGATCACATGTTGGAAGGTCGGCTGACGGTCAACATCATCTCTTCCGACTTCCCCGGCGAAAAGGAAGAGAGCGATTACCGTTACCAGCGGTCTCGCGAAGTCGTCGAAATCCTCAAACAGGCCTGGACGCGGGACGAGATCAATTACGAAGGCGAGGTCTATAACTTCAAAGGCCTCACCACTGATCCGGTGCGCCCATACCAGACCGGCGGGCCGCTGCTCTATTTCGGGGGCTACTCGCCCTCAGCACTCGAACTGTGCGGCCAGCACTGCGACGTCTACCTGATGTGGCCCGAACCGGTCGAAAACCTCAAAGGGCGGATGCGCGACGTGAATGCCGTGGCCGAACGCTATAACCGTACGCTTGATTACGGCCTGCGCGTGCACATGATCGTGCGCGACACCGAGGCCGAGGCACGCGAATACGCGGATTACATCGTGTCCAAACTCGACGACGAATACGGGCAGTTGATCCGCGAACGCGGGCTGGATTCCGGCTCACTCGGCGTGGCGCATCAAGCCAAGGCCCGCGAACTGGCAGACAAGTACGGCTATGTCGAACCCGGGCTCTGGACCGGAGTGGGGCGGGCGCGTTCGGGCTGTGGTGCGGCCCTTGTCGGGTCCACCGATCAGGTCATGTCCAAGATCGAAGACTACCAGAAAATGGGCATCCGCGCTTTCATCTTCTCGGGCTACCCCCACATCGAAGAGGCAAAACACTTCGGCGCGCGCGTCATGCCGCACTTGAAAACCTGCTCGCTGCCCCATGCTTATGGCCGGGTGCCCGCAAGCGCACCTGCAACACCCCTTGCCGCAGGAGAGCGCCGCTAATGGACCGCGTCCAACTGACCAACGATCTGAACCTATCGCGCATTGTCTACGGCATGTGGCGGCTCGGGGACGACTCAGACACCTCGACAGGCCACGTGCAGGCCAAAATCCACGCCTGCCTTGATCAGGGGATCACAACCTTTGATCAGGCTGACATTTATGGCGGCTATATCGCCGAAGCGATCTTGGGCGAAGCGCTGAAGTCCGACACCTCCTTGCGCGCGCGGATGGAGATCGTGACCAAGTGCGACATCGTCGCGCCCGTGGGCCGTTACGCCGACGCGCCGGTCAAATACTACGACACCAGCCGTGCTCATATCATGTCCAGCATCGAATATTCGCTGCGGGATATGGCCATCGATCACATTGATCTGCTGCTGATCCACCGCCCCGACCCGTTCATGGATCACCATGAAACCGGCGCCGCGCTGGATGAGGCGGTGAAGTCCGGCAAGGTCGGCGCGGTCGGCGTGTCCAACTTCCGCCCCTATGACTGGGAGCTACTGCAATCAGCGATGAAGACACCGCTGGTTACGAACCAGATCGAAATCAGCCTTGGCGAAATCAATCCTTTCACCAACGGCGACCTCGCCTTTCACCAGCGCCACGGACACCACCTGATGGCATGGTCGCCCTTGGGTGGCGGTGGGCTGATGTCGGGCACAGACAAACTGCACAGCGTCATGGACGAACTGGCCGAGGCAAATGGCGTCGACCGCGCCGCCATCGCCGTGGCCTTCCTTCTGGCACATCCCGCAAAAATTTTGCCCGTGATGGGCACCAACAACCTGGACCGGATCAAGCGGATCGGGGACGCCACAAACGTCACGCTCGACCGCCCCACATGGTTCCGCCTCTACGAGGCAGCTCTTGGACACGAGGTGGCATGATGACGATGCAAGACCCCAACCAACCCACGAACTTTACACCGGACGAAACCTCGTCCCGCCAGTTGCGCGATGCCTTCGGGAAATTCGCAACCGGGGTCACCGTGATCACGGCGGCCAGCGCAGACGGCCCTGTGGCCATTGTTGCCAACAGCTTTTCCTCGGTCTCGCTCGACCCTGCTCTTGTGCTGTGGTCGGTGGACCGTGGCGCACGCCGTTTTCCCTATTTTGACGCCGCCGATCACTATGCCATTCATGTTCTGGCCGTCGAGCAACAGGACCTGTGCACGCAGGTCGCGCGCAACGCGCACGCCTTGCAGGACGTCGCACATACCGTCAACGCAGATGGCGTTCCACTCATCGACCATTGCCTTGCGCGCTTTGAATGCCGCAGGGTGGCGGCACATGACGCAGGCGATCATGTGATCGTCGTTGGTCAGGTTCAGCGCACGCAGATGCGCGACGGCGCACCGCTCACCTTCTTTGGCGGAGGGTTCGGAACACTGGCGCAGTAAGGCGCGCCCGCAAGAAAGACCTGCGAAAAACGCAGGCGTACGAAAAGAAACGCGCGGGAAAACCGCGCACACTTGGCACCGACGGATCAAAACCGGCGGGCCACGACAAAAGGGAGGGCCCTCATGGGCTTACTGCTGGCGGTGCTTGCACCGATGGGGGCTGTGATCGGATTCGTGCTCAAAATCGGGCGCGCAATCGGAATTGTGGCCATCGCCGTGATGGTGGTGGCCATCCTCATTCAAGTCGTTGCGCGATACGCGTTCAACAACGCGCTGCCCTGGCCGGACGAGGCCGCACGTTTTTGCATGCTCTGGATGACCGGCCTCATGGCGCCCACGGCGTTCCGCCGCGGCGGGTTTGTCGCGCTCGACATGATCTCGGGGTTCATGTCGGATCGTGTGGCGGCCGTTTTGTCCCTGATCCTGTTGCTGATTTCCGTGCTGATCCTGTTTTTTGCCGTGCAGATCGGTTTCAGCGAGGTCACAGGCTTTGGCGGGCGTTTCGCCACGGCGTCGCTTTACCTACCAACGTTTGATGGCTGGTTCCGGGTGCCGCGCAGCTGGATGATGCTGTCGCTTCTCGTTGGTGTGGTTCTGCTGTTCGTTGTGAACATCGAACTGATCCTGCGCAGCCTTGTGACGATGATGGGGGGCGGGGATCGCCTGCCTGACCTTGATATGGGCGACATGGCCGCGGGGAGCGAATGACATGCTGATCTGGTTCCTTCCGCTTTTCCTTCTGTTCCTCCTGATCGGTCTGCCAGTGTTCTTCGGCCTCTTGGCCGCGCCCGGGCTGTTGCTCTGGCTCAATGGGCAGGAAAAGGACATCACCCTCCTTTACCGCAATGTTTACAACGGCATGGACAGCTTTCCGCTGATGGCCATCCCATTCTTCATGCTTGCCGGTGAAATGATGAACAAGGGCGGGATTACGATCCGCCTTGTCCAGTTTTCCCAGGCGCTCATGGGCCATTTGCGCGGTGGTCTCGCGCAGGTGAACGTGCTCAGTTCTATTCTCTTTGCGGGCCTCTCCGGGTCCGCCGTGGCCGACACATCTGCGCTGGGCTCCATGTTGGTGCCCGCGATGGAAAAAGAGGGCTATAAACGCCGCTACGCCGCCGCGATCACAGCGGCCAGTTCGGTGATCGGCCCGATCATCCCGCCCTCCGGCATCATGATCATCTACGCCTATGTCATGGGCGAATCCGTTGCCGCCCTGTTCCTCGCCGGCATCGTGCCCGGCATCCTCGTGGGTGTGGGCCTCATGGTGATGATCCGCATTACCGCTGATCACTACGACCTGCCCGCCGCCAAGCGGGTGGAGTTTGACGGCGTTGAGTTGAAGCCTTTGGAAAAATGGACGAGCTTTGTCCTTGTCCGTCTCAACATCGGTCTGTTGATCTGGGCCGTTGCCCCGTTGCCCGCCGGGTCGGCGGCCATGCAATGGGCCACGCTCGCAGGCTCCATCGCGGTCGCTCACGCCCTCATGCTGGCCCTGCGCACGATGGTGAGCGACGAATTCCGCACCATCTGTAAACGCGCCATCGTGCCCTTGCAAACGCCCGTACTGATCCTCGGCGGTATCCTCGGGGGCGTCTTCACACCGACCGAGGCTGCGGCGGTGGCCGTCGCCTATGCCGTGTTCGTCGCCTTCTTTGTGCTGCGGACAATGTCGCTCAAGGACCTGCCGGACATCCTCAGCCGTGCGGGCCTCACCTCGGCCATCGTCCTACTGCTGGTGGGTGCGGCCATGGCCTTCAAAACGGTTGTGTCGCTGTCCTACGCCCCGCAAATCCTCGCGGACTACATCCTGACGCTGTCAGAAAACCCGCTGATCCTGCTGTTCCTGATCAACCTGCTGCTCTTCATCGTCGGCATGTTCCTTGACGCAGGACCCGCCATCATCATCCTCGGGCCCATCCTCGCGCCCATCTTTACCGATCTGGGCGTCGATCCGATCCACTTTGCCATCATCATGAGCGTCAACCTGACCGTGGGGCTGGCAACGCCACCCATGGGGTTGGTGCTGTTCGTGGCCGCCGCCGTCAGTCAGGAAAAAGTAGAAACCATTGCAAAGGCGATCTTGCCTTTCCTTGCGGTCGAAATTGCTGTCATCTTTCTGATTACATACGTGCCGGCCATTTCCATGACCATTCCCCGCCTGACGGGGTTCGTAAACTAACGATTGAGACATAACGGGAGGAACCAAATACATGCTCAACACAACCCTCAAAACCCTCACGGCAGCCGCACTTGTTGCGGGCTCTGCCATGATGGCGACGGCGCAGGAATACACGATCCGCGCCACCGCCAACTCGACATAGTTCTTGAAGACGACGAGGCCGTCATAGTCTTCGTCATTCTCATTCGAGTTGGCG
>JBCBDZ010000084.1:0-13198 GCA_038529225.1 Pseudomonadota bacterium | reverse complement strand
CACCGACATGCGCGCGCTGGGGCAGCGCGAGGCGAAAGAGATCGACGCGCGCTTTCCCAAGGTGCAGCGCCGCGTGGGCGGATACAATATCGACGCGCTCACCGGCAACGAAGTGAACATGGCGCATCTGCTGGTCGGGTCCGAGGGCACGCTGGCGTACTTTACCGAGCTGGAACTCAGCCTCGCGCCGCTGCTGTCGGAAAAAGTGCTGGGCGTGTGCCACTTCCCCACATTTCATCAGGCCATGGATGCCGCGCAGCATCTGGTCAAACTGAACCCGCAGGGGATCGAATTGGTCGACGCCACGATGATTGCATTGGCCCGCGACATTCCGATGTTTCGCGACACCATCGAAGCGGTTGTGACAGGCAAGCCCGACGCCCTGTTGCTGGTCGAGTTCGCCGAAGAAGACACCAGCACCCACCCCCGCAAACTCAAGGAACTGGAAGACCTTGTCGGCGACCTCGGGTTTGCCTGGGACAAGACGGGCGCGCATTGGGGCGGTGTCACGGCGGTGCCCGATCCGGGCATGCAGGCGCGGATTGCGGATTTGCGCAGTTCCGGCCTGAACATCATGATGTCGATGAAGGCGGACGGGAAACCTGTGTCTTTCGTCGAGGATTGCGCCGTCGAACTGCCGGACCTTGCCGCCTACACCGCTGGTTTGACCGACATCTTTGAAAAGCACGGCACGCGCGGCACCTGGTATGCGCATGCCTCGGTGGGCTGTCTGCATGTGCGCCCGGTGTTGAACCTGAAGCTGGATCAGGACGTCAGAAAGATGCGGGCCATTGCCGAGGAATGTTTTGATCTGGTTGCCGCCTACAAGGGGTCCCATTCCGGTGAGCATGGCGACGGGCTTGTGCGCTCTGAATTCCACGAAAAGATGTTTGGCCCGCGTATGGTCGCAAATTTTGCCGAGGTGAAACAGCGCTTTGACCCCAAAGGTCTGTTCAATCCCGGCAAGATCGTCGATCCGCCCAAGATGGACGACCGGTCGCTGTTTCGCTACGGCCCGGACTATGCAGTGCCCGCGTTTGACACCGGATTGGACTGGTCGGACTGGACAGGCAGCGGGGGCGGTTTTCAGGGTGCCGTCGAGATGTGCAACAACAACGGGGCCTGCCGCAAACTCAAGGGCGGTGTGATGTGCCCCTCCTTTCGGGTGACCCGCAAGGAACAGGACCTCACGCGTGGCCGCGCCAACAGCCTGCGACTGGCGATCTCCGGCCAGCTTGGACCGGATGCGCTGACCTCGGATCAGATGGCCGAGACCATGAAGCTGTGTGTCTCGTGCAAGGGGTGCAAACGCGAATGCCCGACCGGCGTCGATATGGCCCGAATGAAGATCGAAGTGCAGGCCGCCCGCAACGCCAAACACGGGCTGAGCCTGCACGACCGGCTGGTCGCCTACCTGCCCCGCTATGCCCGCTGGGCGGCGCGCTTGCCGTTTGTGATGAACCTGCGCAACCGCGTGCCCGGACTTGCGAAGCTGACCGAAAGGTTCACCGGGTTCACGGCCACGCGGGATTTGCCCGAATGGCATGCCCGCCCGTTTCGCGACGGCGAAGTTGATGCAGGCGACACCCCGGGGGCCGTCCTGTTCGCGGACACCTTCAACCGTCACTTCGAGCCCGAGAACCTGCGCGCCGCGGCCAAGGTCCTCAAGGCTGCCGGCGTCCCGCTGACCGTCGCCAAAGCCCCGCCGGGAGAGCGGCCGCTGTGTTGCGGGCGCACATTTCTGTCCGCCGGTCTGATTGACGAGGCGAAAGTCGAGGCCCAGCGCCTTGTCACGGCCCTTTTGCCTTACGCCAAACAGGGCATCCCGATCATTGGTCTTGAACCCAGCTGTCTGCTGACCTTGCGCGATGAAATCCCCGCATTGGTGCCCGGCCCGGACACGGACCTGCTGTCCAGATATGCGGTGATGCTGGAAGAGTTCATTGCGGATCAGGATGCCAATCCCGGTTTTGCCCTTCCACTCTCGTCCCCTGCCCCCAAAGTGCTGTTGCATGGCCATTGCCACCAGAAGGCGCTTGGGGTGATGTCCGCCATTGAAAAGACGCTGGCCCGCCTCCCGGACACGGAGGTCGAAGTGGTCGAGACCAGTTGTTGCGGCATGGCCGGTGCGTTTGGCTACGGCGTTGAAACGCACGAGGTGTCGCGCAAGATGGCAGAGCTTGATCTTGTGCCTGCGGTTAACGCTGCCGATCAGGACACCTTGATTGTGGCCGATGGCACGTCGTGTCGTCACCAGATGGCCGACCTGACGGACCGCAAGCCCATCCATATTGCGCGTTTGCTGGAACGTGCCCTCATAGATTGAGAGAAAGCAATGTCCATGCCCATATCTCAGACCATTGTGCGCAAGTCGCTGCATCACGAACTGGTGGACCGCTTGCAAACCCTGATCCTCAACTCGGAGCTAAAGCCGGGTAGCAAGGTTCCCGAAAAGCACCTTTGCGACCAGTTCGGAGTGTCCCGCACGCCACTGCGCGAAGCGTTGAAAGTGATGGCCACCCATGGCCTTGTCCGGTTGGAGCCCAACCGCGGGGCGTGGGTGACCCAAGTGACCCAAGCAGAAGTGGAGGAGGTGTTTCCCGTCCTCGGCGCGCTTGAGGCCCTGTCGGGTGAGTTGGCGTGCGCACGCATCACTGATGGGGAAATCGAAGAGGTGCGCAGCTTGCATGCGCAGATGGTGCAAAGCTATGAGAACAGGGATTTGAACGCCTATTTCTCTGCCAACCAGCAGATTCACCGCGCCATCCTGATGGCAGCGCGCAACGGGACGCTGACAACCTCGTGCGAAGCCCTGTCCCTGCGCATGCAGCGCGCGCGCTATCTGGCCAACATGTCGGACAGCCGCTGGGCACAGGCGGTGCGGGAACATGAAGACATCATCCAGCACCTCAGCAAGCGGGACGGAAAGAGGCTGGCCCGGACGCTGCAAAGTCACATGGATGCCAAGCGCGCCTCTGTCATCGCGTGGTTGCGCACGCAAAATGGCGATGGCGCACCGACCCTCGCACAAGGGGATGGCCCGCATGAACCAGAGTGATCTCGGGCCTCCCGCGCCGTTTTTCTTGTTCCCACACCCAACACAGACCCGCCCATTGACTGACTGCGTTTTTCCAGTTCCCCCCATCATGGCCGGCCCCCCGGCGGGCGTGAACGCTGGCTCTTGGTCGCGAGACCACCTTGGCCCGGACGCGGCTCTGCCCGGGCTTCACCGGCTGTCATTTTGCAGGGCAAACAGTTGTTTATCGCCCCTGCGCCCGGTACCCCGTGACTGTTGCAACCCAGATGATCGGACCAACCTGACGTGAAACCTTTGGACAAAATTGCCGTGATCGGTGCCGGGCTGGCCGGGCTGACTGTGGCCCGCGCGCTTGCAGATGCGGGATACAGCGTTGTGGTTTTTGACAAGGGCCGCGGACTTGGCGGGCGCATGGCATCGCGTCGGCGTGACGGCTGGCGGTTTGATCACGGCGCCATCGTGTTGCGGCCCTCGGATGCGGCCTTTGCAACACTCGTCGCTGGACACGCCGATGCGGGGTATGCCGCGGAGTGGGCAGACGCTGGCGGATGGACGGGGCTGCCCGGCATGAGCGGCAGTGTCAAACCCATCGCCCACCCGCTGACAGTGCACACCACGGCCGAAGTGACCGGTTTGGAGCACGGGGACGATGGATGGATCCTGCGCGGGATTGCGCAGGCCGAGGGCACTCAGTTCGACAGGCTGGTTCTGGCGATCCCGCAGCCTCAGGCCTTGCGCCTTTTGTCGCCATGGCCCGACCTTCAGGCCCGTATCGCACTGGCAGAGATGGACCCGTGCTGGACCGTCATGGCAGGCTTTGACGCCCCTTTGCCCACGGACCTCGTTTACGCAAACGACCTGACTGGACCGATCTCGGTCATTGCCCGCGAGACTGCAAAACCGGGCCGCGATCTGCCCGGCGACGCATGGGTCATTCAGGCCAGTGCAGGGTGGAGCAGCAGCCATCTGGAACGCGAGCAGGTCGAGATCATCCCCCCCCTGCTTGCGGCGTTCTTTGACACGCTTGACTGCCCGCCGGTCGCACCCGCCATCAGCATGGCCCATCGGTGGCGGTATGCGTTGACCCGCACGCCGCTGGGCCAGCCCTTTGTGCACGAAGCCGCCCCCGGGCTTTCGATCTGCGGGGACTGGTGTCTTGGCCCGACGGCCCAGGATGCCTTTCTCAGCGGTCGCAGCCTCGCAGCCGCCCTGCTATCAGACTAGGACTTTGGCCAATGGCCGCCAGAACAGGAAGGAAGACCTTTCATGAAGACCACCATGCATGACCTCATCGCAGACCATTCGGGCGATTTGCCCGCCATCGGAGCTGCTGACCGCGACTGGCTGAGCTACGATGGCTTGCGCGGACTGTCCCGAGAGGTCGCATCGAGCCTGAATGCCATGGGCATAGGCGCCGGTGACCGCGTGGGCATTGTCCTGCCCAATGGGCCGGAAATGGCAACGGCCTTTGTCACTGTGGCGCAAGTGGCCACCACCGCGCCGCTCAACCCCGCGTACCGCGAAGACGAATACGCCTTCTATCTTGAAGACCTGAAAGCCAAGGCCTTGCTGCTCGCCGCTGATGACGATGGCCCGGCCTATGCCGCCGCCTTGAAACTGGGGCTGCCCGTGATCCGCCTGTCGGTGCCAGATGGTGCGGCGGCGGGTTACTTCACGCTGTCTTCGGATATGAGTGGTGCGGCATCCAGCGCGCCCACAGCCGACGACGTCGCGCTGATCCTGCACACCTCGGGGACCACCTCGCGCCCCAAGATCGTGCCCTTGTTGCACTCCAACGTGGCCGCGTCCGCAATTCATATCCGCGAAAGCCTTGCCCTGACGACCCAGGACCGGTGCCTGAACGTCATGCCCTTGTTCCACATTCACGGTCTGCTGGCAGCCGTGTCCGCCTCTCTGGCTGCGGGTGGGTCCGTCTTTTGCACGACCGGGTTCAACGCGCTCAACTTCTTTTCGATGATGGATGAGGCGACCCCGACATGGTACACAGCCGTGCCCACAATGCATCAGGCAATCCTTGCCCGCGCAGGGCGCAATGCAGAAACCATCACCAAACATCCTCTAAGGTTCCTGCGTTCGTCCTCGGCCTCATTACCCGCACAGGTCATGGTGCAGTTGCAAGACACCTTCGGCGCGCCCGTAATCGAGGCCTACGGCATGACCGAAGCGGCACATCAGATGGCCTGCAACCCCCTGCCCCCGCGCGCCCAGAAACCGGGTGCCGTGGGTGTCGAGGCAGGCCCCAAGGTCCGGGTGGCGCACGAAGTTGAAAACCACCTGATCGACGGCACGGGCGAGATCGTGATTTCAGGCCCGAACGTCACCGCAGGCTATGAGAGCAACCCCGAGGCCAATGCCAAGAACTTCTTTGATGCCGAAGGCGCGCGCTGGTTCCGCACCGGCGATCAGGGCGCCTTTGACGACGAAGGGTATTTGTACCTGACCGGTCGCCTCAAGGAGATCATCAACCGGGGCGGGGAAAAGATCAGCCCGCTGGAAGTGGACGGCGTGCTGCTGGACCACCCGGACGTGGCGCAGGTCGTCACCTTTGCCCTGCCCCACGCCAAACTGGGCGAAGAGGTTGCGGCCGCCGTGGTGCTGCAAGAGGGATCAGCCGTCACAGACAAGGACATCCGCGCATTTGCCTCCGACCGCATGGCCGATTTCAAAGTGCCCCGCACGGTGATCATTCTGGACGAAATTCCAAAAGGGGCGACGGGCAAGATGCAACGCATCGGTCTGGCCGAAAAGCTGGGTCTTGTCGAAAAGGCGCAAGGCGCATGAAGATATGTGTATTCGGGGCGGGCGCGATTGGCGGCTATATGGGTGTGAAACTGGCGCAGGCGGGCGCGGATGTGAGCCTGGTTGCGCGCGGGCCACATCTGGCGGCGATGCAGGAAAAGGGGCTGACGCTGCTTGAAGACGGGCAAGCGCCGCAAACCGTGACCGTGACCGCCAGCGACGATCCTGCCGACCTGGGGCCGCAGGATTACGTCATCGTGACCCTCAAGGCGCATTCGGTCCCCCCCGTCGTGGACAGGATGCAGCCATTGTTCGGACCTGACACCACGATCGTGTCGGGCGTGAACGGCGTGCCATGGTGGTATTTTCACAAGCTGGGCGGCCCCCTTGAAGGCACACGACTGACATCGGTCGATCCCGGCAATGCCCAGTGGGACGGGTTTGGTCCGGACAGGGTGCTGGGCTGTGTGGTCTATCCGGCAGCCGAGGTGAGCGCACCCGGTACGATCAGGCATATTGAAGGCAACAGGTTTTCGCTTGGGGAACCGGATGGCAGCAAGTCCGAGCGCGCGACAGCACTGTCCAAGGCCCTGATGGCAGCGGGGATGAAAGCCCCCGTGCGGCCCCGCCTGCGCGATGAGATTTGGGTGAAACTGTGGGGTAACCTGTCGTTCAACCCGATTTCGGCCCTGACCGACACGACCCTTGATGTTTTGTGTACCGACCCGGGCACACGGTCCGTGGCGCGCAACATGATGCTGGAAGCACAAACAATCGCCGAGAAACTGGGCGTGAAGTTCCCGATCGATGTCGAACGTCGCATCGACGGGGGTGCGGCCGTGGGCGCGCACCGCACATCCATGCTGCAGGACCTCGATCAGGGACGGCCCATGGAGATCGACGCGCTGGTTGGTTCCGTGCAGGAACTGGGCCGGGTCACCGACACGCCAACCCCGACCATTGATACCGTTCTGGCGTTGATCCAACTGCGCGCGCGCAGCGCAGGACTGTATGGCTAGGCCCCGTGTGATTGTCCGGCCGTCCCCCAACCCACCGCAATGCGCCATGACGCAGGTACACCAAAGCTGCAGCCCGGCGCGAAGCCGAAGTCCGAATGTCTGGTGAATGAATGGTGCCCCCACACGGACTCGAACCGCGGACCTACTGATTACAAATCAGTTGCTCTACCAGCTGAGCTATAGGGGCATTGCGGCGTGTCTCTAATGCCAAGCGCAGGTGGTGGCAAGATCAAATATGCATGTCAGGCAGAGGTTTTATCTGAACAAATTTCCACTATACCTGTCCGCCAGACCGGTCACGGAACGCAAAGGCATCGCAAATGCAACTGGTCCTGCATGCAGGCGCACATTTTACGGAAGAAGATCGGCTGTTGCGCTGCCTTTTGCGCAATGCAGAGACGTTTTCGAACCGCGGCGTGGCGGTCCCCGGACCGGGGAAGTATCGCACGCTGCTCAAGGAAACCGTGGCTGCCCTTCAGGATGCCCCACCCGCACCGGATGCGCGCGATGTGCTGTTTGACCTGATTCTCGAGGAGGAGAACGCGGATCGGGTCATCCTCAGCCAGATGTTCCTGTTTGGCGCGCCACGCGCCTGTGTGCGCAATGGCATGATCTACGAATCTGCCCCCGAGCGGGTGGCCCAACTGGCCGCCCTGTTTGAACATGACGAGTTCGAGCTGTTTCTGGCGCTGCGCAATCCCGCGACGTTGTTGCCTGCGCTGTTCGGACAGGCCCCGCAAGAGGACATGGACAGCTTTCTGCGCGGCGCGAACCCGTTTGCCATCACATGGTCCGACACGCTGCGCGCGATCCGCGCCGCCGCCCCGACGGTCAAGATCACCGCCTGGTGTTTTGAAGACATGCCCATGATCTGGTCTGAAATCATGCGCGAAATGGCCGGGCTGGATCACGGCCACCCCATCATCGGGGCCTTTGATCTGCTGGGCGACATCATGTCAAAGGAAGGTATGGAGCGATTCGAGACCTACATCAAAGACCATCCGGACATGACGGAGATGCAGATCAGGCGGGTGATCGCCGCCTTTCTCGACAAATTTGCCATCGACGATGCGATCGAAGAAGAACTGAACGCACCCGGCTGGAGCGACGATGACATCGACGCGCTGACCGAGATTTACGAGGATGACATGGGCACGGTTGCGCGCATCCCCGGTGTGACGTTTATCGCACCCTGAAACACTGCGCCCCCAACGCGACCGGGCCGTGAGGCGCGTCAACCCATGCCAAGCGCTTCCTTATACATCTCCAGAACCGCTTCCTCTTCGGCGATGTCATCCTTGTCGCGCTTGCGCAGCGCGATCACCTTGCGCATGACCTTGGTGTCGTAACCGCGCGCCTTGGCTTCGGCCATCACTTCTTTTTGTTGGTCGGCGATGTCCTTTTTCTCCATGTCCAGCCGCTCGATCCGCTCGATGAACTGGCGCAATTCGTCGGCAGTGACGCGATAGCTTTCGGCGTTGGTGGCAGTGTCGGACATGGGCGGCTCCTCGCAGGTCGGGGGGTTGGTGCGCCTCGATAGCCGGGCAAGGTGGGCACCGCAAGAGGCAACCCGGCTTGCCAATGCGCGGCGGCTGCGATAGCCCGTCGACCATGGAAAACGGCGCAGGCATGAGCATTTTTGACGGACTGATCTGGGGGGGCGCAGCCCTGTCGCTGCTGGGGCTTGCCGGACTTGTTTGGTGCATCATCAAGGTCTGGTCGGCGCGCCGCGCGCGGCTTGACGACGCGGCCATGCGCGCGCTGATGGCGCGGGTTCTGCCGATGAACCTCGGGGCGCTGTTTGTGTCGGTGATCGGCCTGATGCTGGTGATCGTGGGCATCTTTCTGAAGTAGCAAAGGGGCAAAGCGATGGAGATGGCGTGGCTCTATGGTCTGCTGGGCGGGCTGTTGATCGGGACCGGAGGCGCTGTTCTGCTTCTGGGCACAGGACGCATCATGGGCGCAAGTGGGATTGTCGGAGGTCTGGTGGATGGCAGCGGTTCTGACCGCGGGCCGACCCTGACCTTTCTTGCCGGGTTGATCGGGGCCCCTGCTCTTCTCGGCCTTGGCGGGTGGGTTGTTGACACACAGGCGACATCGCAACTGTGGATGCTGATCCTTGCGGGCCTGTGCGTCGGGATCGGCACGCGGTTTGCCAATGGGTGCACGTCGGGTCACGGGGTGTGCGGTCTGTCGCGGTTTTCACTGCGCGGGCTGGTGGCGACCCTGTTTTACATCGGCGCAGGCGTCGTCACGGTGAGCGTTTTGCGGATCGGTTTCGGGATATGATCCGCGCGGTTCTGTCGCTGATCAGTGGCGCCTTGTTCGGGGCTGGCCTGCACGTATCCGGCATGACGGACACCGCCCGCGTGCGTGGGTTTCTCGACATTGCCGGGCAATGGGACCCGACGCTGGCCTTTGTGATGGGCGGGGCGATCCTTCCCATGCTGGTGGCGTGGCGATTGACGCGCGGCCGGGCGCCACTGGCGGGCGGGGCGTTTCCCGCACCGCCTGTCCAGACATTGAACCGCCCGCTGGTGTTTGGATCCATCCTGTTCGGCATTGGCTGGGGGCTTGTCGGCCTGTGCCCGGGCCCGGCCATCGCATCGATCAGCTATGGGGGATGGCCCGGCGCGGTGTTCCTTGTTGCAATGCTGGCCGGTATGTGGGCGGTCCCGCCGCTGCGGCGCATGCTGGACAGACCGACCTCGCACGCCTAGAGAGACGTCATGGACATACGTCAAATCACACCGACCTACTTCGTGGCGCCACAGCTTGATCCGGCCGATATGGTTGATATCGCAGCGACCGGCATCACCACCATCATCTGCAATCGCCCCGATGAGGAGGTCCCCCCGCCGTTTCAGGCGGATGCGATGGAAGACGCCGCGCGCGCGGCCGGTCTTGACTTTGTCCGGCTGCCCCTGACGCATCAGACAATGACACCGCCCAATGTCGCGACACAGATGCAACATGCGTCGGCCGCCGAAGGTCCGGTTCTTGCCTATTGCGCCTCAGGGACGCGGTCCACCGTGGTGTGGTGCCTTGGCCAGGCTGGCGCTATGGCGGCAGATGACATTCTGGCAGCGGCGCGTGCGGGCGGATATGACCTTGAAAACCTGCGCCCGACCCTTGATGCGATCGCGCACGCCAAGGGGAACGGCTGACCGCAGCCCGGTCGGCCCCTAGCTTGCGACCTGCATTTCCAGATCAGGCAGGTCGGCCAAGTCCGGCAAGTCATCCAGTTCAGGCAAGTCGCTCAGGTCCGGCAGGGCCTCGAGGTCCGGCACATCCTCAAGATCAGGCAAGTCATTCAGGTCGGGAAGATCTGCAGTGTCTTTGACGTCATCTTCGATGGGAAAGGGAACGTCTGCCGCAGCGTCGGATGCCGCCGGTGCGCGGCGTTCGACGAGGGGTGGCAGCGCGCCCATCGCTTCGGCCAGCTCTTCGGCGCTCACATCGACTTCGCGCGGTACCGTTGTGCGACGCCCCGATGCCGTCAGCACTTCGACTTCGGGCATGTCGACAAGGGGTTTGTCGCTGGCCCTGCGCAAGGGCCGTGCAGCATGCAACGGTGCGCGCAAGGGTTTTACGGCACGCACGCCATCCACATGACCGACCTCGCCGCGTCCGAGGATGCGGCCTGTTGCAGTCGTGATCTGAACATTCGGAAACGCGCCGGGGGTGATATCCAGCGTATCCCCCGGTTTCATGCCGTTCAGGCGGCTGAGCGGCAGATTGATCCGGCACAGCACCATGTGCAAATCGGCGTTCAACCCCATGACCAGCTTGGCCATGTCGCCGCCCCGCGAATCTGCGTCGGAGTCCGCCGCCCCGCCTGTTTCTGCGGGTTGCTCGGCGCGCGCGGCAAGCGTGGGCAGGATCAGCACAACCTCTCCCTGCCGCGCCCCGCGTGCGATATCCAGCGTGAGCCGGATCGCCACATAGGCTGACGCATCCAGCGCCAGGGCAAGGGTACGCGCATCCTGCGCCTTTGCGCCGAACTGGAACCCAGCCATCAATGCTGCCTCGTCAGGTTCGTCCAAGAGCGGGCCCAGCCGTTCAAAAAGCATATCCAGCAAAGGCGCGCAGATCGCAGCGTCCGTGCGCGTCATCGCCCGTTCGGGGTCGGGCCCCGGGCTGACACTGCCGATGGTCTGTTGCTGGATCATGGCCCCAACCACCACGGGCGCGAACATGGCCGCCCCGATGCAGCCGGCGGGCCCGTCGAGGATCAGCTGCAACTGCGCGTCGTCAAGCGTCGCTTCGACCTCTTCTCCGCTGATGTCCTGTATCGAAACACTCAGCACCGCGGCCGGCATGTCCATCAGTGCATCCGCCACCTTGGCCACGGCGACCCGCAACGCCTTTTGCAGCGTCATGGCCTTGGCCTTACGCTCGGTACGGGCGCTTGCAGTGATGCGCGCCAAGACAGTCTGGTTTTCGGTGTCGCCCATATCCTCTGCCGTGATCCGGCCTGCAGTTACGCCGCCAGCTTTAGGCAGGATTGGTTACCAACCGCTTTAGATCGCAACACGAAAACGCACGCGCCTTGCCGGCACCTACTGCGCCGCCAGAGCGTTCTGACGCGGCAGATGCACCACAAACGTGTTGCCGCCTGCATCCGCCTCATGGGTGACATCACCGCCCAATCGGGTCATGATTTCACGGCAGATGGCCAGCCCAAGGCCCGCACCTGACCCGTCCTGATTGCCAACCCGCGCAAATTTTTCAAAGATCACGCGGCGATCGTTGTCCGGGATGGGGGTCCCGTTGTCGGCAAAGGACACTGACAGGTTCGGCCCCGTCTGATGCACCGAGATCACCAGTTCAGGGTCCGCCGCATCACAATATTTTTGCGCATTGGTGATCAAATTGATGAACACCTGCCCAAGGCGATCCAGATCGGTGGACAACGTCACCGCCTCGTCCACGCGCCGACGGCGGATGGTCAGAGGTTGGGTGCTGCCCGCTTGCGCCGTGCGGACGGATTTTTCAAGCAGGTCGCCCAAACCTCCGGTTTCCTCGCGCAAGGACACCTGCCCGTTTTCCAGTACGCTGAGGTCCAGCAGGTCGTCCAGCAACCGGGTCAGGCGCATCGCCTCGCCATGGATGATCGAGGCATAGCGGGTCTTTTCGATCTGCCCCATGCCTTCGGTGTCGCGCAAAATTTCGGAAAACGAGCGGATCGAGGTCATCGGCGTGCGCAACTCATGGCTGATCTGGCTGAGAAAGGCGTCCTTTTGGACCGAAAGTGCCGTCAGTTTCTGGTTCGCCTCGCGCAATTGGTGGGCGGTGCGCACCAGTTCATGTGACTTGGCCTCGAGCTGGTTGGAGTATTCAAGGATCTGGGCGGATTCGTCGGCCACCGCCATCAGGTCCTGCACCGAAACAGAGGCCCCGCCCACAAGCTGGCTGATCATCGCATGGGCCGTGGCAGCCCCCACGCTGGCAGCGAGTTCTCGCTCGAGACGCTGGAGAAAGGCCTGCGTCGGCTCGGGCAGACCGCCGTCCAGCCCTTGCTCTGCGGCTTCGGCGCGAAACAGTGTCTGTGCCTCATCCGCACCCAGAATGCGCTGGGTCATCACCATCAGGTCTTCGCTGGTGGCGCGGGCTGCATCCCAGCCCTGCGCCCGGCCGGAATGGTCAAACACATTGACGAATTGCGCCCCCTGGAGCCGCTCAAGGGGGCTCGGAAAGGTCACCAGAGACACAAGGATAAAGGCCAGCATGTTCAGCGTGATCGACCACGCAACCGCGTGCACCGTCGGATCGATCCCCTCGATCCCGAACAGCGCGTGCGGGCGCAGCCATCCCATCCCCCAAAGCCCTTGTTCGAAAACGCCCGTCGACAGCACCACACCGGGTCCAAAGCTGGGCAGAAGCGAACAGAACACCCAGATCGCAAACCCAACGAGCAGCCCGGCAAGCGCCCCCCACCGCGTCGCCCCGCGCCACACGATGCCCCCCAGCATGGCCGGCAGGAACTGCGCAACGCCCACGAAAGAGATCAGCCCGATCGCCGCCAGTGCCGCGCCACCGCCCGAAGACCGGTAGTAGATGTAGCCAAGGCCAATGATCATCAGGATCGAAGCGCGCCGCGCGAGGATCACGACATTGCGCACGTCCCCTGACACCTGTGCCCCCTCGACGCGGGCGCTCAGCCAGATGGGCATCACGATATGGTTGGACACCATGGTCGAAAGCGCAAGTGTCGCCACGATCACCATGGACGTCGCCGACGAAAACCCGCCCAGAAAACTGAGTGTGGCGAGACCCACTTGCCCTTCGGCCAGCGGTATCGTCAGCACGAACAGATCCGGGTTGGACCCGGCCGGCATCAGGTCAAGGCCGATCACCGCGATGGGCACCACGAACAGGC
>JBCBDZ010000083.1:0-13382 GCA_038529225.1 Pseudomonadota bacterium | reverse complement strand
AGCAACCGCGCCACCAGCAGTTCAGAACCCTCATAGCCTGAAAGTGTGATCGTGCCGAGGATTGGCGTCGCCGCCAGCGCGCCCGTGATGGCAGGCAAAACCGCATTCTGGGCTTTCGCAATCTGATCGGCTGAGCAACCATAGGCGCCGCCAATATTCGCAAGCCACGTCGCGGTGCCATCGCGACCAACAGGCGCCGAGCCGACAATGGGCCGACCGGCCGCTTCAAACTCCCGCACGGACGCCGTGTAAAACGGGTGGATTGCCGCAACGACCGCGCTGTCCAGTGCTGCATAAAGCTCGCGCCATTCACGGCAGGGCACCACAGGGCCAGCGGCCAGACCGAGCGGGGCCAGCATCTGACCGATCATCATCGGATCCGCCGGGAACATCTCCCCCAGCATCGAAACAGTCGGACGATCAGACTTGCCGCCGACGGGGGCGGCGACAGGGCCGGCCTCAACCTCTTCGCGGGCATATTTGAGCATCGCACCAGCCAGCACGTCCTTGGCCTCGGCATGCGTGGGAATGCCAAAGCCGGGCACATCAATGCCGACAATGCGCACGCCATTGATCTCATCGGGCAACAAGCGCAAAGGCACACCGCTGGCGGTCGGCACACAGAGGTTGGTCACGACGATAGCGTCGTATTTGTCCGGATCCGCCAGATCATGCACGCTCTCGCGGATGTCCTCGAACAGTTTGCCCGTCACAAGTGTTTCGGAGTTGAAAGGAACGTAACCGACAGAGCGGCGCGCGCCATAGAAATGGGACACAAAGGTCAGGCCATAGACGCAGCAGGCCGAACCACTGAGAACGGTCGCCGTCCGGCGCATGCGCAACCCGACACGTAAAGACCCAAAGGCAGGGCACATCGACTGAGGTTTGTCATGTGGACCTTGAGGGTAGTCTGCTGCAAATTTGTCGAGCATCTCGGAGTTGCCTGCCATACGGGCAGCCTTTTCCATCTCGGACCCTGAATGACAGCCAAGGCCATCCACACCCGTCGGTTCTGGCATCTCTGCCTCTCTCGGGTGTCCGGCTGTCACCTCGACCGCATCAGCGTCGTCATATGTGACCCTAGTGCTCAAGAAGACAGCTCCTGCCACATCTCATCGACGGCGATGGACGTGTCGCAGCGAATGGAATCCGCCTCACGCAAAGACGCGCGCGTTCGTGCCAACGAGGCTCTTACTTTGCGGCACGTCTCACGTGACTGGCGCACCGCTGCAGCCGACCGCTCAAGGAGTTCAAAGATGTCATCTGACTTATGCGTCATCGTAGATCACCTCGAGCGACGCCTTGGGCTCTGCATTCTTGCCGCGCATGTCCATGTCGGTGGCCGGTTCCAGAACCACATCGCCCCCCGTCTCGGACGCATCGAACAGACCCAGCAGGCCATCCTGATCCAACGGCGCCGGACGTACAGGCGGGGCTTCGGCCACGTTTTCGCCAAGGGCCGCAAACAGCGGGCCCCACTGGCTTTGGTCGGTGCCAACGATCTGGTAGTTGGCCGACTTCTTGCGCAGATCATCGTCTTGCGGGATGGAGGCAAGGATCGGAATGTCCACGGCTTCTGCAAAGGCCGCCGCCTCGCCTGTCCCGTCATCCTTGTTGATCACAAGACCCGCGACACCCACGTTCCCGCCCAGCTTGCGGAAGTACTCCACAGCAGAACAGACGTTGTTTGCCACGTATAGAGACTGCAAATCATTGCTGGCGACCAAGATCACCTTCTGCGCCATGTCACGCGCGATGGGCAGGCCAAAGCCGCCGCAGACCACATCACCCAAGAAATCGAGCAGAACGTAGTCAAAGTCCCAATCGTGGAAGCCCAGCTTTTCCAGAAGCTCAAAGCCGTGGATGATCCCGCGACCGCCACATCCACGACCAACTTCGGGACCACCAAGTTCCATCGCAAAGACGCCACCGCGTTTGAAACACACGTCCCCGATCTTCACCTCTTCGCCCGCCAGCTTTTTCTTGGTCGAGGTTTCAATGATGGTCGGGCAGGCTTTGCCGCCAAACAAAAGGGAGGTCGTGTCCGATTTCGGATCGCACCCGATCAGCAGCACGCGCTTGCCCTGCTCGGCCATCATGTGGCTGAGATTGGCCAGCGTAAACGACTTGCCGATCCCTCCCTTGCCATAGATCGCGATGATCTGGGTCTTGCTGGTGGGCTCTTCGGCGACGATGTCCGCCAGATCTTCGTGGGCTTCATCGCGCAGGCGCTGATCGAAATCCTTAAGGTTTGGAACCTCATCTTTCATGTCAGTGCTCCCAGTCCAAAATCATCTTGATGCAATCACTGTCTGTGAAAGCCTGTTCATAAGCCGCAGGCGCATCACTGGCCGGCTTGGTATGTGTGATCAGATCGCCAAGGCTCAGCGCGCCGCATTCCACAAGGGCGCGGGTCGCTGCGAGGTCTTCGCGCGTCCATTCTGCTGCCACGCGAAACCGCGCTTCTTTCATAAATGCCGGAGGGAAGGCAAAGGACAGCGGCGCGGAATAGAATCCGGCCAGCACGATCTCTCCGCCTTTGGCGATGCGGCCGACAAGATCATTCAGCAAAGTGCCCTGCCCTGAGGCATCGTAAATTGATGTGTAGTCACGGCGCGAATCTTCGTCCGGATCCATCACGTCATAGCCCATCGCCCCACAACGGCGTGCTGGATCAATTTCCCAAACGGTCGGCGCAGGCGCGCCAGCGGCGATTGTCAGCCGCGCAAGCAAGCGACCCAAAACGCCGTGACCGACGATGAGGTCAGGCACGGCCTTGTTCATGCCCGCCATCGCATGGCGGGCCGTCGCGGCCAAAGCCAGCAATGCCCCTTCAGGACCAAAGCCGGAGTCGATTCGCGTGACGCGTTCGCTGTCGGTGACCACGGTGCGCGCCGCGCCGCCAAACAGGCCAAACGCCCCTTCGTAACAATTTGCCCCCGGAACGAACACGCGGTCGCCCGGTTTGAACCCGGTCAGCAACCCCGCTTCCATAACTTCTCCCGCGGCTTCGTAGCCAGGCACCAGCGGGTACCCCATTCCGGGAAAAGGAGGCATGTCGCCTGACCAGAACAGCTTTTCAGTGCCGGTGGAGATTCCGGAATGCGACACCTGCACAACGAGGTCCGCAGGCCCCGGGTCCGTCAGGGCCAAGGTGTCGACTGCAAGGTCCTTGGGACCATTGAGCAGGACTGCAGATGTGTGCACGTGTTTCTCCTTTTCGCGCAGCCCTTGGGCCGTCATCTCGCGATCAGAGACTCAGGACAGGTCAGCGTCAGTAACTGTCATTTTAAATAGACACGCCAAACTGTCAATCAAAATGGACACTTTGCATGTAGATCAATTCGCACGCACCGCTGTCAAAACCCGGGTGACATATGCACGCGCAGGGGCCGGACTGCGGATCTGGTCAAACCCGGCATCCTGCACCAACGCCTCGATCTCCGCCGCAGAGCGCGCGCGGCCCGTCTGCATGGCCATCGTGTAAAATGCGAAATAAACGTCTCCGGACCTTTCGGGACGGGCTCCGCCACCCATAGGCTCAGAGATGATAAGACGCCCACCCTTGGGCAGTGCCTCATACGCTCGAGCCAAAAGGGCACGCACGGTATCATCCGAATGATCATAGAGAACACGGATCAATGAAACGGCGTCCGCTCCAGTTGGCAAAGCCTGATCGCGAAACGATCCCGCAGTGATGGTGACCCGGTCTGCCATCCCGGCGGCTTCGAACCGGGCCTGTGCATCAGGGACGACAGGCGGCAGATCGAACAATGTCATCTTCATGGACGGCGCAACCTGCCCTGCGGCCTCAAGGAATGCACCCGTACCTCCACCCACATCCAGCAAATGCGACACACCCTTGAGCGAGACGGCACGCAACGTGTCTTCGGCCACCAGCCGCTGGGATTGGGCCATCAGGTCGGAATAGGTCGCAGCCTCTGCGGGCGGAACATCACCCCCAAAAACGTAGGGCCAGAACTGGCTGAGCTGCGTTTGCTCGGGCCCGCGGAGCAAGGCCACCGGATCGCGCAGGTCATCGTAAAAGGCTTTGTGATGGCGAATCATCGCCTCCAGACCCGGCACGCCCATAAGAGCCGCACCCTTGCGTGCCAGTGCGTAGCCACCACGCTTGCGGCGCAACAGGCCAAGGGCTGCGCCCGCCTGCAACAGCACCTGCATGCGATCTGGCTCAATGCCGCAAGCCCGCCCGAGCGCCGCGGCATTTTGAGGACCTGCGCGCAGGCGGCGGAACATGTCCAATTCGACCAGCGCCATAAGCACCTGACTCTGGACAAAACCCTGCACCACATCAAACAGGGCGGCCCCGTCTGCACGGGCGCGACCTCGGGTGAGAGGGAAACGGCTGGCCCAACTTTGAAAACCGGGACGCGAGATCAGACGATTGAGCCAGCCGCCACGCCATGTCGGCAGGTTGGTATCCCCGCTGGTCATTCGCCGGGAACGGTGGTGTTGGACACGACGGGCGTCAGGCGCTCGGCGTACATGCGCACCATCTCGGCCAGTTGCGCCTCGCCAGGGCAGCTTGGGATGGAGGCGATGGCCCCGCCCAGAATGTCCTTGAGACGGCTGATGGCGCCTTGGACACCCAATTGCGTGACCGCATTGGGACGTCCATGCAGATCGTCCTGACCCGCAGGCTTGCCCAGCGTGTCTGCATCGTAAAGCGCGTCGCGCAGATCATCTGCTACCTGAAACGCTTCGCCGATCCGATCACCCAATTCAAACCAAGGCTCAGCCTCCTGACCTGCCGCGATGGCGCCCATCTGGGTGGCCGCGATGAACAGGGCGCCAGTCTTGGCCTGGTGATAGGCCTTGAGGTCAACCTCGGCCTCGCTTTCCCAGCCTTGGCCAGCACAGATACCCCCGGGCATACCAGTGCGCTGCGCAAGGGTCACAATCAGTTGTGCGACCCGGTCAGGGGCATGCGCGGACTGCTGGGCCAGCGTTTCAAAGGCAAGGACGATCAGGCTGTCACCGGCCAGAACGGCGAGGGGTTCGGAATAGGCGCGATGCACCGAAGCCTTGCCCCGGCGCATGTCTGCGTCGTCAAAACAGGGCAGGTCATCATGGACGAGGCTGGCACAGTGTATCAGCTCAAGCGCTGCGGCCGCCGCATCTGAGACCTGCGGTCGATCATCGCCACAGGCCATCGCAACCGAGGTCAGAATGGTCGGCCGAATGCGTGCGCCACCCGGTGCGGTGGCATAGTGAAGCGCACTTGCCAGCTTGGGCGGTGTGGCGCGTCCGGCCCCCTGCCCATGGGCAACAGCGCTTGCAATTGCCGCCTCGATCCGTGTGTTCAAACCCATATCGGTCGCTCCAAAATTGGACATGTGTCATTATTGTGAGACAACATAGTGTAAATCATACTGGACACATTGCCTTGATGAGTCAACAATCAGACTGACTGAACACGCGCTCGAAAAGGCACAGACAGATCAACGATCCACGCATCTCACAACGCGCCGTAATCATCGGTGCCGGCATAGCAGGCTTGGCCTGCGCTGTGCGTCTGCGCGCTGCCGGTTACGATGTGACGCTGCTGGAACGGCATGCAGATATCGGGGGCAAGATACGTACGCTGCCCTCTGACGCTGGCCCGATTGATGCAGGACCCACAGTCCTGACCATGCGTCATGTCTTTGACGAACTGTTTGCCACCCTAGGAGCGCAGTTTGAGGACCATGTGACACTGATCAAACAGGATACGCTCGCGCGCCACTTCTGGGCCGACGGAAGCACCCTGGATCTCTCCGCCGACCTCGACAAGAGCATTGCAGCAATAGACGCCTTTGCAGGGCCCCGCTCTGCCGATCAATTTGCCCGGTTCTGCGCCCGTACGGCGCGACTGTTCTCAGCCTTTGATGCGCCAATGATGCAGGCACCGGAACCGCGGATCGGCGCCCTGACCGCACATGTGCTCAAATCACCGTCTCTGATCCCTGCAATGGCACCGCTGTCGACGCTGGCGGGTGTGTTGAAGTCCAGCTTTGACGACCCCCGCCTGCGTCAGCTTTTCGGGCGCTACGCCACATATGTCGGGGGCAGCCCAACCCACGCACCCGCACTCCTGTCGCTGATCTGGCAGGCCGAGGCGTCAGGCGTCTGGGTGGTCAAGGGGGGCATGCACAAACTGACCGCTGCAATCGCCGACCTTCTCAAGCAAAACAATGTCGACATACAAACCTGTGCCCACGTGGACAGGATCGACGTCAAAAACAATCAGGCCCGTGCAGTGCACCTGCAAGACGGAACGCGCCTGTCCTGCGATGTGGTTGTACATGCGGGTGATCCGCGCGCCCTGCCCAACGGTGCCTTTGGCCCGAACACCTGCGGGATCGCAAAACAGACACTGACGGCCAAACGCAGCTTTTCAGCCCGCGTCCTCAGCTTTGCCGCAACACCACATGGTCCGGACCTGGCCCATCACAACGTGTTCTTCGCAGACGACGCCGTGAGCGAATTCAACGACCTCATGGCGGGCCGCGTGCCGCGCCACCCCTCTTTTTATGTCTGCGCGCTTGATCGCGGTCAGGGCAAGGCCCCGCCTGACCTTGAACGGTTCGAGATCATCACGAACGCACCGGCCACCCCTGACACCACCGAAGACGAGGACCTGACCCCATGGCTTCATCAGATCACGCAGCAGATGGCGCAACTCGGGATGAGTTTCAGCCCGACGCCGACTACGCGAACAGTGACGACGCCCCAAGCCTTCGGACGGATGTTCCCCGCCAGCATGGGCGCGCTTTATGGCCAGACCCCACACGGTCTGACGGCGGCGCTGCGCCGACCCACGGCCCGCACGTCGATTCCGAACCTGTATCTGGCCGGTGGCGGGACACATCCGGGAGCCGGTGTGCCGATGGCGACGCTCTCCGCCCGGCACGCGGTCGCGGCGATCTTGAGAGACCGAACTTCAATGTCCATGTCGGCCCCAACGGCTATGCGTGGTGGTATGTCGACGGTCTGAGCGATTGCGGCACGCGCGCCGTGTCCGTCATCGGTTTCAT
The DNA here is from genome assembly GCA_038529225.1 of Pseudomonadota bacterium. Lineage (GTDB taxonomy): Bacteria > Pseudomonadota > Alphaproteobacteria > Rhodobacterales > Rhodobacteraceae > Tateyamaria. The sequence goes on along the minus strand of JBCBDZ010000083.1, from coordinate 6,345 downwards.
CGGATCGGTGTTTTCACCATGGTACCGGTGGTCGGGGCGCAAGAACCCACAGAACCACGTCTGCATCAACGTGGCAACCTACGGGCGGGGCGGCAGGTTCACAATGACGGACCGCGGTCAATCCGCACTGCGCCAGACAGCATCCCGGCTGGAAGTCGGGCCATCCTGCATGAGGTGGGAAAATGACCAGTTGGTAATCGACATCTGCGAAGTGTCCTCACACCCCATGATTTCCAGAGTCGAAGGCCAAATCCGGGTGACTCCTTCGGCGATAACGGGCGTTGAACTGCCGCTGACCCCGGACGGCGCACATATATGGCGCCCCTTTGCGCCACGCGCCCGAATAGAAGTCGACATTGACCGCAAGGGATGGAGATGGAGCGGAGAAGGATATTTTGATTCGAACTTCGGCACCCGCGCCCTTGAGGAAGACTTCAGCTATTGGACGTGGGGCCGATATCCGACCGGCAATGGGGCGACGTGTTTTTACGATGCAATACGCCTTGACGGTTCGGAACTTGCTGCGGCGTTCTCCTTTGACGAAGACGGCACCGCGCGTGAGATCCCCCTGCCCCCGAAGGTGCCGCTCAGACGGTCGCTCTGGGCTGTGAAGCGTGAAACGCGCGGAGACGCCGGAACAAGGGCCCGGCAGATGCAGAACATGCTGGATGCGCCGTTTTATTCCCGCTCGGCCGTGCGAACGACCCTCAATGGGCGTGAAACGACGGGTGTGCATGAGGCGCTTGACCTGACCCGATTCCGCTCACCCCTGATAAAGCCGATGCTGGCCGTGCGTGTGCCAAGACGCCGGAACTGGAATTTTTCCTGATCGAATGGGCCGCTTTGACCGGGTCGCAGGACCAGTATCAACCCGACCCTTCGGGGAAAGTTTTTTGGGCAAGATGAAGGTCTGGATCAGCCTTGGGGCACCGACGATTTAGCCGCCTCTTCGCGGTTGAGGTTCCAGACAGCCGCGTTCAGAGCAGCTGCAATTGTCACCCATACAAGATACGGGACAAAGAGGAGTCCTGCGATCGTGTCGACCTGCCACAATGCTATCATCGTGGCAAACACGGTGATCCAGAGAACCACGATAATCGCCATGCCCATGCGGATGTTACGCAGGCCGAAGAAAACGGGTGTCCAGAGGCCGTTGAACGCAATTTGCAGGGCCCAGCACGCCATCGCAACGGCATTGTCCGGTTGCACCGCTACCCGCGCACCCGCTGCCGCCATGCATACGTAAAGCACCATCCATGTCACAGGAAAAACCCAGTCAGGCGGAGTCCACGACGGCTTGGCCAGCGACCGGTACCACGGCCCGGGAGGGAACATTCCGCCGGTCGCACCTGCGCCAAGGCAGGCGGCAAGGAATATACTGAAAACAAGCCAGAACATACGCGCTATGTCGCCCGGGCGCGCGCCCCGATCAAGGCGGCCCTTTCGGTCTGGCGCTTGGCTTCAAGCGAAGCGAGCGCGTCAAAGAGGCTGTCACTGCGGCGCCCCGGGCCGTCTTTGGCGGCCGCATCCACAAGAAACTGAACCTCTGGCAACGGCTTGGCGAACAGCACGGGTGAGCGTGGCATGATCATGCTGGTGCCGGATTGGGCCACAGATTGAGCCAACCAGCCAAGTTTCTGCGCACGGCTCGTTCGCGCCCGCGCGGTGATGCTGTCGTACTCCATTGCGCCCAGACGCCCCGCGATCCCCGCATAAATATGGCGGGCCGCAAAGATGCCCGGGCGACAGGAACGTGGCAACGCGCCCAGCCCGGCTTCGGACCGGTAGTAGAGCCTGTGCGCCTCGATCACGAGTTTCTTGACCATACCGCGTACGGCCTTTGTGGGCCTTGGATCAGCGAAGAAATCGGCAACATCAATGCCGGCGTCATTCATCCAGTTGGTCGGCAGGTAAATCCGCCCTTCCAACGCATCCTCACCCACATCACGTGCAATGTTGGTCAGCTGCATCGCAACCCCCAGATCGCAAGCCCTAGCAAGCGCATCACGATCCCGCACACCCATCAGGACGCACATCATCGCGCCAACGGCAGAGGCGACGCGGGCCGAGTAATCCTTGACCCCGGACAGAGTGGTATACGTCCGTCCCTCGGCGTCCCATGCGAGGCCTTCAAGCAAGGCGTCAGGCAAGGCCCGCGGCATATCAAATTGCTGCACAACAGCCGTAAAGGCCCGATCCGGTGCAGCGTTCTGTGGCGTGCCGGCATAGACCAGATCAAGCCGGTCGCGCAGCCGCAACACGGCGTCCACCTTTTCAGCCTTCAGATCGACCTCATCATCGGCAAGCCGACAAAAAGCATAAAGGGCGAGGGCCGGATCACGGACGCGCTTGGGCAACAACCGCGAAGCCGCATGAAAGGACAGCGACCCGTGGCGGATCGCTTCGGTGCAGGCCTCAAGATCACGCGGGTCCATCATGTCACTGCATCCGGAACAAGTTGGCCAAGCACTTCGGCTGTGGAAATCACGCCCGGCACGCCCGCGCCAGGATGTGTGCCGGCACCAACCAGATACAGGCCCTCAGCCTCTTCGCTGACGTTGTGGGGACGGAACCACGCGGATTGCAGAATGCGCGGTTCGATCGAAAACCCGGACCCGTGTGGCGACAGATACCGGTCGCGGAAGGTTTCAGGCGTAAAGACGGTTTCGGTCTTTATTTTCGACCCTAAACCGGGCAAAAGCTGCTCTTCCAGCATTTGGAGCATCTTGGCTTTGTACGCCGCCTCTTCGGTTTTCCAGTTCACACCGCCATGCCCCAGATGGGGCACCGGGGACAGGACATAAAACGTATCATCCCCTTCCGGTGCCACCGTTGGATCAGTCACAGAGGGGCGATGGACATAAACGCTCATGTCATCAGCCAATTTGCCCTTCATGAAAATGTCGTCGAGCAACCCGGTATAGCGCGGCGCATTCAGGATCGTGTGATGGCCCACATCCGCCCAATCGCCTCGGGTGCCCTTGGTGCCGAAATACCAGACAAACAAGCTCATCGAGTAACGGGTGCGGTTGAGACGTGCGGGCGTCCAACGCTTCTTTGGACGATCCCGGAGCAGACGGTCATAGGTGTGCCCGGCGTCCGCGTTGGACACAACAACATCCGCGCCGAGTTCTAGACCAGAGGACAGACGCACACCGCGCGCGCGCCCTGCTTCGACCACGATCTGATCAACCTCTGTTTCCATAAGCAGCGTGCCGCCCTGAGCCTCGATCACATCGCCCATCTTGCGCGCCATATGTGCCAGACCGCCCATGGCGTAATGCACGCCGAATTCCTTTTCGAGATAGCTTACCAGGATGTACATGCTGGTGACGTGGGTCGGGTCACCACCAATGAAAAGCGGATGAAACGAAAATGCCATGCGCAGCTTGTCATTGCGAAACCGCTTTGCCGCATGGGCATAGACGGATCGATCTGCGCGCAGGACACCAAATGTGGGCAGCACTTTGACCAGGTGCCATAGCTTGTGCATCGAGCGCCGCCCCAGATCCTCAAACCCGAACCAGTAACGACGGGCGGAATCCTGCAGAAACTTGTCAAAGCCTGCGACATCGCGCGGCTCGATTCTGGCAACCTCGGCGCGCATCGCCTGGGTATCTTGTTGGGCGACGAACTTGGTACCGTCTGGCCAGCGAATCTCGTAAAACGGCGTGAGGGGGCGCAGATCTACATCGGCATCAAAATCGTGTCCGCAGGCTGCCCAAAGCTCTCTGTAAAGCTGTGGAACGGTGACAATCGTAGGACCCAAATCGAAACGATGCCCGTCCTGCCAGATCGCAGAGCCGCGCCCGCCGGGCACATCCAGCTTGTCCACGACCGTGACCTTGTAGCCCTTGGCCCCAAGTCGCATGGCAGCCGCCAAGCCGCCAAGACCGGCACCAATGACGATGGCGCGGTTGCCGTTGCGCGTTTGCGAATCGATGGGATCAAGACGTGTCATCTTGTCCGAACATAGATGTGTCTAGTTTAGTTGACAATTTCTTTTCCGCCCATAAGCTTGGGGACGTGCCAAACGCTGGCCCTTCAGTGCGAAACAGATGACTCAAACGATCACCCTTTCCTTTTTCCGCTTTTCGCGGTGGCGCGACCGGGCGTGGGCGCTGGCCATGATGGGCGGGGCGCGACTGGCGATGGCGCGTGTGCCCGATCTGAGCTTTTGGAAACTGTGCGGTTCCGGCACGGGCGAAGGGTTCACGCCAATCCCGAACACCGCGGTCTACGCCATCTTGTGCGTCTGGCCCGACCCGGACACAGCCGCGCGTCATATTGGACAGACGCCGATATTTGCAAGCTACCGGAAGCGGGCCAAGGAACACTGGACCGTCTTTCTGTCGCCTACATCTGCACGCGGCGCGTGGAGCGGAACGGAGCCGTTCAAGCCTGTAACAGAGCCGAAAACCGGCCCCCTCGCCGCCCTGACCCGTGCCACGATCAAACCCGGAATTCTGGCGAAATTCTGGGGTCGCGTACCTGACATATCCAACATGATCGGGTCCGACCCGAATGTTGTGTTCAAGATCGGAATTGGCGAGGTGCCCATGTTGCACCAGATCACATTCTCCATATGGCCGGGCGCCGCCGAAATGGCCGCCTTTGCACGCACAGGCGGACCGCATGCTGCGGCCATCCAAGCGGTGCGCGATGGTGCATGGTTCCGCGAAGAACTCTATGCCCGGTTTGCTATTCTTGGTGATACGGGCACATGGGGCGGCGTCAGCCCGCTCGAAGGACTGAAGTTGAAATGAGCAACACTCCCTTTCCATTTTCGGCAATCGTCGGCCAGACCGACATGAAGCGCGCGATGATCCTGACGGCAATCGATCCCGGTATCGGCGGAGTCCTGGTGTTTGGTGATCGCGGAACGGGGAAATCGACGGCCGTGCGCGCGCTCGCCGCCCTGTTGCCTCCGATCACGGCCGTTGTCGGATGCCCGATCAACGCCGCGACTTGGGAAGACTGCCCGGAATGGGCAAATGTCGAAACGAAAAAGAAGGTCAAACGCCCGACCCCGGTGATTGACCTGCCGCTTGGTGCCACGGAAGACCGCGTTGTTGGCGCGCTCGACATTGAACGGGCGCTGACCCGTGGGGAAAAGGCATTTGAGCCGGGATTGCTGGCCCGTGCAAACCGCGGATACTTGTACATTGACGAGGTCAACCTGCTGGAAGACCACATTGTTGATCTGTTGCTGGACGTGGCCCAGTCGGGTGAGAACGTGGTTGAACGCGAGGGGCTTTCCATTCGCCACCCCGCCCGTTTTGTTCTGGTTGGCTCAGGCAATCCCGAAGAAGGCGAATTGCGGCCTCAATTGCTGGACCGGTTCGGACTGTCGGTCGAAGTGCGCAGCCCCAATGATGTCGCGCAACGGATTGAAGTCATTAAACGGCGGGACCGGTTTGAAAGCGATCACGAAGCCTTCATGGCCGAATACGAAAAAGAAGACGCCAGGATTCGCCGCCGCATTCTGGCCGCGCGCAAGCTTTTGCCGCAGATCGAAACGCCAGATGACATCCTGCAGGATTGCGCCGAATTGTGCATTGCGCTTGGGTCTGACGGGCTTCGCGGGGAACTGACCCTGTTGCGCGCCGCGCGCGCGCTGGCCGCCTATGAAAAGGCGCGTGTGCTGACCCGAAACCACCTGCGCAGTATCGCGGCGGTTGCATTGTCTCACCGCCTGCGCCGCGACCCGCTGGACGAAGCGGGCAGCAGCACCCGTGTTTCACGCACAGTCGAGTCCGTGTTGGCATGAGCCCTGCCCTGCGACATGAGTGATGAGACATGGCATAACGCCGCTCTTGCGCTCAAATTGCTGGAAATTGATCCGGTGGGACTGGGCGGTGTGGTTGTTCGCATGCGCGCTTCGCCCGCGCGTGATATGCTGCTGAATGAATTCAAACCGCCATTTGCGCTGCGGAAATTGCCAGTCGGTATCTCTGATGAACAACTGTTTGGAGGTATTGACCTTAGCGCAACGCTTTCGACGGCACATGTCATTGAAACAAAAGGTTTTTTCTCACAGCCCTGCATTGCCGTGGTTCCGATGGCCGAACGATGCCCAACATCGTTGGCAGCCAAATTGGCTGCCCTTGCAGATCAGGGTCTGACCAGAGGCTTGGTGGCTCTGGACGAAGGGATTGAGGCAGAGGAACGCGTCCCCGATGCGCTCGCCGATCGGCTGGCCTTTCACATCGCTCCCATGGGTCGCGCGCCATCTGTCCCTGCGGGGACACTCCCTGCAGGTGATCCAGTTGACCGCGGCAAAGCGTTGGAACACCTCACCGCGCTGGCGAGCCGGTTTGGCATTTCGTCTTTGCGCGCGCCGAC